>NZ_JAHBDG010000065.1:0-4539 GCF_019956305.1 Pseudomonas sp. BF-B-30 | reverse complement strand
GCTCAGCAATCGTTGGTTACATCTTTGATTTCTCGCGGAGTAACTTGTGATGCTGATAATCTGTTGACTAGCAGTCTGACTCCACAAGCACCCACACGAATTGCTTGATTCAGTTGTTAAAGAGCGGTTGGCTAAGATCTTTCGTCTCAACCGAGGCGCGCATTCTACAGCAGCCTCATTTACTGTCAAGTGATTATTTTCAGAAGCTTTCAAAGTTTCCTTTGTAACTTCAACCACTTGCGCTTCAGATCTCTCATCAGCGGGAGGCGAATTCTACAGCGTTACACGCTGCTGTCAACACCTCTTTTTCAACTCCCTTTGTGCTTCGATGAACTGAAGCAACCTGCTGCCGAAAACTGCGTAACTCTTTGTTTACCAAGGAGTTTTCCGTTTCGACTGCGCCGGAAGTGGGGCGAATTATAGACACCTGGAATCTGCCGTCAAGCACTGATTTAGGTTTTCTATCAATAAGCTGCGGAAAGCAGCAAAACACCCCAAAGGGTGCCTATATAGAGGAGCCGAAACTCCCTCTATATAGAAGAGACCTATCAGAGAACGCCAGAAGCCTTGAATGCGGACACCGCTCCGGCATCCAGACCCAACACACGCTGCAAAACTTCAAGCGTGTGCTCACCCAGCAGAGGAGGTGCAAAACGATACTCAACCGGCGTCTCCGACAATCGAATCGGGCTCGCCACCTGAGGCACCATCCCGGCCAGCGCATGCGGCAGTTCGATAGCCAACCCACGCGCCTTGACCTGAGGATCGGCAAACATCTGGGCCACGTCATTGATAGGCCCGCATGGCACGCCAGCCTGTTCCAGTTGCGCCACCCATTCAGCGGTAGTCTTGAACACCGTCGCCTGGCGGATCAGCGGAATCAGTATTGCCCTGTTTGCCACCCGCAGCTTGTTAGTGGCAAAACGCGGATCGTCCGCCCACTGCGGCTGCCCGGCCACTTCCGCAAACTTGCGGAACTGACCATCGTTCCCGACGGTAAGGATGAAATCGCCATCCGCCGTAGGAAAATCCTGATAAGGCACGATGTTCGGGTGAGCATTACCCAAGCGCTTAGGCGCGTTGCCTGTCGTCAGGTAGTTCATTGCCTGATTGGCCAGACAAGCCACCTGTACGTCCAACAGTGCCATATCGATATGCTGACCACCGCCGTCGTGATCCCGATGCGCAAGCGCAGCCAGGATCGCGACAGTCGAATACAGCCCGGTGAGGATGTCCGTCAGCGCCACGCCAACCTTCACCGGCCCCGCACCCTCTTCGCCCTCAGGTCGCCCCGTCAGACTCATAAGGCCACCGAGCCCCTGGATCATGAAGTCATAACCCGCACGCTTGGCGTAAGGACCGGTCTGGCCGAACCCGGTGATCGAGCAATAGATCAGATCCGGATTGATCGTCTTCAGCGTTTCATAGTCCAGGCCATAAGCCGCCAGACCGCCGACCTTGAAGTTCTCGATCAGGATGTCCGACTTGGCCGCCAGTTCACGCACCAGCTTCTGCCCTTCAGGGTGAGTGAAGTCGATGGTGACAGATTGCTTGTTGCGATTGGCCGACAAGTAATAAGCAGCCTCGCTGGTATTCTCGCCATAAGCGTCTTTAAGGAACGGCGGCCCCCAGGCGCGCGTGTCATCGCCGTTACCCGGACGCTCGACCTTGATCACTTCAGCGCCAAGGTCGGCCAGGATCTGCCCGGCCCAAGGCCCGGCCAGCACCCGCGATAAATCCAGTACCCGTAGATGCGATAGCGCGCCCATGGACGTTCTCCTTAATAGAACGCCTGGAGGCCGGTTTGCGCACGACCGAGGATCAGTGCATGGACGTCGTGAGTACCTTCATAGGTGTTCACCACTTCCAGGTTGACCAGGTGACGCGCCACACCGAATTCATCGGAGATGCCGTTGCCGCCCAACATATCGCGAGCCATGCGCGCGATGTCCAGGGACTTGCCGCAAGAGTTGCGCTTCATCATCGAGGTAATTTCGACCGCCGCGGTACCTTCGTCCTTCATACGACCCAGACGCAGGCAGCCTTGCAGCGCCATAGTGATTTCAGTCTGCATGTCGGCCAGCTTCTTCTGGATCAACTGGGTAGCGGCCAGTGGGCGACCGAACTGTTGACGATCCAGGGTGTACTGGCGAGCGGTGTGCCAGCAGAACTCGGCTGCACCCAGCGCACCCCAGGAGATGCCGTAACGTGCCGAGTTGAGGCAAGTGAAAGGACCTTTCAGACCACGGACGTCCGGGAAGATGTTCTCTTCCGGAACGAACACGTTGTCCATCACGATTTCACCGGTGATCGATGCCCGCAGGCCCACCTTGCCGTGAATCGCCGGAGCGCTCAGACCTTTCCAGCCTTTCTCCAGTACGAAGCCGCGAATGTCACCGGCATCGTCCTTGGCCCAGACCACGAACACATCGGCGATCGGGCTGTTGGTGATCCACATCTTGCTGCCGGTAAGGCTGTAGCCGCCTTCCACTTTGCGCGCACGACTGATCATCGCGCCCGGGTCGGAGCCGTGGTTAGGCTCGGTCAGGCCGAAGCAGCCGATCCACTCGCCCGACGCCAGTTTCGGCAGGTACTTCTGCTTTTGCGCTTCGGTACCGAATTCATTGATTGGCACCATCACCAGCGAGGACTGCACGCTCATCATCGAGCGATAGCCGGAGTCGATGCGCTCGACTTCACGGGCGATCAGGCCATAGCTGACATAGTTCAGGCCGCTGCCACCGTATTGCTCGGGGATGGTTGCGCCCAACAGGCCAACCTCGCCCATTTCGCGAAAGATCGCTGGATCGGTCTTCTCATGACGGAAAGCTTCGAGGATGCGCGGCGCAAGGCTTTGCTGAGCGAATTGCGCAGCCGTGTCGCGAATCATTCGTTCTTCTTCAGTGAGCTGTTGATCCAGCAGCAGGGGATCGATCCAGTTGAAGCTAGCTTTACCGCCCATGAGTGTGTCCTCTCGAATCGGGTCAAATAACGTAGGCTGATCCTAGGCCCGGATCGGCGCGACGGCAAACGAGGATTTTGCATACTGTTGTGCTAATTTCTCACTCCGAAACGTCGCAAAAGAGCTTTTATGCGATGTATTAGTGAGGTTGACGTACATGCGCAGAAAGATACCCAGCACCACCGCCCTGATCAGCTTCGAGGCCGCGGCGCGCCACGAGAGCTTCACCAAGGCCGCCCAGGAGCTTTCGCTGACCCAGGGAGCGATTTGCCGACAGATTGCCAGCCTTGAAGAGTTCCTCAGTGTGGAACTGTTCCGACGCTCGCGGCGCGGGGTCAAGCTGACGGAAGCCGGACTCTCCTACAGCCGTCGGGTGGCCACTCAGCTCGATGCCGTTGAGCGCGACACCTTGTCCGTGATGGGCCAGCAGGGCACCAACGTGATCGAACTGGCCGTAGTTCCGACCTTCGGCACCCAATGGCTGCTGCCGCGACTCAAGGATTTCCAGCAGAAACACCCGGAAGTGACGGTCAACCTGACCAACCGCACGCGGCCGTTCCTGTTCGCCGACACGGATTTTGATGCCGCCATCTACTTCGGCGACGCGGATTGGTCGGGTACGGAATCCCACAGGCTGATGGGTGAAAATCCGATGCCCGTTTGCAGCCCCAACCTGCTCGGAAACAAGACCAGTCTGACGCCCGGGGAAATCGCCGACTTGCCTCTTCTGCAACAAACCACTCGCCCCTATGCCTGGCGCCAATGGTTCGACTCCCAACACCTCAATGTCCCGCGAGACATGACGGGCCCCCGCTACGAGCTATTCTCCATGCTCGCCCAGGCAGCCATGCACGACATGGGCATTGCCCTGATTCCGCCGTTCCTGATTCAAAGGGAGCTGAAAGAGAAACGCCTGGTGATCGCCAACCCCCAAGCACTGTCCAGTATCAAGGCTTACTACCTGATGATTCCTGAGCGAAAGGTCGAATCCGCGTCTTTAAGGGCATTTCGCGACTGGTTGGTAAATCAGGCGTACAGCTACAGCCTAGAGGGATAAAGGCTCTACAAGGTTACTTGACCCCGTAGTCAGTAAAATAAAAGCCCTACAGATATACGTATTTGTCGCATAGCAGCAAACTGTATCGACAAGTCGTACAAACGTCCCACAAGCGCCTGATGACGCGGCTTTGCGCCACTATTTCGAGGCAATGCCGCATCATTCATACGGCCGATGTGTAAATTCTTCAATTTCGGCCAGAATCCTTGAAAAGCACGGTCTGCAAGGGATTGAGCCGGTTGGTTGCGACATTCGGTCACGGGGTGACTTGTAGTTAATTTTCCGTCACCCGTCATAATCCCTTGAAGGGCACAAAGTTCGCCTGCAAAATGCCGCGCCCCGCCCTGATTTGGCGGGATCGTGCTGATCGGCCGCCCCAGCCGCACCATCCGTAGTGCATGGGTTTACTCAATAAGATCACGCAGGAGATTTGACGTGCACATTGGTGTTCCTCTCGAAACCCAGACCGGTGAAACACGGGTTGCTGCAACCCCGGAAACCATCAAGAAGCTGATCGGCC
>NZ_JAHBDG010000064.1:0-7181 GCF_019956305.1 Pseudomonas sp. BF-B-30 | reverse complement strand
TGGTAGCGGTGGTGGCGGCGGCAGTCATGGTGGAAGCGGCAGTGGTGGCAACAGCGGCAGCGGCCACAGTGGCGACCATGGCAGCAACAGTGGTCATGGCAGTGCCAACAGCGGTTCGAGCCACTCCGGATCGGTCTCGTCCTCAGGACGCAGCGGCACCCATGATGAACCCGGGGACGACCATGGCGTTCATGCCAATGGCGAACCCGGCGATGACCGTGGCGTCCATGCCAATGGCGAGCCCGGCGATGACCGTGGCGTCCATGCCAATGGCGAGCCCGGCGATGACCGTGGTGTCCATGCCAATGGCGAGCCCGGTGATGACCGCGGTGTCCATGCCGAGCCCGGTGATGACAAAAGGAGCTGATTCCCACTGATTCCCACACAACACAAAACCCTGTGGGAGCGAGCTTGCTCGCGATGGCGGAGTGTCAGACGACTTCAATGTTGGATGACACGACGCCATCGCGAGCAAGCTCGCTCCCACAGGTTCGTTTGAGTCGGGCGCTGCGCATTTCTACAAGCCACCTTCAACCCGATCCAGCCGTTCGCGCAAGAACTCAACCAGCGCCTGCACCGGCCGCGAACTTTGCCGGTGTTGCGGATAGACCGCCGACAACGTCAGCGGCTCCAGCCGAAAATCCTCCAGCACTTCCACCAGCCGTCCATCCTTCAACGCCGAGCCGACAATGAACGTCGGCAAATACGTGACCCCCAGCCCGGCAATCGCCGCGTCCTTGAGCAATTCACCGTTGTTGACCCGCATCCGCCCGCTGACATTGACGCTCAATGGCTTGCCCTGCCCTGCAAACCGCCATTGCACCTGTCGACCATGGCCGTACGGAAGGCAGTCGTGACCGTGCAAATCTTCAGGCTTGAGCGGTGTGCCGCGTTCGGTCAGGTACGCCGGGCTTGCGCAGTACACCCGCTCAATGGAGGCAATGCGTCGGGCGATCAGTGTCGAGTCTTCCAGTGTGCCGATGCGCAGCGCCAGGTCGTAGCCCTCACCGAGCAAATCCACGGGACGATCGCTCAAATCCATCTCCACCGTCACGTCGCGATAGCGCTGCAAAAACACCGGCAACAGGCAGCCCAGATGCGCCAGCGCGAACGACAGCGGCGCACTCACACGAATGGTCCCCCGTGGCTCGGTGGTCTGGCCGGCGATGCCCTGCTCCACTTGTTCGACTTCGCTGAGCAGGCGCAAGGCTGACTCGTAATAGCTCTGCCCCAGCGGCGTGACATCCAGGCGCCGGGTCGAACGATTGAGCAAGCGCACGCCCAGGCGCTCTTCGAGTTGCATCAAGCGGCGGCTGACAAACTGCTTGGACAGCCCCAGTTGATCGGCGGCCGCCGTGAAGCTGCCGGAGTCCATGACCTGGCAAAAAATACGCATATCTTCGAATGGGTTCATTGTCACTTCCCGGTTGACAGTCAAACACTTTATAGCCGCTTGTTCCCTTTCAGGCACACCATTAATCTTCGTTCACCGCACTGAAATCACCTTCCCCGAAGGATCTGCGATCTGTTTGCCGCAAGCATTTAAATGGAGTTTCCCCATGTCCTTGCTCCTTGAGCATTTGCTTTCCCTGAGTGCACTGCTATTGGTAATCGACGCCCTGCTGTGGCACCTCGCGCCGTTCAAGCATCGCGTCAGCCGGGTCGGTGTGCGCCTGGCGCTGTTTGTGCTGTTCAGCGCGGTGCTCATCAACGCCGGCGTCAGCCCGTTGCAGGCGCCGTTGTTTGCCGATGATCGCGTGGCACAACTGGGGGCCACGGCACTGGGGATTCTCTGGTGGCTGTACGTCGCGCGGGTGCTGACCGAAGTGATCGGCCTGGCCCTGATGCGGCGCATCGGCCATAGCGGCCGGCTGTTGCAGGATGTCATCGGTGCACTGGTGTTCCTGATTGCCGTGGTGGCCGCCGCCGGCTACGTGCTGGAGCTGCCGGTGAAAGGTTTGCTGGCGACCTCCGGCGTCGTCGCCATCGTGGTGGGTCTGGCATTGCAGAGCACCTTGAGCGACGTGTTCTCCGGCATCGTGCTCAATACCACCAAGCCGTATCAGGTCGATGACCGGGTTTCCATCGACGGTATTGAAGGCAAGGTACTGGACATCGACTGGCGTGCCACCCACCTGCTGACCAGCGCCGGCAGCACCGCTGTGGTGCCGAACTCGGTGGCGGCCAAGGCAAAGATCGTCAATCTCAGCCGCCCGTTCAATATGCACGGCGTGTCGATCAGCATTCAGGTGCCCAACCACATCCGCCCGCGCCGGGTACTCGATGCCCTGGACCGCACCCTTCAGGGCAGTAGCAGCCTGCTGCTCGATCCGGCGCCGAAAGCCGTGCTCAAGGAGGCCGGCGAAACCATGTCCGAATACGTGGCCAGCGGCTTCATCGCCGAATTGGGCAAAAAGGGTGAAGTACGCAATCAACTGTTCGACCTGGCCCATCGGCACCTTGAAGCGGCGGGCATTTCCCGGCAACCCGATGGCGTGATCGAGCCGTCGACCCGCGCACGGGCCTTGCTCGATGAAGTGAAAATATTCCGCTCCCTGAGCGCCGAGGAACGGGATCACCTGGCCCAGAACATGGTGGCGCAGCAATACGCGGCCGGTGAGGTGGTGCTGGATCTGGATGAAGTACCGGACAGCCTGTTCGTCATCGCCACCGGCGTGGTCAGCGCCACCGTCCCCAACGGCAGCACGCAGATCGAAGCCGGGCGCATGGGGCCGAGTGAAGTCATGGGCGAACAAAGCATCCTCGCCGACACGCCGTCCCAGGCACGGTTCACCGCCATGACCTCAAGCATCATCTACCGCCTCGACAAATCACTGACCCGCAACTGCATGGCGCAACGACGGGAAGTCGACCGGGCGTTGAACAAGCTGCAGGCGGTGCGCCAGCAGAACAGCCGGATGGCGTTGATGGCCAAACCGGTAGCGGTCAGGAAAGGTGGGTTTTTGAGTTGGTTGCAGAGTCGCTGATCCAAGGTTCACACAAAACCTTGTGGGAGCGGGCTTGCTCGCGAAAGCGGTGTGTCAGGCAACATTGCTGTGACTGATGCTCCGTCTTCGCGAGCAAGCCCGCTCCCACAGGTTTTGCGATTATTGGGCAGTAAATTTGGTGTAGCTGTTGATCAGGTTGCGATAGTTCGGCAGGCGTTCGGACAGCAGGTTGGCCAGGCCTTCCATGTCGTTGCGCCAGTCGCCTTGCAGCTCGCAGGCCACGGAGAACCAGTTCAGCAGTTGTGCACCGGCGGCCGACATGCGCGCCCAGGCCGCTTGTTGCACGGTGGTGTTGAAGGTGCCGGAAGCGTCGGTCACCACAAACACCTCAAAGCCTTCGGCAATGGCTGACAATGTCGGGAACGCCACGCACACGTCGGTCACCACACCGGCAATGATCAGTTGCTTGCGACCGGTGGCCTTGATCGCCTTGACGAAGTCTTCGTTGTCCCAGGCGTTGATCTGGCCCGGGCGTGCAATGAACGGCGCGTCCGGGAACTGCGCCTTGAGCTCCGGCACGATCGGACCGTTCGGACCGCTGTCGAAACTGGTGGTGAGGATGGTCGGCAGTTTGAAGAACTTGGCGATGTCGCCCAGCGCCAGCACGTTGTTCTTGAACTCGTTGGGCGAGAAATCCTGTACCAGCGAGATCAGACCGGTCTGGTGGTCGACCAGCAATACCACAGCATCGTCTTTGTTCAGGCGTTTGTAGGGAACGTTGCTCATTGGAAACTCCTTGGTGGATGGTTGTTGCAGTCAGCGCCGACCTGTTGGGCCGGCGCTTTTTTAAAAGAGTCAGAAGGCAAAACACGAGCAGCCAAAGGCGCCCCAGAAACCGGCGAAATCGCTGACCGGCGCGTTCGACAGACGCGCCCGTTCATGACTGTGGGAATGCACCGCGCACGGGCCGCTGCAATGGTGAAACTGGGCCTGCATCGGCGAAGTCGGGCGCCAGTGGCCCGGCACCTTCACCACCGGCGACCAGTCCGGCAGCACCGGCACGCTGGCCGGCCCGAGCTTCTCGAAGTCACCGGCGCCGTACACCACCTTGCCGCCGACCACGGTCAATACCGACTCGATCCACTTGATCGCCTCTTCATCGACGCTGAAAAAATCTGCACTGAGGGCCGCGACGTCAGCCAGTTGCCCGACCTTGATCTGGCCCTTCTTGCCTTGCTCCGAGGAGAACCAGGCGCTGCCGTGGGTGAACAGTTCCAGCGCCGTCAGGCGTGAAAGGCCTTCGGCGTGCAATTCCATACCTCCGACGGTGCGACCGCTGACCATCCAGTACAGCGAGGTCCACGGGTTGTAGCTCGACACCCGCGTGGCGTCGGTACCGGCACCCACCGGTACGCCTTCGGCCAGCATGCGTTTGATCGGTGGCGTGGCTTCGGCCGCTTTCGCGCCGTAACGCTCGACGAAATATTCACCCTGGAACGCCATGCGATCCTGAATCGCGATGCCGCCACCCAGCGCCCGCACCCGCTCGATGTTCTGCGGGGTGATGGTTTCGGCGTGGTCGAAAAACCACGGCAAGCCGTTGAACGGAATGTCGCGATTAACCTTCTCGAACACATCGAGCATGCGGCTGATGGATTCGTTGTAGGTGGCGTGCAAACGGAACGGCCAGCGTTGCTCGACCAGATGGCGCACCACCGGCTCCAGTTCGGCTTCCATGGTTTGCGGCAGGTCCGGGCGCGGTTCGAGGAAGTCTTCGAAGTCCGCCGCCGAGAACACCAGCATTTCCCCGGCGCCGTTGTGCCGCAGGAAATCATCGCCCTGGTGCAGCTTCACGCTGCCGGTCCAGTTCTTGAAGTCGGTCAACTCTTCCTTGGGCTTCTGGGTGAACAGGTTGTAGGCGATGCGCACGGTCAGTTGCTCGTCCTTCGCCAACTGCTCGATCACCTGGTAATCGTCCGGGTAATTCTGGAAACCGCCGCCGGCATCGATGGCACTGGTCAGGCCCAGGCGATTGAGTTCGCGCATGAACTGACGGGTCGAGTTGACCTGATACTCCAACGGCAGCTTCGGCCCCTTGGCCAGGGTCGAGTACAGAATCATCGCATTGGGCCGCGCCACCAGCATGCCGGTCGGCTCGCCATTGGCGTCACGCACGATCTCGCCACCCGGCGGGTTCGGCGTGTCGCGGGTGTACCCGGCGACGCGTAACGCGGCGCGGTTGAGCAAGGCGCGGTCGTACAGGTGCAGCACGAAAACCGGCGTGTCTGGCGCCGCCTGATTGAGCTCCGCCAGGGTCGGCATGCGCTTCTCAGCGAACTGGAATTCGTTCCAGCCACCGACCACCCGCACCCACTGCGGGGTCGGCGTGCGGTCGGCCTGCTCTTTGAGCATGCGTAAGGCATCGGCCAATGACGGCACACCTTCCCAACGCAGTTCCAGGTTGTAGTTCAAGCCGCCACGGATCAAGTGCAAGTGTGAGTCGTTGAGCCCAGGGATCACGCAACGTCCTTTGAGGTCGATCACCTGGGTGTTCGAGCCCCGCAGGGCCATGGCTTCGGCATCGTTGCCGACTACGACAAAACGCCCGTCGCTGATCGCCACGGCGCTGGCGAGCGGTTTTTCGCGGTCAACGGTATGGAATTGACCATTGAACAGAATCAGATCGGCGTTCATCACGGTTCCTCGTGCAATGTGGCGGGAGACAGCCAGGGCGCGAACAGACGCGTCGCCATGGGCATGAAGATGTAAACCACCGACAGCACGATGGTCAGGGTGATCAGGAACGTGGCCACCACATAGTTGGAGAGCAAGGCGTTGAGCCGCAACAACGGCCCCCAAAGCAGCGGCACCAGCAAGGTGTGCGGCAGGATCACCAGCAGCGTCACCACGGCCTGCTTCCAGCGCGGCGGTGGCGTACTGGCCTCGGCCTGGGGCGAGAACCAGAACTCGTTGACCGGATTGATTTCGGTCTGGTCGCCATCGGCCAGCATCGGCGCGGCTTCATCGACCAGTTCCTGGCGTTGCGGTGAATCGAGCCAGCGCTGCATCGCCTCGGTCGAACAAAAGCGCAGCACGCAGGTGTAGGTGTCGAGGCCGGCATTCTTGCCACGCACCACATCCACGCCCAAGTGCCCGACGTTCTGCGCGGCCACCTTGACGATGTTGCGCAGCCAGGCGGCATAAGGCACTTCGAAACCGGCCTTGACTCGGTGCTTGACGATCAGGGTCACCACCTCATCAGGCCCCGGACTTGCCGGCTCACGGCGATTGGATTCAGACATAACGCAAGGCTCCGGCGAAACGGACATTGAGTGCCAGGCGTCCCGGCCCGGCGATGAAAATGCTGGTGAACACGATCAGCAACAGCCAGCCGAACTGGCCTTCGAAGAGTGTCCACTGCGGATGCACGATCAACATCGACACCCACAGCAAAAACAGAATAGGCAAACACGCCAAACGCGCCAGCAACCCGGCGACGATCAGCAGCGGGCACACGACCTCGGCGAAAATCGCCAGCATCAGCGTCAGATTCGTGCCCAGGTGGAAAGGGTCTTCGATGTTTTGCAGCTCGGCACTGTAGTGAAGCAACTTGGGCAAGCCATGTACCCACAACAGGAACAACCCGCCGCTGACCCGCAGGAACAGCAGCCCCCAGTCTTGCGCCCGATCATCACTTCGCGAAGTGTCCATGGCCTACCCGCACAAATGAAAAACCACCGGCGTCGATGCGCCGGGACAGGATTCGATAGTGCCGGGGCGGTGGAAGGAAAAATTGAATGTACGTGCTCTGTTTGCGTGAAGACCGAGATCGACCAAACGACATGGAACCCTGTGGGAGCGAGCTCGCTCGCGAAAAACGTCTGGACAACACGATCAATCAGGCAGCACGCGTTATCGTTGACGTCCATCGCGAGCAAGCTCGCTCCTACAGGGTTACTCGTTGCTTGCTGCTACTGGACTAGTCTTGCGGGTCGAGATTATCCAGCGCCCGGTTCACCGCCAGCTCACCCAACATGATGATCTGCGCAATCCCCAGCAGCGCATTGCGATGAGGGCTTTGCAGAAATCCAGCAAGATCGCTGGCCATGATGCTGGCCGAGGCGAGGGATTCGCAGGCGTGGGCCAAGAGGGTTTCGGTGTTGATGTCGGGGGCGATGAGAAACATCGTGCTGGGATTGTGTGGTGGTGCCGGGGCTTTCGGGGGATTGGGGG
>NZ_JAHBDG010000063.1:0-7834 GCF_019956305.1 Pseudomonas sp. BF-B-30 | reverse complement strand
CGACATCAACGTCGCCTGACACACCGCTTTCGCGAGCAAGCCCGCTCCCACATTGGTTTTGCGGTGTTTTCCGGGCCAGTTATCACACAGTCCCAATTGGGCATTTTTTTTGCCGCCCATGGCGGGCATACTAGGCCGTCCCTTTCCCTGGTGCCGCCCGCCCCTATGCTTCGCGTCCTGATAGCCCTAGCTCTGACATGCCTGCTCCAACCGGCCTTTGCTGATGAGCGCGCAGATACCCAACAACAGTTGGACGCCACGCGTCAGGACATTGCCGAGCTGAAGAAGCTGCTGGGCAAGCTGCAGGAAGAAAAGTCCGGTGTGCAGAAAGAGCTCAAGGGCACCGAAACCGAAATGGGCAAGCTCGAGAAGCAGGTCGAAGCCCTGCAAAAAGAGCTGAAGAAAAGCGAAGCCGAGCTGCAGCGACTCGATGCAGAGAAAAAAAAACTCCAGAGCGCGCGCATTGAACAGCAACGACTGATCGCCATTCAGGCCCGGGCGGCCTACCAGAACGGTCGTCAGGAATACCTCAAGCTGCTGCTCAACCAGCAGAATCCTGAAAGATTTGCCCGTACCCTCACCTATTACGACTACCTGAGCCAGGCTCGCCTGGAGCAGTTGAAGAATTTCAACGAAACCCTGCGCCAACTGTCCAATGTCGAGAAAGACATCGCCATGCAGCAGGCGCAACTGCTGGTGCAGCAAAGCAGCCTCGACACCCAGCGTGATGAGCTCGAGAAAGTCCGCAAGGAGCGCCAGCAAGTCCTGGCCAAGCTCAATGACGACGTAAAGGCCCGGGATCAGAAACTGGCGGCGCGCGAGCAGGATCAGGCAGACCTGTCTAAAGTCCTTAAAACCATTGAAGAAACTCTGGCACGCCAGGCCCGTGAGGCAGAAGAAGCGCGACAAAAAGCGCTGATTGCCCAGCAGGAAGCCGAAAAAAAGCGTTTACGTGAGGCCCAGGCGCAGGCAGATGCCAGCGACGATGCCCCACGCAAACCGGTCAGATCGACACCTGGCGCACTGGTTTCCAGTTCCGGCGAAACCTTTGGCGGTCCGTTTGCGTCAACCCGCGGCAAACTTCCCTGGCCTGTCGATGGTCGACTGCTGGCGCGCTACGGTGAAAGCCGAGGCGACGATGCCCGGACCAAGTGGGATGGCGTGATGATCGGCGCGTCTGCCGGCAGTGCGGTGCGTGCCGTACACGGTGGTCGCGTGGTGTTCGCCGACTGGTTGCGCGGCGCCGGGCTGCTGGTGATCCTCGACCACGGCAATGGTTATTTGAGTCTGTACGGTCACAACCAGACGCTGCTCAAGTCTGCCGGTGACGTTGTAAAAGCCGGTGAGCCTATTTCCACTGTCGGTAGCAGTGGCGGGCAGGACACACCAGCGCTGTATTTCGCAATTCGTCAGCAGGGTCACCCGAGTGACCCTGCGCAATGGTGCCACGCGCAAGGATAGGCGTAGAGTCACCTACATTAGGAGTTCGTTCGACATGCTGCATTTGTCCCGCCTTACCTCGCTGGCCCTGACGATCGCCCTGGTGATCGGCGCGCCTCTGGCGTTTGCCGCTCAACCAGCGCCGGTGGTTGCGCCTGCGGGCACTGCCGCGACCACCAAGGCGCCGCTGCCGCTGGATGAGTTGCGCACCTTTGCCGAGGTGATGGACCGGATCAAGGCCGCTTATGTCGAACCGGTGGACGACAAGACCCTGCTGGAAAACGCCATCAAGGGCATGCTCAGCAACCTCGATCCGCATTCCGCCTACCTGGGCCCTGAAGATTTCGCCGAGCTGCAGGAAAGCACCAGCGGTGAATTCGGCGGCCTGGGCATTGAAGTCGGCGCCGAAGACGGCTTCATCAAGGTGGTGTCACCGATTGACGACACCCCGGCCTCCAAGGCCGGCATTCAGGCCGGCGACTTCATCGTCAAGATCGACGGCCAGCCGACTCGCGGCCAGAGCATGACCGAAGCCGTGGACAAGATGCGCGGCAAGATCGGCCAGAAAATCACCCTGACTCTGGTGCGCGATGGCGGCACGCCGTTCGACGTGACCCTGACCCGCGCCGTCATCCAGGTCAAGAGCGTGAAGAGCCAGTTGCTGGAATCGGGCTACGGCTACATCCGCATCACCCAGTTCCAGGTCAAGACCGGTGAAGAGGTTTCCAAGGCCCTGGCCAAGCTGCGCAAAGATAACGGCAAGAAGCTCAAGGGCATCATTCTCGACCTGCGCAACAACCCGGGCGGGGTGTTGCAGGCGGCGGTGGAGGTGGTCGACCACTTCATCACCAAGGGCCTGATCGTTTACACCAAGGGGCGTATCGCCAACTCCGAGCTGCGTTTCTCTGCCACCGGCAAGGACGAAAGCGAAGCCGTGCCAATGGTCGTGTTGATCAACGGCGGCAGCGCCTCGGCTTCGGAAATTGTCGCCGGCGCCCTGCAGGACCAGAAACGCGCCGTGCTGATGGGCACCACCAGTTTCGGCAAGGGCTCGGTGCAAACCGTGCTGCCGCTGAACAATGAACGCGCATTGAAGATCACCACAGCGTTGTATTACACGCCGAACGGCCGCTCCATCCAGGCCCAGGGCATCGTCCCGGACATCGAAGTGCGCAAGGCCAAGATCACCAGCGAGCAGGACAGTGATTACTTCAAGGAAGCGGACTTGCAGGGTCACTTGGGCAATGGCAACGGCGGTGTCGACAAACCGACCGGTTCCAGCGGCAAAGCCAAGCCGATGCCGCAGGACGATGATTACCAACTGGCCCAGGCCCTGAGCCTGCTCAAAGGGCTGAGCATCACGTCCGGCCGTTGAGATGTTTCTGCGGTTGCTGATCGGACTGTTGTGTTGTCTGGCGGGTCTTGCTCATGCAGAACCCGCCGGATCGACGTCCCACAAAGCCTACCTGAGCCTGATCATCGATGACCTGGGGCAGAACCTGCCCCGGGATCGCCGCGTGCTGGCCCTGCCCGGCCCGGTGACTGCGGCGATCATGCCCGATACACCCCACGCCACCGAATTCGCCCGCGAAGCCCATCGCGCCGGCAAGATCGTCATTCTGCACATGCCCATGGATCCGGCCACCGGACCGTTCGCCTGGCATCCCGAACTGCCCGTCGATGAGCTGGAAAAACGCCTGAACGCCGCGTTCAAAATGGTCCCGTACACCAGCGGCATCAACAACCACATGGGTAGCCGCATGACCGCACAACCAACGGCCATGGCCTGGCTGATGGCGGCCTTGCAGCGACGGCACAAGTTCTTCGTCGACAGCCGCACCAGCGCCCAGACCGTAGCCGCTGCCCAAGCGCAGAAGATCGGTTTGGCGAGCGTTTCACGGGATGTATTTCTCGACGATGAGCGTACTGAAGCAGCGATTTTGACCCAGTTGCAGACCGCGATCAGCCTCGCGCACAAGCAGGGTTCGGCGGTGATGATCGGGCATCCGTATCCACAGACGCTGGCGGTACTGGAACGCGAACTGCCCAAGCTCAAGGCTCAGGGGATCGAGTGGATTGATATCCGGCAGATGATCAGTGTGCGCGGAAACCGGGCGACGGCGGCGCATGGCAAGGATGGGATATATCGCTGAGTCTGCGCACCGCAGAACAAAAATGTGGGAGCGGGCTTGCTCGCGAAGGCGTCGTGTCAGTCAACATCATTGCTCCCTGGTACACCGCTTTCGCGAGCAAGCCCGCTCCCACATTGGTATGTGCAGGATCGCTAGAGATACTGCGCCATTATCTCGTCCACCCGACCTTCCTTGCGCATCTGATCCAGCGCCGCCTGGAGCTTGGCAACCGTTTCGTCCGGCACGTCCTTGTTCAGTGCCAGGTACAGTTCGGCACTGTTGAAACGCAATACGGTTTTCAACCCGTTAACCCCTTCCTGGCGCGCCAGATAGCGCCCGGCGGGGTCACCAGTGGCCCACAGGTCGATCTGCCCGTTGACCAGTTTTTTCGCGTTGTCCTGGTCGCGCAGTACAACAATCGGATTGAGTCCCTGCTTGGCCAGCGTCTCGGCAATGGCGTCGCCCTTGTAGGCGCCGATCTTGTATTTGCGCGCGTCATTCAAGGTTTCGAGGGTGATCTTGCTGTCAGCCTTGGCCAGCATGATCCAGTCGTCCGGGCCAATCGGGCCGACCCATTTGAAGAGTTTTTCGCGATCGGGCAGGCGCGCCATGACGAATACGCCGTAACCGGGTTTTTCCAGGGTGAGTTTGTAGATTCGCTCCCAAGGGAAACGTAACGTCAGGCTGTAGGTGATGTCGGCGCGCTTGAATATCTCGCGGACGATATCGGTGGCGATGCCATCGATGTTCTCGTCCTGAGCGAAGTTCTTGCCGTTCTTCGCCATGTTGTACGGCGGGAAATTTTCCGTCAGCAACACCAGGTCGGTATCGGGGCTGTCTTTAGCGTTTGCTCCGTTGATCAACAACAGAGAAGCGCTGGCAAGGACGATAAGAAAGCGTTTAAGCATGTCTGGCTACCGAAATCCATGGCGTACCCAAGAGTGCCTTGGGTACGCCATGGTGTCCACTGGCCTGTACCGGTTTGTTTAACGCATCACGATTCCGCGATGGGCCATATAGGCCTTGGCTTCCTGCACGGTGTATTCGCCGAAGTGGAAAATACTCGCCGCCAGAACCGCGCTGGCGTGGCCTTCGATAATGCCGTCGGCCAGGTGTTGCAGGTTACCGACACCGCCGGAGGCGATCACCGGAATGCCCAGTGCATCACTGATGGCGCGGGTGACGCCCAGGTCAAAGCCGTTTTTCATGCCGTCCTGGTCCATGCTGGTCAGCAGGATTTCGCCGGCGCCCAGGCCTTCCATTTTCTTCGCCCACTCAACGGCGTCGAGACCGGTTGGTTTGCGACCGCCATGGGTGAAGATTTCCCAGCGCGGGGTTTCGCCCGGTCCGGAAACCTTCTTCGCGTCGATAGCCACCACGATGCATTGCGAACCGAAATGCTGCGCGGCTTCGCCGACAAATTCCGGGTTGAACACTGCGGCGGTGTTTATCGAGACCTTGTCCGCGCCGGCATTGAGCAGGTTGCGGATATCCTGCACGGTGCGCACGCCGCCGCCCACGGTCAGCGGGATGAACACCTGGCTGGCCATGCGCTCGACGGTGTGCAGCGTGGTGTCGCGGCCATCGACGCTGGCGGTGATGTCGAGAAAGGTAATCTCGTCGGCGCCCTGCTCGTCGTAGCGACGAGCAATTTCCACCGGGTCACCGGCGTCGCGGATGTTTTCGAATTTCACACCCTTGACCACCCGGCCGTTGTCCACGTCCAGGCAAGGGATGATGCGTTTGGCCAGCGCCATGATCAGTCCTCAGCCTTTGTATGAATCGCAGAAAGCTTGCGCTTCAGCGACATCGAGGGTGCCTTCGTAGATCGCGCGGCCTGTGATCGCACCGATGATGCCTGGCGCCTTGGCGTCGAGCAGGGTCTTGATGTCACCCAGGTTGTGGATGCCGCCGGAAGCGATCACCGGGATCTTTGTTGCAGCAGCCAGTGCCGCGGTGAACGGTACGTTGCAGCCCTGCATCATGCCGTCTTTGGCGATGTCGGTATAAACGATCGAAGACACGCCGTCGGCTTCAAACTGCTTGGCCAGGTCGATCACCTGGATGGTGCTGATTTCAGCCCAGCCGTCAGTGGCGACAAAACCGTCTTTGGCATCCAGACCCACGATGATTTTGCCCGGGAACGCGCGGCAGGCTTCTGCAACAAAGGCCGGATCTTTCACGGCCTTGGTGCCAATGATCACGTAGCTAACGCCCGCTTTCACGTAGTGTTCGATGGTTTCCAGGGAGCGGATACCGCCGCCGATCTGGATCGGCAGGTTCGGATAACGCTTGGCGATGGCGGTGACCACTTCGCCGTTGACCGGCTGGCCTTCGAAGGCGCCGTTCAGGTCGACCAGATGCAGACGACGGCAACCGCCCTCCACCCACTTGGCTGCCATGCTCACCGGGTCATCGGAGAACACTGTGGAATCTTCCATGCGGCCCTGGCGCAGACGAACACAGGCACCGTCTTTAAGATCGATAGCGGGAATAATCAGCATCTGGCAAACCTTCAAATTCGAATGTTCAGCTTGGCTCGGAAATCAGTTTTTCTCGAGCGCCCACAGGTCGCTTTCGATGCTTTCGAACCTCTCTTTGAGGTGCGCCTGCACATCGAAAATCGCCCTGTTGTAATAGTGCGGAGCAATTTCACGGGTAAACAGCTCAAGAATCTCCGCCGCCTCGAACGAACCGAGGTCGAGCTCAAAGCGGTCTTCCATGAAACGCTTGATCTTGCGATTGGCCTCGCTCTCCTGTTCGGGAGTGAGGGTCAGAATCGGCGGCTTCTTCTTGACGGCCATTTACCAGCGACCGTCCCACGCAGCGAAGTTCTGCAGCAACTGCAGGCCATGGGTATGGCTTTTCTCCGGGTGGAACTGCACGGCGAAACGCGAGCCTTCGGCCAGCGCCGCGGCGAAATCGACACCGTAGTGACCGCCACCCACCACCTGCCGCGCGTTGGCGGCAGCGATGTAGTAGCTGTGCACGAAGTAGAACCGCGCCAGGTCCGGAATGTCGTGCCACAGCGGGTGACTGACCTTCTGCTTCACTTCGTTCCAGCCCATGTGCGGGACTTTCAGGTGTTCGCCGTCTTCATACAGGTCTTTGCCGAAGAACTTCACCGCGCCCGGGAACAGGCCGATGCAGTCGACACCGTCGTTCTCTTCGCTGGTGTCGAGCAAGGCTTGCATGCCCACGCAGATGCCAAGGAACGGCCGGTCCTGGCTGACTTCACGCACCAGCGAATCGAAGCCGAGGCGAAGGATCTCCGCCATGCAATCGCGAATCGCGCCAACGCCGGGGAAAACCACCCGGTCGGCTTCGCGAATCACATTGGCATCACTGGTGATCAGCACCTTGCCGGCACCGACGTGCTCGAGGGCCTTGGCCACCGAGTGCAGGTTGCCCATGCCGTAATCGATAACCGCGACTGTCTGCATTACAGGACGCCCTTGGTCGATGGCATTTGCCCGGCCATGCGGTCATCGAGCTCGACGGCCATGCGCAGAGCGCGGCCGAAAGCCTTGAACACGGTTTCGATCTGGTGGTGGGTGTTGGTGCCACGCAGGTTGTCGATGTGCAGGCTGACCAATGCATGGTTGACGAAGCCCTGGAAGAATTCCTGGAACAGGTCAACGTCGAAGCCGCCGACGGTGGCGCGGGTGTACGGAACATGCATCTGCAGGCCTGGACGGCCGGAGAAGTCGATCACAACCCGCGACAGCGCTTCATCGAGCGGCACGTAGGCGTGGCCGTAGCGACGGATGCCTTTTTTGTCGCCGATGGCTTTGGCAAACGCCTGGCCGAGGGTGATACCGACGTCTTCCACCGTGTGGTGGTCATCGATATGCAGGTCGCCCTTGCTGACAATATCCAGGTCGATCAGCCCGTGACGGGCGATCTGGTCCAGCATGTGCTCAAGAAAAGGAACACCGATATCGAATCGGGCCTTTCCGGTGCCATCGAGGTTGATCGAGGCTTTGATCTGGGTTTCCAGAGTGTCGCGCTCGACAGACGCCTTACGTTCGGCCATCACCAGCTCCGCAAAATCATTGGGCGAAAAAGGCAGCCATTATAGGCGTGCGGGGCCGAAACAGAAACACGAGAGGTGATATCCCTGACGGAGTGAATTCAGGGGTGCCGGCGATAGACATGTCCATACAAGCCATTTGGCACACCACAAAACAAAATGTGGGAGCGGGCTTGCTCGCGAAGGCGGTGTTTCAGGCAACTTTAAGTCGACTGGCACTGCGCCTTCG
>NZ_JAHBDG010000062.1:0-8620 GCF_019956305.1 Pseudomonas sp. BF-B-30 | reverse complement strand
GCTCGCGAAGGCGTAGTGTCAGTCGACGCAATTGTCGATTGACAGGACGCCTTCGCGAGCAAGCCCGCTCCCACATTTTTAGATCGCCTTCACACCAAATCCCTATGGGCAAACTCGATCACAGCGCTCTATGATTGATCCCCATGACCACCACCGCTGCGATCCGCTCACCCTGCCCGCCCGGCGCCTGCGACTGCGGGCGTGACCCGTTGCTGGAAACACCAGGGGCGGACCTGCGCATTCTGTTTCTGACCCGCAACGAAGAAAAACGCCTGATCGAACGCCTGGAGAACCTGCAGAGCCTGAGCGATCTGGAGCACCTGCAACGGCGCATGCTCGAACAGTTGGGCATC
The DNA here is from genome assembly GCF_019956305.1 of Pseudomonas sp. BF-B-30. NCBI lineage: Bacteria > Pseudomonadati > Pseudomonadota > Gammaproteobacteria > Pseudomonadales > Pseudomonadaceae > Pseudomonas > Pseudomonas sp. BF-B-30. The sequence continues at coordinate 8,267 of NZ_JAHBDG010000062.1, read as the reverse complement.
CGCGTGGACATCGCTCCCGGTTTCAACGAAGTGCGCACCATGCGCGGCATCGGCATCCAGATTGGCGAACTGCCGGGGCTGTGCCGCAAGACCCGCGCCAACATCCCCGCCGCCATTCGCCGGGCCATGGAAAAGCGCCCGGAGATCGCCTACGAACTGCTCAATGCCAACGACCTGTTGCGTGACGCCTGATGAAGCTTCTTCTCGAACTCCCCCTCACCGACGAGATTCTCACCTCGTTCGCCCTGGCCATTGGGGCCGACCTGCAGGGCTACCGAAACCACATTTACCGGGTGCTGAATTTCCATGGAGCCCTCAGCGGTGCCGATGGCCTGCCCCCGGCCGCCGTCCAAATCGCGGCGGCGTTTCATGACCTGGGCATCTGGACCGATGACACCCTCGACTACCTGCCGCCGTCCATTGCCCTGGCCACCGAGTACCTCGACAACCAGCAACGAGCGGAACTGAAGGATGAAGTCAGCGCATTGATACTTGAGCATCACAAACTGCGCCGGTATCGCGGCGCCTATGCTGCCAGCGTCGAACCCTTCCGCCAGGCCGATCTGGTGGATGTGTCCCTGGGCCTGGTGCGTTTCGGCCTGCCCCGCAGCTTCATCAAAACCGTGCAGTCGACCTTTCCCGATCACGGCTTTCACTCGATGCTGATGAAGCTTTCTGCCCGTCAATTCATTCGCTCGCCGCTGCGCCCGCTGCCCATGTTTCGTTGGTGAAACACGCATCCGTTACCCCCTCGAACAGGCACCTGAACAAGATCAGCGGTCGTACATGAATCGCGAGGCGCTGCTATGCCTTCCATGGGAGATTTTGCCGCAAGCCAGCCAGGATGGAACTGCAAACCCAAGCGCGGCCACGGCCCCGGCGCCAGCCAGGTGCGCGCATAAAAACCGGTGCCAATCCGTAACAGGAGGTAGCCGATGTTATTCATCGTCAGTTGGACAATCAGCCCGGACAACCGTGATGCCGCAATCGCACGTTTCCTCAAGACCGGTGGCGCACCGCCCGAAGGCGTCACCATGCACGGACGCTGGCACGCCGTAGGGAGCTCGGCCGGCTTCGGCATTGCCGAGGCGAGTGATCTGGTGCCGATTCAAAAATGGGTGCTGGAGTGGAACGACCTGATGAGTATGGACGTGCATGCCGCATTGACCGATGAGCAAATTGCACCATTGCTGGCTGCCACTGCCGACCGGTAATGGCGATTGAGGTGGCGAGTAGCGCTCGCCGCCTCAATTTAGCGGGTGTTTTTGAGCGAACACTCTTTCGGCGCAATGCTCCTGAATCAGTGCTTTCTGACTATCCATTACTGGATATTTCGCAATTCAAACCTACGCTCTTCGCGGGGGTTACGAAATTCAACGACGGTTGGGGGCTCGTCTCGATGTACTCACGCGAGTGCGCAGGAGCTCGAAATGAATCGGACAACCTTATCCACGCTGTTTGCGGCCCCCCTATTGCTGTCTGTGATGGCGTTTCCCGGCCTGACCCTGGCCGCCGACAAAGCTCCCAACATCCTGGTTATCATGGGCGACGATGTGGGCTGGTCGAATATCGGCGTCTACAACCAAGGCATGATGGCCGGCAGAACCCCCAACCTTGATCAGCTAGCGAACGAAGGCATGCGTTTCACTGACTATTACGCCGAGGCCAGTTGCACCGCCGGGCGCGCCAACTTCATTACCGGCGAACTGCCGATTCGGACAGGCATGACCACCGTCGGCCAGGCCGGCTCGCCCGTGGGTATTCCCGCCGAAGCCGTCACCATCGCGACCGCACTCAAGGCCATGGGTTATGCCACCGGCCAGTTCGGCAAGAACCACTTGGGCGACTTGAACCAGTTCCTGCCCACCGTCCATGGTTTCGATGAATTCTTCGGCTACCTCTATCACCTCGACGCCATGGAAGATCCGGCACACCCCAATTATCCGAAGGAGCTGCTAGACAGCGTCGGCCCACGCAACATGGTCCACAGCTGGGCCTCCACCACTGATGACACGACCGTGATGCCGCGCTGGGGCAAGGTCGGCAAGCAGAAAATCGAAGACGCCGGAACGCTCTATCCGGAGCGGATGAAAACCGTCGACGAGGAGATTCGCGACAAGGCCTTCTCGTTCATCGACAAGGCCAAGCAGGACAACAAACCGTTCTTCGTCTGGCTCAACCCGACCCGCATGCACATCGTCACGCACCTGTCCGACAAGTACGAGGCCATGCGCAACTCGCAGAATGGCTGGTCGGAACAGGAAGCCGGTATGGCGCAGCTCGATGACATTGTGGGCGACGTCCTGGCGAAGCTGAAAAAAGACGGCATGGACGACAACACCATCGTGATTTTCACCACCGACAATGGTGCGGAAAACTTCACCTGGCCCGATGGCGGCACGACTCCGTTCGCCATGGGCAAAGGCACGGTCATGGAGGGTGGCTTCCGGGTACCGGCAATCATTCGCTGGCCAGGCAAGGTGCCGGCCAACCAGATTGCCAACGGCATCATGTCCGGCATGGACTGGTTCCCGACCCTGGTCGCGGCGGCAGGTAACCCGAACATCACGGCGGAACTGCTCAAAGGCAAACAATTGGGCGACACCACCTACAAAGTTCACCTGGACGGCTATGATCAAACGCCAATGATCACTGGAAAAGGTCCGTCGAACCGGCATGAAGTTTTCTACTTCGGAGAGAGCTCCTTGGGTGCGGTGCGCATAGACGACTACAAATATCGCTTCATTGACCAACCGGGTGGTTGGATGGGGGCTAAAGTTGCTGTGGATGTGCCGATCCTGACCAATCTTCGACTCGACCCGTTCGAGCGCATGGGCTGGCCGGAAAATCAGGCCGCGCAGGGTTCGCAACAATACTTCGACTGGTTCAAATTCCAGTTCTGGCGCTTCGTGTTCGTCCAGCAGCAGGTGGCCAAACTGGCAGAAACAGCGATCGAGTTCCCACCAATGCAAAAAGGCGCGAGTTTCAACCTCGACTCGGTTAAAGCCAAGATCGCCGCGGCTCGGGCAGAGATGGCCAAGTAACAGCCGAATCCACGGGTGGCGGGTTCAGTCCACCCGTATTCGAAATGGACAATTGCTGAGGGATTTCCATGCCGACGAAAACAGCTACCCTGCCCGCCTCTGCGCTACTTGCCCTGTGCTGCCAGCAAGCCTGGGCCGGCGGCATCATGCTCTATGAAATCGGCACCGATAACGCCGGCCTGGCCAACGCCGGTGCCGCCGCCCGTGCCCAAGGCCCCTCGACCATCGCCAGCAACCCTGCGGGCATGAGCTATCTGCCAGGCACGCAAATCACCGCCGGCTTGCAGGTTCTGTACGGCGACCTGAGCTTCGACCGCGACTCCGGCACCAACACCCCGGGCAGCGGCAGTGGCAACGCCCTCGATCCGATTCCCGGTGGCAGCTTCTTCATCAGCCATGAACTCGACGAGCACTGGAGCGTCGGGTTCGGCCAGTACGGCGACTTCGGCCTGGCGGTCAATTACGACAACGACTGGTCCGGCCGCTACTTTGCGCAGAACTCCAGCCTGCTCGGCCTGTCGCTGGTACCGAGCGTGGCTTATCGCTTCAATGAGCAGTGGTCGGTCGGCCTGGGCATCAAGGCCATGTACGGCATGTTAAAGGCAGACACCGCCATCGACCGCTCCCCTTTCGGCTTCACTGACCGCTCTGACGGCCAATACAAGTACCGGGACAACACCTGGGGCTATGGCGCCAACGTGGGCGTGATCTACGCCCCACAACCCGGCACGCGCATCGGCCTGACCTACACCAGCCAGGTCGACCTGGACTTCAAGGACCGGCTGGACGTCAAGGGCGACGGCCGCCTGCTCGAGCGCGTCAACAACACCGATACCGAACTGGACATGAAGGTGCCGCAAACCGTCACCCTGAGCCTTTTCCAGCAACTGGACCGGCAATGGGCGTTGCTCGCCTCGGCCAACTGGCAGGACTGGTCCGAGTTCGGCGACATCGCCGTAGAGGTCGACACCACGGCATTTGGAGCGCAATCGACAACAGTCGACGCCGGCTTCAAGGATACCTGGCACCTCTCCCTTGGCGCGCAATACCAGGCCACCGAGCAGTGGTTGTGGAACGTCGGTGTGGCCTACGACAGCAGCGCCGTCTCGGACAGCAACCGCAGCGTGGTCGTGCCGATGAATGAATCCTGGCGCATTGCGACAGGAGCCACCTATGCTCTGAACGAGAACACCGATGTCAACGTCAGTTGGGCCATGGTCTGGCTCGGCGACATGCCGGTGGACCAGGCCAAGTCCGTATCGGGCAATCGAATCTCCGGTCAATTCGACAATGCCTGGATTCAGGCTATAAACGGAAACATGACCTGGCGATTCTGATGTCTTGTAAACGAAAGAATGACGATTTAAACCAAGGAGTAAACACCACTATGAATCTGTCCCGAAAACTGCTCGTCGGCGCTACGCTGGCCAGTCTGTTGCTAGGCGGCTGCACCTCGAAAGTGACTGAGAAGGAGCAATATTCAGGCTTCTTGTCCAACTACAACAACCTGCAGGAAGTCGAAACGCCGAGCGGCGGCACCGCGATGCGTTGGGTCAGCCCTGCGTGGAACCCGAATGCCTATGACACCGTGGTGTTCAACAAACTGGAGCTCTACCCGGCCCCCAAACCCGATGAGCGTGTCAACCAGCAGACACTGACCGACATTCAGAACTACATGACCAGCAAGGCAAAGGCTACGCTGGGTCAGAAATACCGCGTAGTGACCAACACCTCATCCGCACCGGCGGGTTCGCGCCCTCTGATCATGCGCGCGGCGATTACCGGGGTGAACGCCGAGAACGAAGGCATGAAGTGGTATGAAGTGGTGCCCATCGCGGCCGTAGTCGGGGCAACCCAGGCAGCCACCGGTCACCGTGACCAGGAAACCACCCTGTTCATCGAAGCCGAGTTCGTCGACGCCAAGAGCAACCAGACCGTAGCCAAAGTGGTGCGCAAGGTGTTCGGCACCGAACTGAAAAACGAAAGCCAGAAGATTACCGCCAAGGACTTCAAGGCAGCGATCGACAAACTGGGTACCGACTTCCAGGCGTTCCTCAAGTAAGAACAGGTTGCTCGCGTAGTAGCTGCCGCGGGCTGCGATCCTTTGATCTTCAGGTTATTGAAACCATAAAAAGGTCGCAGCCTTCAGCAGCTCCTATCGGCACAATTCACTTCTTCATCCCCACCCGCCGGCGCATCTCGGCAGTGATCGCCTGCCGGGTTTTGTGCATGTCCACGCCGAGCTTCTCCCCCTGCAACTCGAACTTGAGTCGACCCTTGGCCCAGGCTTTGGCGAGACCGTCCTGGGGAGTCCAAATGCCCCGGTCCCAGACGATCACCTCGCCCACGCCGTAATGCCCCTCGGGTATGCTTCGCGCCAGGACGTTGAATGCAAACGTCTTCTAACCAGGCAGAGCACACGAGTGGCGCAGTAATTCAATCGGCGTTGAAAATGCCCGGACAGACGGGCCATGGGCGCGCCACCCGGCTGGCGCTTCGGGGCCTATACTTCGCCGGTGCAGTCTCATCCCCCGGAGAGCAGCCATGCGCAGGGTTCACATCATCGAAGCCGGAAATCCCCCGGGGCCGGTCAACGTCGTGGGTGAAACGATCACCGTCCTGGCCGGCGGGGATCTGAGCAAACCGTTCGAGATGCACATCCAGAAAGGCATACAAGGAGGCGGGCCACCGCCACACTTTCATCCCTGGGACGAAGCGTTTTACGTCGTTGAAGGTCAGGTGGAAGTGACCGTCGAAGGCAAAGCCACCACCGTCCTGGCCGGTGGCTACGTGCATATCCCCAGCGGTTCGATTCATGCCTACAAGAACGTCAGCCCCACTGCGACAATGATCGGTGTGGTGTCCGATCCACGCGGTGGGCAGTTCTTTACGGCGTTGGATCAACTCAAGGTACCCGAGGACCTGCCGCGGATCTTGCAGATAGCCGAAAGCTTCGGGGTGACGTTTCTGCTGCCCAAGGCGATTTAGGCCGCACCGCCCTTGGCCTGCTGCTCCAGGTGCACTTGCAACTGCGGGTCGATCTGCAACGCCGCGGCCAGTTCATCCAGATAGTTGCGTTCGGCGTCCTGCTGGTCGTCCACCAGCATGACGCTGGCCAGGTACATCTCCGAGGCCATGCCCGGGTCGGTGGCCGACTGCGCGATGTCATAGGCATCCAGTGGCTTGGCGACCTCGTCGTCCAGCCATTGCTGCAATTGCGGATCGTCGGTGTGACGGCCGATTTCAGTGCTGATCATCTGTTTCTCGGCGGCATCGATGCGGCCATCGGCCTTGGCCGCGGCAATCAATGCCCGCAGGATCGCATGGCTGTGCTCCTCGGCCTCCGGGCCGGCCAGCAAGTCCACGGTCCGTGGCGCTTCCTGCGGCGCCGAGGCCTGACTACGCTGCCAGGCCTGGTACGCCTGGAACGCCATCATGCCCAGGGACGCCAGCGCCGCATAATTGGTGCCGCCAGCGGAGCGACTTTGCGGTGCACCGCCCATCGGCGAACCGCCGCCAAGTAAACCACCGAGCAAACCGCCCAACCCTGCGCCACCGCTGCCAGCACTGGTACCGACACCCCCGCCCAACAAACCGCCGAGCAATCCACCCAGGTCGCCGAGCCCGCCCTGGGCCGATGCGTCACCGCCACCCTGTCGCGCCATCGAGCCCTGGCCGGCGCGCAGTAATTGTTCGAGCAGATCGCTGGTGTTCATGACGTTTGTCCTCTTGAAGGGCGTTTATCCAGTCAGGCAACGATAGCCCCCGCAGGCGAATGTGCCAGCACCGTTGGGCTGACCCGCCCGCGCTATACCGGATTCGTCCGGGGTATTTTCTTGCGGCGCAGCTAAGATTCATGAGTGGTGAACCTTATTCCCGGATACCCGGTCGATACCTGCAACCCGACCCGGTTTGCCACCACCCCCGTACGCGGGGTGACAACTGGCTTGCTTCATTCACTGGAGAACGCCCCTGTGATTTCAACCCTGTACATCGCCAGGCTCAAAGCATGGGGCGCCCATGGTTTTACCGCCACTGGCGTGGTCACCGCTTTCCTCGCCACCCTGTCCCTGCTGGAAAACCAGCCGACCCATTGCCTGCTGTGGCTGGGTGTCGCCCTGATCGTTGACGGACTGGACGGTGCGCTGGCACGCAAGGTCAACGTGCAGTCGGTGTTGCCGAGCTTCGATGGCTCGATCCTCGACCTGGTGATCGACTACCTGACGTACGTGTTTATCCCGGCACTGTTCATCTACCGCTATATCCCGTTGCCGGACTACACCTTGCTGCTGAGCGTGTCGCTGATTCTGGTGTCGTCGCTGTTCTGCTTCTGCAACGTCAACATGAAGAGCAAGGACAACTACTTCCAGGGCTTCCCCGCCGCCTGGAACGTGGTTGCCCTGTGCCTTTACATCATCGCCCCGTCGCCGTGGATCACCTTCATTACAGTCATTGGCCTGGCCCTGCTGACCGTGACCCGGATGAAATTCCTGCACCCGTTTCGCGTGCGCCGGTTCATGCCGATCAACATTGCGGTGACGGCCATCTGGTTGCTGTGCAGCCTGTCACTGGTGCTCAACCATCCGCTGATCAACCCGTGGGTGATGGGGCTGTGGCTGCTGATGTCAGCGTACTTCCTGGGCATCTGCTTGTGGCGCACGGCGCTGGAGTGGTTCGACGAATCGAGGCTCAAGTAGCCATGGCGGTCCATATCGTTCAACTCGGCTCACCCCGTCGACCCGATGAAGGATTGCGCCTGGGCACGGTACGCCGCCCTCCCCGTGGCGTACCGAAAGCCGAATTCGCCCGTCGGGACTTTTATGATGTCTGGCAGCCGCTGCTGTCGCCCAGTGCGCAGTTGGTGGCCGAGGCCAAGGCTGCGCAAGATGCCAAGGCCTGGGAGGTGTTCCGGCGCAAGTTCAAGACCGAGATGAGCCAGCCCGCTGCCAGTCAGTTACTGGATCTGCTGGCCGCGTTGTCCCATCAGACGTCCCTGGCCGTGGGCTGTTATTGCGAGGATGAAGCGCATTGCCATCGGTCGGTGTTGCGCGAGTTGCTGCAGGCGCGGGGGGCCGTAGTGATTTAGATGCCATGACCATCACACAACCCCTGTGGGAGCGGGCTTGCTCGCGAAAGCGGTCTTTCAGTCGAAGATGCTGTGGCTGATACACCGCTTTCGCGAGCAAGCCCGCTCCCACACTGGACTTGGGCCAACTCAACGGC
>NZ_JAHBDG010000061.1:0-12132 GCF_019956305.1 Pseudomonas sp. BF-B-30 | reverse complement strand
GGGTGGGGTATCGCAGTCCCCAGGCTCGGCCAAACGGCCATGGCTGGGCTATAAACCTATAGGGGGTTTCCGGGAACCGTGTCCATGACCACAATCGCCAAAGTACTTGCGACCGACAGCGAAGTTCGCTTGAACACGCGCAAGGAGCCCTTCAATCTGCTGCGCTGGTTTTCACTGGTCAGCATGCTGGTGATCGGCACGGTGGCGGTGGCGCTGGGGGCGGTATCCACGCGCTTCGTGATTACCGAAAGCGTGCAGCGCGATGCGCTATTGACCTCACAATTCATTCAGGCGATTGCCTCGGCCGAGGTGCACCATGTGTCGATTCCCAACGTCAGGACCATGGGTGAGTTGCTCGACCCACGAAAAGACATGGACTTTCCTGACGTCGACCCTCTGACCCGTGCCAGTGCCCGTGGTGAATTCCTCGACCATATCGCAAACTTGCCGGACGTGATTCTGGTCAACATCTACGCCCCCGACCGCATGGTGATCTGGTCGACCAACCCGGCCTTGATGGGCATTGCGATCAATGGCAATGAAGACCTCGATCGGGCATTCAACTCGAAAATTTCCGTGTCGACCGCTTACCACGGTGTGGATAGATCCCGCATGGAGCAGAAGTTCCTGGAACCACCCAAATACGCCTTCATCGAAAACTACATTCCCTTGTTCGACGCCGATGGCAGCACCGTCACGGCGATGGTCGAGATCTACAAGGAACCCCAGGACCTGATCGACCGCATGGAGCGCGGCCTGGTGCTGATCTGGCTGGCAACCGCCCTGGGCGGCGGTCTCATTTACCTGGGGCTGTACTGGATCGTGCGGCGGGCGGCGATCCTGCTGGCGACGCAGCAGAAGCAATTGATCACCAACGAAACCTTTGTGGCTCTGGGAGAGGTGTCTTCGGCGGTCGCCCACGGTCTGCGCAATCCGTTGGCGAACATCCGTTCAAGCGCCGAGCTGGCGATAGAGTTCGACAGCGGGCCGGCACACGGGAACATCAACGACATCATTGGTCAGGTCGATCGCATGTCGACATGGGTACGGGAATTGCTCCAGTCCCTGCGACCGCTCAATGACGAGGCCGAACCTGTGAACCTGGTGGCGGCCCTGCATGACAGCCTGATGGCTTACGAGCATCAGATCAACAAGGCCAAGGTCAACGTGGTGTTCGAGCCGGACCAGACGCCCATGGTGCTGAGCCAGCACGTACAACTGACCCAGCTCCTCAACAGCCTGCTGTCCAATGCGGTGGAAGCCATGGACGGCGGCGGCACCCTGACCATCCAGATCGAACCGCGCGATGCCCAGCGCGTCAGTGTGAGGGTGAGTGATACCGGCAAAGGCATGAGCGAAGAAGAGCGCACTATGGCCTTCCGGCCGTTCTTCACCACCAAACAGGGCGGGCTGGGGGTCGGGCTGGTGCTGGTCGAGCGGATCATGGAGCGATTTGGCGGTGCGGTGACCCTCGACAGCAGTGAAGGCGAGGGCACCACTGTGCGCCTGTCCTTTGTTCTGGCCCCCTGAAAACGGGGATGATCTACCCCCAATAACGGGTATCAATCCCCGGTCATTTCCCCGGTCGTTGCACATTGATTTTGATAAATCACTGTTTTGTCGAGTGTTAGTACGTTTTTATAAAAAAACACATGATTGGCGAGGTCCTTGCAAAACCACCATAACCCCCTTCACCACATCGAGGCGGCTGGTGATGGAAAAAAAAGAGATGCATTCACCACGCTCGCGAGCCCTGGGCATGCACCTGGTGCTGATGCTGGTGACCGGTTTGCTGGCCAGCCAGTTGCTGGTCGCCAGCCAGCCGACGTCGACGCCTGCACCTGCTCCGGCATCCACTGCCGAACCCGCTGTCGTTGAAGCCGTCACCCCGTGGGGTGCAGACTATTTCCCCAACACCCTGCTGACCGACCAGGACGGACAACAGCTGCGTTTTTTCGATGACTTGATCAAAGACAAGGTGGTGGTGATCAACTTCATCTTCACCTCGTGCAGTGACTCCTGCCCCCTGGAAACCGCGCGCATGCGCCAGGTGCAGAAACTGCTGGGGGATCGGGTCGGCAAGGACATCTTCTTCTACTCCATTAGCATCGACCCCTTGAGTGATACCCCCGAGGTGCTCAAGGCCTATTCGCAACGCTTCCAGGTCGGGCCCGGGTGGAAATTCCTCACCGGGGAATTCGCCGACGTCACTGACCTGCGCAAAAAACTGGGGCTGTTCATCGAAGGCGTCGATAACGGGCGCAACAAGGACCACAACCTGAGCCTGATCGTCGGCAACCAGGCAACGGGCCGCTGGATGAAAGCCTCGCCGTTCGAAAACCCGTGGATTCTGGCCGACCAACTGGCCAATACCCTGCATAACTGGAAACAGCCCAGTGTGGAGGAAAGCTACGTCGAGGCCCCCGAAATCCGTCCGCCGAGCAATGGCGAAGAGCTGTTTCGCACCCGCTGCGCGTCTTGCCACAGCCTCGGTCCGCTGGATGGGCAGGGCATCGGCCTGCGCAGCATCGGCCCAGACCTGATCGGCGTGACCTATCAGCGCGATCAGGCCTGGCTCATCCGCTGGATCCGCGAACCTGACCGCATGCTCGCGGAAAAGGACCCGATCGCGATGGAACTGTTCGAGCGCTACAACAGGATCTCGATGCCCAACTTGCGACTGGATACGCGTTCCGCCCAGTCCCTCATCGATTTCCTGAAAGAAGAAACCGACCGTCAACATCCGCCAGCGGCGCCATTGGCCAGTGGTAATGAAGAGCCTGAACAACATCATTCGGTCGCGCACCCCGAGACACCCCGGGTGCAATAGTGTCAAAAAAATTACGCGGGCCAGTCGGTGGCTATCAATGCCACCTACACTGATCCTGAAAGCGGCTGAACAGGCTCGATTTCAAGCACCCAGGACACAGCCATGCAGATACTCGAACAACAAAAAGTAGCTGCGCCGCAGGCTCCCGTTGCACAACGCAAGGGTTGGCGGCCGCAGTTCAATTTGCTGCGCTGGTTCTCCCTGGCAAGCTTTCTGATCATCGCTGTGGTGGCGCTGGGGCTGGGTTACATCTCCACGCGCTTTGTTGTCGATGAAAGTATCGAGCGCGATTCGATGCTGACCGCGCAGTTCATCCAGTCCATTGGCGAGGCCGAAATCCGGCATGCCGGCATTGCCCCGGGGCGAACCATGGGTGAAATGCTCGACCCGCGCATGGATGATGCCTACCCCGACGTCAACCCCGTATCCCGGGCCGCCGCGCGCGTTGAGTTTCTTGACCATGTGAAGCATCTGCCGGACATCCTGCTGGCGACGGTGTACTCCCTGGACCGCACCGTGGTCTGGTCGACCAACCCCGAGTTGATCGGCGTGCGTATCGAAGGCGACTTTGAGCTGGACGAATCCTTCGAAATGAAATCGCCGGTGTCCACCAGTTACCACGAAATCGATGAGGAGCGTCCCGAGCAGCGCTTGCTGCGCGAACCGGAGTACCTGTTCGTCGAGAACTACATTCCGATGTTCAACGCCGACAGAAGCAAAGTGATTGCCATGGTGGAAATCTACAAGGAGCCGGTGGATCTGGTGGCGCGCATCCAGCGTGGCTTCAAGGCAATCTGGCTGGCCACGCTGATCGGCGGGGCAGCCATTTACCTGGGGCTGTTCTGGATTGTGCGACGCGCGGCGACGCTGTTGCAGAGCCAGCAGAAACAACTGATCGCCAACGAGACCTTTGTCGCCCTTGGCGAGATGTCCTCGGCGGTCGCCCACAGCTTGCGCAACCCGCTGGCCAATATCCGTTCCAGCGCCGAACTGGCCCAGGACATCGCCAGCCAGACCGCACAGAAGAACATCGGCGACATCATCAGTCAGGTCGACCGCATGTCGCGCTGGGTCCGTGAATTGCTGGTGTCGTTGCGGCCGATGAATGACGACTGTGAAACGGTCGACCTGGTGCTGGCCCTCGAAGACACCCTGAGTGCCTTTGAGTCCCTGATCAAACGTTCGGACGTCGAAGTGCGTTTCTCCCCTGTCAGCGTGCCACCGGTCGTCAGCCAGCAGGTGCTGCTCACGCAAATACTCAATAGCCTGTTTGCTAATGCACTGGAAGCCATGCCCAAGGGTGGCGTGCTGACGATCGAGATCGATTCCTCGGTGTCCGGCGACGTGAGAATGACATTGACCGACACCGGCAAGGGCATGTCCAAACAACAGCAGCAAATGGTCTTCAAGCCGTTTTTTACCACCAAGCAAGGTGGGTTGGGTGTGGGCCTGGCCCTGGTCAAACGAATAATGGAGCGTTTTGACGGCTCGGTCGAACTGACCAGCCGGGAGCAGGAAGGAACCCGTGTTTGTCTCAATTTCAAAGTGGCAACGGGAGGGGTATATGGAGCACAGCATTCTGCTGGTCGAGGATGACGAAATCCTCGCCGAGAATATTCAGACTTACCTGGAGCGCAAGGACTTCGAGGTGACCGTCTGCCACTCGGCTGAAGATGCACTGGAGCAATTGGGTTCTTTCGCGCCTGACGTGGTACTGACCGACAACTCGCTGCCGGGCATGAGTGGTCACGACCTGATCCAGAAGCTGCGCATCAGCGCGCCGGATCTGAAAGTGATCATGATGACCGGCTACGGCAATGTCGAAGACGCCGTGGTGGCGATGAAAGAGGGCGCCTTTCACTACGTCACCAAACCGGTGGCCCTGCCAGAGCTCAAGTTGCTGCTGGACAAGGCCCTGGCCACCGACCGCATGGAGCGTACGCTGTCGTTTTACCAGGAGCGCGAGGCCCAGAAGTCGGGAGTGCAGGCACTGATTGGCGAGTCGGCACCGATGGCGTACCTCAAGGGCACCATCACCCAGTTGCTCGACGCCGAACGGCGCATGGCCAACAGCGATCTGCCGCCGGTGCTGGTGGAAGGCGAGACGGGCACCGGCAAGGAACTGGTGGCCCGGGCCTTGCACTTCGATGGCCCACGCGCCAAAGGCCCATTCATTGAATTCAACTGCGCTTCGATCCCGTCCAATCTGGTGGAGTCGGAACTGTTCGGCCACGAGAAGGGCGCCTTCACCGACGCCAAGGATCGTCGCATGGGGCTGGTGGAAGCGGCCGATGGCGGCACGCTGTTCCTCGATGAAATCGGTGAAATGGACCTGCTGCTGCAAGCCAAGCTGCTGAAACTACTGGAAGACCGGACCATTCGCCGGGTCGGTTCAGTGAAGGAGCGCAAAGTCGACCTGCGGGTGATCAGCGCCACCAACTGCAATCTCGAACAGATGGTCCAGCAAGGCAAATTCCGTCGTGACCTGTTCTTCCGCCTGCGCATCATTTCCATCAAGGTGCCGCGACTGTATACCCGTGGCGCCGATATCCTGCTGTTGGCCCGGCACTTCCTGGGGCTACATGGCAAACGCTACGGCAAGCCGAACCTGCATTTCAGCAACCAGGCCGAAGATTTGCTGCTCAGCTACAGCTGGCCGGGCAACGTGCGCGAACTGCGCAACATGCTGGAGCAAACCGTGTTGCTGGCGCAAAGCGACACTATCGCCGCCCATCAGTTGAACGTCTGCCTGAGCCTGATGGATGAGCCACCGATGTTTGATCACGAGCCGTCACACTTCAGCGAACCGCGTCCGTCCTTCAGCGGCAGCGACTCCATGAACCTGCCGGAAGTGGAGCGCGACATGGTGCGCAAGATGCTCGACAAGACCGACTGGAACGTCACCAAATCGGCACGCCTGCTGGGTCTGAGCCGTGACATGTTGCGCTACCGGATCGAAAAACTCGGCCTCGCCCGTCCGGACAAACGCCAGTGGTAAGGCTCACTGCAACACCGGGCCCTGCCTCAGGCAGGACAGCATGCAGCTGGGGTTCTCGACTTCCTGGTTCACGTACACACCACGCTCCGGATCGTAGGAGCGGATAAACACCCGAACCGTGGCGTCGGCCACTGTCGGCAGGCGCGAATCGGAAAACACGTGCTCACTTGAAACCGGAATGAATTCCCTGGGCGCGGTCGGGATGTACGAACCCGGCGGCACAATGTTCATCGACGGCGGTACGGGGTGCGCGAAGGGTTGGTCGGCGCCGTAATAGTTGAATTCGCTGCTGTAGTTGGTGGTGGGCATGTCGTCCGCGTGGACGACAGCGGTTGCGCCCAGGCAGACGGCGAGCAAAAGCGTCAGGTCGGTCTTTTTCATGGCAACACCTGCTAAATCGGTTTAACCACACTTCCCCCAAGGTCTTTAACTATAGCTGGCGCCGTGGACAGCCGTCGGTGCCGCGCGGATTACAAGTTCGCAACACCTGCCAGGATGGGGTTGATCTAGACTTCGCCGGTCAAATCGACGACCCGGACCCTGGAGCGTGCAATGGAACTGCCGACAAAAGAACAAGCCATCGCCAGTAACCGCGAGGCATGGAATGACTCCGCCCGTCACCACAAGGACTCCAGCGAATGGCAAGCCTTGTTGAAGGGCGTGGAACACGCGGATTTTTCCTGCCTGGACGACACCCTGACCGCTTTGCTGACCCAGACAGGTATCGACGGCAAGGACGTGGTGCAACTAGGCTGCAACAACGGTCGTGAAAGCCTGTCGCTGTTCGCCATGGGCGCGCGCAGCGTGGTGGGCGTCGACCAGTCTGAAGCCTTTCTCGGGCAGGCACGGGAACTGGCGTCCCGATCGCCCCACGCGCCGCAATTCATCGAAGCGGACATTCACCACTTGCCGGCCGGACTGCAGGAGCGCTTTGACCTGGCGCTGATCACCATCGGGGTCTTGAACTGGATGCCGGACATCGGCGAATTCTTCCGCCATGTGGCGCGCACGCTGAAGCCGGGTGGGGCGCTGGTGGTGTACGAAACCCATCCTTTCCTGGAAATGTTCGACCCCGAGGCAGCCGATCCTTTTCGCCCGGCCAACTCATACTTCCGCCGCGAACCGTTCGTGCAGCACGAACCGATCGTCTACGAGGGCAGGATCGAACAGCCGGCCGCGTCGTCCTACTGGTTCGCCCACACCCTGGGCGACCTCTTCAGCGCCGCCATTGCGGCAGGGCTGCAGATCCGTCACTTCAGGGAATACCCACACTCCAACCGCGAAGAGCTCTATGACCGCTATCAGCAGCAGGCAGCGCAGTTGCCGTTGTGTTTTACGTGGGTGGTGGTGAAGGGCTGATGCCCTGGGCTCAATTGCGTGCGGGTCCTGCGGGCCCCATCGCGAGCAGGCTCGCACAGGTGTTCGGTGTCGTACTTCAGTCTTGCATACGACAAAATGGGGGGAACGCAAAAACCAAAGGCACCCGTGGCGCACCCGTGTGTTTTTTATCGACCTTTCCGGGTTCGCCAGGCACCCGGTGCGCACCCCAGCCACCGCAGGCAGGCACGATTGAAGCTTTGCACATCGCTGTAGCCCAGGCGGTCGGAAATCTCCACCAGCTCCAGGTCCGTTCCCTGCAAAAAGTCTTCGGCCCGGTAGCGACGGTATTCGTCGAGCAACTCTGAAAAACTCCAGCCCAACGCCTTCAAGCGTCGGGCGGCGGTGCGCTCGAGCACGTGCTGGGTGGTACAGAATTGCTGCCAGTTGGCTTCGGCGAGGTTGCCGATCAAATGGTCGCAGACTTGCTCCAGCAAGGTCGGTTCGCTGTTGCGTCGGGTCTGCTCCAGCAGCTCGATCAGCGTGTGTTCCAGTTCATGATTACCCGGCGTCAACGGGATGACGAACAGCTGTGGATCGAGGCGGATCGAGTGCTGCGCCTGCCCCCATTGCACCGGTGCGCGAAAGGCTTGTTGATGTTCCTGCGCATTGGTCGTGCAAGCGCCGACCAGCCCGACGCCCAGAACCGGATCACGCTCCAGGCCGCTGGCGAGGAATTTGCGCCGCAACATGCTGCACAGGCTGATGAGAATGTAATCGGCGGTGGCCGCGCTGGTTTTCACACTGCCGCGGTCGAGCAGGTGCAATTGGACGCTGTCGTCGCCGCGCACGATCCGCGCCTGGAAGTGCCCGTTGAAAAACGGAAAGAAACGCACGAAATACTGGCAGGCGCTGTCCAGTGAGTCGGCCACGTCGAACAGGTACGTCAGGCCATTGGTAGCGGTGGAAACGAAACGCCGGCCAGCCGCCAGGCCGATCAGCGGGTCGCCGGTCTGCTCCAGGGCAAACGCCCAGAAGCGCCGCGACATGAATAGCGGAATGCGCATGAATGGCGTGCGCAACTCGAACAGGCTGCGACGAAACAGGCCTTCGATACTGTCCCGGTCCACGCCACGGGCCAGCAACTCTTCGATGGCCGGCAGCAGGGTCGGCGCGTAGAACGCATTGGGTATCGATTGATCGCGCAGTGGCTGATCGCTTTTTGTCATGTAGGGCTCACAGCTTGTTCCGCAACACTGGTTAGGCTGCCCGACGTTAAGCGATTTGCCGGAGCAAGACCATGCTTGATTTACGCCAGCTCGATTTGAACCTGTTGCTTGCCTTCGATGCGATTTATCAGCAGCGCAGCGTCACCCGTGCGGCCGAGGTGATGTGCCTGTCGCAACCGGCCATGAGCAATGCGTTGCGTCGCCTGCGCGAGTTGTGCGGCGACCCGCTGTTCATCAAGAGTCGCCTGGGGGTGACGCCGACACTGGTCGCCCATCGTCTGGCCGACTACGTGCGTGCAGCGCTGGAGTCATTGCGCGATGGCTTGCGCATGATTCCCGCCGCGCGGCAGAGCAATCCACTGCTGCGCGTCAGTTGTCTGGATTGCCTGCAACCGGTGTTGCTCGATGCCTTGCTCGAGTCGCCCCACGCCGATTGGCAGGTGCGTTATTTCCAGCCCCGGCGCCGCGACGCCTTGCAGGACCTGGCCAGCGGCAAGCTGGATATCCTGATCGACCTCGACCAACCGCTGGCCGGGCTTGCCGGCCTGCACAAACAGGCATTGCCCGCCGACCATTATGTGTTCGCCTATGGCGCCGCGCTCAAGGAGCCGCCGCGCACCCTGCAGGAGTATCTGGAGCAGCCGCAGATCCAGGTGTCGAGCCGCCGCGACGGGCTCAGCCCGGTGGACTTGCAGCTTGGCTTGAAAGGCCTGCGCCGGAATGTGGCGATGAGCACCCAAAGCACCCTGGCCGCGAAGCTGATCGCCGATCGCCAGCCGTTCGGCATCAGCCTGCCAAGCCGGGTCGCCAACGTGCTGGGCCTGCAACACGTGCCGCTGCCCCTGGACGAACCCGTGGAATTGAAACTGGCGCTGTACATCGAGTCGCGCTATCGCTTCGAGCGCAGCCGCGAGGAGGCGATGCACTGCCTGCTGCGCGCCCTCGGTGAGCCCCGGGCCTTGCAGTCGCTGGCGCGGCGTGCGTGATCTACCCCTGTAGGAGCGAGCTTGCTCGCGATGGAGTGTCATTCACCGCTGTGTCGACTGATACACCATCGCGAGCAAGCTCGCTCCTACAGGGATTTGTGTGTGTTTCAGATGCGCCTAGTTCGACGCCAGCAAACGATGGTCGACCGTCAGCACAGCATCGACCATCGCCAGCGCGGCCGGTGTCAGGGAATGCCCGGCACGGCTGACGATGCCGTAATGCAATTGCAGGCCGGGATCCTCCTTGGGCACGTCGGTAAACTCCAGCAGCCGGATCAGGCCCTGGTCCACCAGTTCGGCCAAGGCCTCCATGGTGGCTATACCCACCGCATCGGAGCGCATCACCACGCGGCGGATCGCATCGAATTGCGCGCACTCCACGCTCGGGTTGAAGTCCGCCTCGCCCTGCACGTCGGCGAGGATCTTGCGGATCATCGGCGGTATTCGCGTGCCGACCACCGCGTAGTCGAGCAGGGCGCGCAGGGACAGGTTCTGCTGCTGCACCAAGGGATGTCCGACACGGCAAAAGAACCGCCCACGTCGAGGGCGCAACAGCTGAACCTGGTATTGCGGGTCGCCGGTGAAGTACCGCGCGTCGGCCACGAGGAATTCGATCTGCTGTTCGCGAAGCCAGACCGCCAGTTGCTCCCAGTCGCCCTGGTGGAAGCTGATGCGGATCGCCGGGTGAGCCTGGATGAATTCCGCCAGCGCCTCGGGCACCAGCACCTGGGCCGGGTACGGGCCGCAGCCGAAGTGCAACTCGCCACCGGTCAGGCCGTTGTATTGCGTCAGTTCGTTTTGCAGGGCCTGGCTGCCGGCGAGCAGGCGCCGGGCATGTTGCAGTACCAGTTCACCCTGGCCAGTCAGACGGAATTCGCGGCTGCTGCGTTCTACCAGCGCGCAGTCGAGGTCGCGCTCCAGGGTCTGGATGCTGCGACTGAAGGCGGGTTGGCTGAGGTTGATCGCCTCGGCGGCACGGCCGAAGTTGCGGTAATCGGCCAAGGCGACAAGGTGGCGGAGTTGTCGTAGGTCCATCATGCGTCTCCTGCATTTGTCGGATACTTTTAATGCATTGGATCGATATCACAGGGGCTGGCATAAGTACACGCCTGTCTTCTCGCCGTAACCTGCCATGACCAGCCAACCGTTCATTTCCAGCGCCTTCACCCGTACCATTCTCAGCCATGCCCGGCAGTCCGGACTGTGCCAGGACCAACTGCTGCAACGAGCCGGCATCTGCCAGTCGTTGCTCGAAGGGCAGGACCTGCACGTGCCCGCGCACCTGGTCGAACGCCTGTGGAATGAATGCGAACGTGCGGGCGCCGGGGTGTCGTTTGGCTGCGAACTGGTCAATGGCATGGCGACTACCACGTTACGGGGTTTGAACATTCTGCTGGACTCCGCCGCGACCCTTCGCGCGAGCCTGGCGTGTTTCACTGATTTCCTGCCGCGGGTGACCAACTACGTAGTGGCGGAACTGGAGGAGGGTGACGGGCAGGCTCGCTTGCATTTGCGCAGTGTTGACCAGCCGCCGCATTTTTTTGGTCTCGATGCGGCGACCCTGACGTTGGTGCGCAACATCGCCCGACGTTTGGGGCGCGCGCCGGCCGAGGTGTTCGTCGCGGTCCACTTGACGCCGCAACAGGCTGCCGGGCAGTGGTTGCGTAGCATGGGTGTCGAGGTGCTGGAGGGTTCACATCCGTGTCTGAGCCTGCCAGCGGCCAGTCTCGATGAGCCTTTGCTGGGGGCCAATGGGTTTTTGCATCAGAGCATGTTGCGGCACTGGCAGACCGCTGCGACGCAACACACCCGTAGCGATAGCCTGGAGTTGGCGCGGCACTGGTTGACGGCGGGGGATCAGCCGATTGAGCGGATTGCCGAGCGGTTGGGGTATCGGCAGCCGAGCAATTTCATTCGGGCGTTTCGTAAGCAGTTCGGGATTACGCCTAAGCAGTTTCGTCTTGGTTTGTAGGTTGATGGGGTCGGTGTACATATCCGTTTCTGCGGTAACGGCGGCTGGCGGTTTCGCCCTTACGGCGAGTCCCTTTGGCAAACGCCCGGAGTGCCGGCCCAGCCAAAAGGAACCAAAAAGTCTCGCCCCGAACGTACGGCCCCTCGCCAAGGCTCGGGGTTCCTTCGCTCCGGTATTCATCCGGGGGCATTGCCCTCCGGTCGGCTTCGCTTCGACCTACATGCAATGAGTTCGACTGCGTCGAACGGCGCTGCGCGCCAATCCCCGGATAAACACCTCCACTCAGCCTGCCGAGGGGGCGGGTGGATCAAGATCAAGAGCTGCAGGCGAGCTAACGCTCGGCCTGATGAGTGGTGAAGAGCGTGGTGTACGCCGCTCTGTCTTTGCTCTTCTGTGGGAGCGAGCTTGCTCGCGAAAAACGTCCAGACACCGCGTTCATTCAGACAACACGCGTTATCGTTGACGTCCCTCGCGAGCAGGCTCGCTCCTACAGGGGGAATGCATACGCTGGAGGGCATGCCGAGCCACGGCGAGGCACCGAATGTCAGGGGCAAGAGCCTTTGGTTACTTGGGGCTTTTCCAAGTGACCTGCCGTAAGGGCGGAACCCTAAGTGGCCGTTACCGCAGCAATGGATATGTACACCCACAAAATACTCATCGCCTGCCACGCCGCCATCGCGAGCAAGCTGAACTGGTCAAGTAATCCCGGACACCGGTTACGGTGTTTATGCCGCCTTTTGCTCCATGGCTATTGGCGACAGATAGTTGTTGTAGCTGTGGAGCCTGGTGCGGTTGTAGTA
>NZ_JAHBDG010000060.1:0-12206 GCF_019956305.1 Pseudomonas sp. BF-B-30 | reverse complement strand
GCGGTGGTAGTGGTGGGGGAAATGGTGGCTGTGGCGGTGCAGGAGGCACTGGCGGTGGTGGTACCGGTGGCTGTAGAGGTATGTAGTTGAAACAGATAGTAAAACTCTCTGCTAACTTCCAAAGTTAAAAGGATCTTTCAAAGCGAAAGATCCTGTAGGAGGAGATAAATGCAACTGATATTCTCAGAATTCGACATCATAAGCCTACCTAATGAATCACTAATAATATCTGCCAATGGAGCATCAAAAACCGACTCAAAAAAACTATTAAACGTACTGCAAGAGCTAAAAAAACAACAATCACAAAAAATACCAAAAGAACTTTTCGACAGGGTGGTATCCACCCAAAAATTACCACTAAAAGAAACCTATACGTTCTTGAAGTTCGCCATCGGACTAAAAAATCAACCATCGAAGATATACTTCAAAAAAGTATTGATAGCACATGACTGGAGCAACCGAGAAGAATTCGAAGCAATCATTGATCAAGAGGTAAAATTCGATCACGAAATAGTGAACGATATAGACTCCTTAACTGACCGAGCCAGAGGCAATGCATTTCTAATTAAAATAATCTGCATGCAGTACAACTACTCAAAACTTAAAGACCTGTACTTTTGTTTAGCTGACTCGTCTCCGAGCAGCGCCATCTCAATAGCGTATTTAAGCGGAGATGTTTTTCGTATAAGTCAACCATACATCCAAAACATTGGAAATGCCTGCCATTTTTGTCTTGTAGAGAGGCAATTGAATTATGAAAAAATAAACGAAAGTCGAAACTCCTGGTCTGCCCTATTGAACTTTTGTGTTGACCGAAACATTACGATACCTGCGCCAAACTTAAGCTTGTTGCAGAGAAATCTTGCATTAGGTGCTCTGACAAAAAAAATCAAGCTCCATACGGAGCATAATCAAGGCTTCAGATACCAAGACAACTCTCTTGCATCAATGACTGTAGATTTAAACAGCGGACTGATTACAGAAGAATTGAGCCCTCACTGGCATTCCTGTACCTGCCTGAGATCTAAATATGAAAAATATCCCACATGATTACTATCTGAAATTCCTCGATCAGAAAGTCATCGAGGACACCCTGGAATTCCACAACAAAGGCAACTTCACAATCCATGACTGCGTTCAAAACATTTCCTTACTGCACAACCTTCCACCACAGCTACTTTCAGAGCTAACAGGTAACGAACTGCAATTATATCCCGATATGGATATCACTACGAAAGGGGTGACACTCGAAGCACTAGAGCCTACAAGCACTTTACATCGAAATCAATCATGCGACTTTTTCGACGATCGAGACATAACATTCGAGTCGATAAAGCAATTAATCAACCCACTATTAAGAATTGGCGAAAACACTCATAAAAGAGGATACCCTAGTGCAGGAGCATTATATTCAGTGGAGATATTCTGCTGCTCCCTATCACCTAAAAATACATGGCCATGCCCTGAAAAAATATTACACCTACTACCACACTCAAGAAAATTTGAAATAACACAGGGAAGCTACGACACCAGTCTAATAAAAGAGGCCATTTTGCCCACGGGAAGCAAAATTGGAAATCCCAGCTTAGCCATAATATATGTAATGTATATGCCAAAAGCGCTATTCAAATATAGTTATCGCGGGTACAGATTAGCGCTAATGGAAACCGGATCAATATACATGCTAGTTGATCTTCAATGCAAACATTTAAATATCAAAAGCCGTCAATGGTCTGGGTACACCGACAACATGCTGTGTAAGGCCATCGGATTAAATCCAACTCTATTTTTTCCTGCATGCGTACACTTGATAGGAGGCTAAATTGAAAATTTCAAGTTACAGCAATGATCCCTCACTACCTTCGGAAATGTGGTGCCAGCCCCCATGTATTTTCGACTTCCCTTTTTGCACAGAGATTGGCGATCAATGGAACTCTATAGGGTCAGGAATTGGCACAGGCTCAACATCAATAAAAACCGCCTTGGGCGAATACTTCGAGAGACGTCACTTCTATTTAGAAATATTACCCGACAGCTTTTCGACCCTAGAGAGTGGTCTTACGCCAAAAGAGGTCGGAAATTTTATCAAAGCGTTCAGTCAAACCGCTGCGAAAAACATAAACCTAGCTAACCTGGCGAGTCGCAAATTTAACATGAACTCCGCCATACGTATTTCTGACTTTTCATGCTGTTCAATTCCGACTGTATGTATTTCTCTGACCCACCACAACAGCGACGATGACAACATCTACCCAGGTCGTGACACTTGTGGATGTAGCTTTCATTGGAATCCAGAACTTGCCGTTCTTGGTTCTATTAAAGAATCAATAGAACGCCAATTTCTCACTCGTTTCTGGTTAACCAAACAATGCATAGGAACGATCAAACCAGCCGAAATATCAACTACGATAAAAGCGCTCCCTTCATATGGCCTATTCAACGCACTGACAAAATCAGGACAACTATTAACAATTGACATTTCTGATGATGATTTCCCAGGAGTTTGCCTACTAACAGTTTACGGAAACAATGACCCTGATAGAAATGTTCACTACTGCGCGGGAATGTCTTACTCAGAAAGTCGAGCAGAGGCATTGAACAAGTCTATTCTAGAGCTATGGCAAACATTTCGATTCATGAATTTATTCAGCACTTTACACGGCAACCCAGACTCTCTTAAGGACTCCTATATCCGCCACTTCGTAAAGTGCAACCACTATAAAACATTCGAGGAAATCACATCACAATTAAACTACTACCCACATACATCACGCAACAAAAATCCACCCTACAAACTGGATACTGAAAATCTGATTAAATGTTTGAGAAAAAAGGATATCGAAGGATACCTCTATATAAAAACAACTCAAATAGATGGAGCCAACCACACATTCTGCAAATTCACCTCACCTTCTCTGTTCATGCACATGAACAACTCGGAAAACATAAACATAGTCAACGACTATTCAAGCTCCTTTCGCTTCGAAATATACAACGAAAGAAAAGAAACAATGGTTCCATTCCCATAGAGAAATCAACCATGACTAAAAATATTGTGCCTAGAGTTTTTTCCCTAACGTCCATATTCATGAAAGAACAATTAAAAGAACCCATCGCCTTTTTTTGGATCATGATATCACCTTGCGCGATGTTCTATTTTTTTGCAACAACCAGACAGGATCCAAATTATTTTTCCAGCAATTACATTACGACTTCAGCATGGTTTTATGCCTACATCTCTTCAAGCGTCGCATTATTCGGATTCGCCTTTTATATAATCGGAAGAAGGGAAAGTGGATTCACTCGATCATTTATTTACTCCAAGGAATCAAAACTGATTTTCCTTTTATCGCACTTCATTGCCTACTCGCTAATATCGATATCTTATTGCACAACCTTTTACTTAACGACCAAGTTTCCATTTGGAAACTACGACCTGAATGAACTACTGAATATCGCACTACGCTTTTACATCTGTTTTTTGATGTTTTGCGCTCTCGGGGCTGCATTCTCATTGCTACCGATCAATTTTCAGAACTCTAACACTTTGCTTTCCATTTTTTCGTTCTGCATGTTGATCCTCGGAGTAATGAGTGCTAGCAGATCAAACCACATTACCGACGCTTTGAACCTCGCAAACCCACTAACACTTGCTAGCCAGATAATGGAAGAAGGTCTTGAACCCAACAAATCCATTACAATTGCAATAATTCTTTTATTTATTTCAGTACTGCACAAAACCTTCAAACACCTAAGAATCAATCCCGTATGGAGCCGATACTGATGAAAAAATTCGCGGCGCAGAGCATTGACTTTTCCTATACAGACAGCCCCCTCTTGACCCAGGCATCTCTTGAGGTTGCTCAAGGCGACATTGTCGGCATTCTGGGGCCCAATGGATCTGGAAAAACAACTTTTTTCGATATCGTCTGTGACCTTAAAAAAGCAAAGTCCGGCTTAATAAAAAACGATTTCAGTCACTTTTTATACCTTTCTCAAATCATTTCCACTCCCCCACCATTGCGCATGCGTGACATTTTTAAAATGGTGACTGCGCTGTCATCATGCGAGCCCATGACACAAGATAAAACCTTAAAAAAACTAAGTGAGTGGAGCCCTGCGATAGTTGACCGATACCAAGACATATGGAACAAAAAATCATCGTTATGCAGCTACGGAGAGACACGCTGGTTCTTTACTCTCTCTCTTCTTTCAATTTCTGCAGACTTCGTGATTCTCGACGAGCCTACTGCCGGCGTAGATCCAGAATTTCGTCACTATATTTGGCAATGTCTTCATGGTGCCGCCAGGGAAGGCACCGCTATTCTTGTTTCCTCGCACAATGTTGATGAGGTAATTAACCATTGTGATTATTTTTACATGATTAGTCAGCAACGCTTCAATCGCTTTACTAATGGTAGTGAGTTCATGCATCGGTATGGTGTAAAGACTGTGGACGATGCGTTTATCCGAGCCGTTACTGAACCTTTATTCGCAACATAAGCAACTGGATGCGCACACGGGGGAGTTGCCACAGACCGCGACAGTTCCCGATGAGGAATGGAATTCGATTCAGTTGGTAAGTCCAGCAAGATACGCCCACGGATAAATCCCCCGCTCATGCCCATCGCTGAACACCAGTTGCAGTCCATACCCCTGCGAGTGCAATTCAATAACCCGAACCCGCCCATCAACCATCGGCACCATTCCCCGCATGCGAAACGCCCGGCACTGCGAACACGGGCACTGGCGACGCAATTCGGCATGGTCCAACACCTGTTCGCGACCATCCGGCCAGTTCAGTCGCAACTGCTGTTTGCTTCGAGAATTACCCACCGCCAGCGGATTCATTGCAGTTGACTCAAGGCAATGCGCACGGCCTTGCGCACTTCCGGGTCGCCGTCGTCCTGCGCGGCCTGCAATGCCGCGATGGCCCGCGAGTCGTTCAATTCACCCAGGGCCAGGGCGGCTTCCTTGCGCAGGTTGCTGATGCGGTGGCCGAGGGTGTCGATCAACGCATCGAGCGCCGGTCCATAACGCAAGCGACCGAGACTGCGGGTGGCGCGCAGACGCACTTGCCAGTAATCGTCGCCCAAGGCGTCGATCAGGGCCGGGCCGGCGTCGAGGTGGCCGACCTTGCCCAGGGTGGTGGCGGCTTCTTCGCGGACTTGCCAGGCAGCGTCGCGCAAGGCCTGGCGCAGGGCCGGCAGCACCTGCGCGTCAGACGCCAGGCCCAACGCCCCGGTGGCGGCACGCCGAACTTCCGTGTCCGGGTCAGCACTGGCCAACCGCGCCAGGGCCGGCAAGGCATCGAGTTGCTTGAGCCAACCGAGCACGCCCACCGCCTCGCGGCGCACGCTGGCGCTTTCATCGTCCAATGCAGCGGCAGCTGCCGTGGCGGCATCGGGGCAACGCAACTCGCGCAACGCCCTGAATGTGGCAATGCGTACACCGCTGTCGGCGTGCCCGGTCCACGGCAGAATGACCCGGCCCGCCGCTTCACTCTTGAGCAGGCTAAGGCTCTGCGCTGCGGCCGCCTGCACCGCCGGGGATGGATCCGTCAGCGCCTGGCACAACGCCTCGACTACGGGCTCGTCCTCCCAGGCTTCCAGCAACCGCGCGGCTTCGGCGCGAACGTCTGCAATCGGGTCTTCGGCCAGCCGATTGATCAACCACTGCAGGCCATCCGGCTCCTCGAGATCGGCCAGTTCGATCAG
Organism: Pseudomonas sp. BF-B-30; assembly: GCF_019956305.1. Taxonomy (NCBI): domain Bacteria; kingdom Pseudomonadati; phylum Pseudomonadota; class Gammaproteobacteria; order Pseudomonadales; family Pseudomonadaceae; genus Pseudomonas; species Pseudomonas sp. BF-B-30. The sequence continues at coordinate 6,489 of NZ_JAHBDG010000060.1, read as the reverse complement.
CGCGATCCGGCGTATGCCGGGGTCGTCATCGGTCAGGCGCGGTTGCAGGGCAAGAATGTCGTCGTTATCGGTTACATCGAATAGTGAGGTCATAGGGCAAATCGCGGCAGTTTGTTTTCAGGGGGAAGTCCGAGCGGGTTCAGGCGCGGCAGTTGCCGACCGTCTTCGTGGCGCAGGAGTTCGAGGCAATGGCGCTTGAGGTGCGAGAATTCAGGGCGGGTCATCAGTTCCGTGCTGCGCGGCCTGGGGAAGTCCAGGCGCAGGTCTTCGATGATTCGCCCGGGGCGCGAGCTCATGACCAACAGGCGATCAGCGAGGAACAGCGCTTCGTCGATGTCATGGGTGACAAACACCACGGTGGTGCGGATGCGCGACCAGATATCCAGCAGCAGTTCCTGCATGTTCAACCGGGTCAGGGCATCGAGGGCGCCAAAGGGTTCGTCCATCAACAACAGGCGCGGACGGTTGACCAGCACCCGGGCGATTTCCACCCGTTGCTGCATGCCACCGGAGAGCTGGTCGGGCCAGCGCCCGGCAAAACCTTCGAGGCCCACCAGGGCGAGGATTTCATCCGCCGCCTTGTGCCGTTCGGCCTTGCCGACGCCACGCATTTTCAGGCCGAAGGCGACGTTGTCACGCACCGTGCGCCAAGGAAACAGTGTGTGCTGCTGGAACACCATGCCGCGCTGGGGCGATGGGCCCGACACCGCTGCGCCATCGACATTCAGCATGCCCGTGCGCGGTTGCAGGTGGCCGGCCAGGGCGCCGAGCAAGGTGGACTTGCCGCAACCGGACGGCCCGAGAATGCACACGAACTGCCCTGGCTCGATCTGGCAGTCGAGGCCCTGTACCGCTTCGAAAGCCGCGCCCCCCTCGCCCAGGCTGATCGACAGCCCGCGGATGTCGATACGCCCTTCCAGGTGTTGAAAAACGCTCATCAGGCTTTTCCTCGTGGTCGATGCCAAGGCGTGAAAAGCCCGCCCAGACGCTTGATCAGCAGGCTGCTGCCCATGCCGAGCACGCCGATCAGCAACATGCCGACGACGATGTCGGCGTAGTTCTGGATGGTGTAGGACTCCCAGGTGTAATAGCCGATGCCGAACTGGCCGGAGATCATTTCCGCCGTCACCAGGCAGAACCACGAGGTGCCCATGCCGATGGCCAGGCCGGTGATGATGCTCGGCGCAGCGCCCGGAAGAACGACCTCCAGCAGGATTGCCCGGCGCCCTGCCCCGAGGCTTTTCGCCGAGGCGATCAGCCGTGGATCGACGCCTTCGACGCCGTGCACGGTGTTGAGCAGGATCGGGAACAATGCGCCGGTGAAGGTGATGAACACCATCGACAGTTCCGACGAGGGAAACATCAGGATCGCCAGGGGAATCCACGCCACTGCCGGGATCGGGCGCAGCACCTCCAGGGGCGGCAGCAAGAGATCTTCGGCCCATTTCGAGCGACCGATGGCCAGGCCCAGGGCCACACCAATGATCAGCGCCGCGAGGTAACCGGCGAACACCCGGCCGAGGCTGCTACCCAGGTGCTGGGCGAGCTTGCCCGAGTCGCCGAGGCCGAGGGCGGCTTCAATGACCGCCACGGGTGTCGGGACATTGGCGAAGGTCACCAGGCCGAGGTTCCAGTGGTGGCTGGCGGCAAGTTGCCAGAACAGCAGGCAGAGCAGCAAGGATGCGGCTCTGGGGATCCAGCGTATAGATGATAGGTACACAATTCCTCCTCACAACCAAGATCTCTGTGGGAGCGGGCTTGCTCGCGAAAGCGGTGTTTCAGTCAACTCAGATGCTGAATGTTGATCCGCATTCGCGAGCAAGCCCGCTCCCACATTTGCCCGAGGGGTACTTGGGATTAGCGAACAGCCACGGCCTGGGCAGTGGCATCAGTGAAGTCGAGGACCTTGCCGCCCTGCGCCGTGGCGAACTGTTGGGCCTGGCCTTTGAGCAGGAACGCGCTCAGCTGCCCTTTCCCGTCGGTGGCAAACCACGCCTGATCCGCCAGCAGCTTGATCCCGCTGTCGCTGGCCTGGGCGTACACCGCGCGGATGCTCCGGCCTTCCTGCTTGAGGCTGGCCAGCGCGGCAAACGCCGCTTGCGCCGAGGCGTACTGGCGGACTTTAGGCTCGCCGCGCACCCAGATTTCCGCCACGTGGCTGAAGTCGGTGATGGTTTGGCCGCTGGCGGCATCGACGGCCTTGAGCGGCGCCTGCCCGTAACTGGCCAGTTGCGCGCGGTAGTCCAGGTTCGAAGCCTTGAAGGCGGCGCGGATGTATTGGTCGTCAATGAAGGTGTTGAGATCCAGACCGCGATCGGCCTTCTTCAACAACTTGAGGGTATCGATGGCGGTGCCCACGGCCTGACGGTATTCCGGCTTCCAGCTCAGGTCGCGGGTCTGCACACCGAGTGGGCCATGGAACAGATAATTGACCTCGGCATCGACCCCGGTGACCTTGGCGATCAACTCGCTGTATTTCTCCGGCTCAGCCGCCAGCAGCTGGTTGGCTTCGATACTCGCCCGCAGGTAAGCGACGACGATTTCCGGGTACTTTTTCGCATAGGCCTGATCGACCAGCGCACCGTGGAAGGTCGGCGCGTTGGCCTGGGCGCCGTCATAAATCTTGCGGGCGAAACCACGGCTGGGGAACAGTTCGGCGAAGGGCACGAAGTCAGCGTGAGCATCGATCTTGCCGGCCTGCAACGCGGAGCCGGCGACTTCCGGCGGCTGGGCAATGATGTTCACGTCCTTGAGCGGGTCCCAGCCCTGGGCCGCGACGGCGCGCAACAGCATGCCATGGGCAGTGGAAGCGAACGGCACGGAAATGGTCTTGCCCTTCAGCTCTGCCAGCGACTGCACACCCGATGCGCTCGGTACCACGATGCCGTTGCCACTGCCCTTGATGCTGCCCGACAGCACGCTGATAAACAGGCTGTGCTTGCCCGCCGTTTCGAACGCTACGCCGTTGAACGCGCCGGGGAAGTCGGCCATGGCGCCGAAGTCGAGTTTGCCGGCCACCATTTCGTTGGTCAGGGGTGCGCCGCTGGTGAAGTTTTTCCACTGCACCTCGTATTGGGCGTCCTTGTAGGGGCCATCGTGGGGCAGGTATTTGTCCAGTAGACCGAGTTCGCGAATCAACAATCCGCCGGCGGCGCAGTTGATGGTGGTGTCCTGGGTACCGATGGCAATGCGGATGGTTTCGGCCGAGGCCGACAGGGTGAATGAAGCCAGTACCAGACCGGCCAAAGCTGCACGCAACATCATGAGTGTTTCCCCTCGAATCATTTATAGGATGTTCGTCTCCGCCACGATCAGGGCGCGGTGGGAAACGAGGGGTGTCTTGAATCAGGCGTCCGGTGGTGCCGGATGGCGTTTTGGGTTGTTCGAGCGGGCCTCATCGCGAGCAAGCTCGCTCCCACAGGTTTTTCTGGTGTATGCAAGACTTGCGACTGGCCTCGATCCACTGTGGGAGCGGGCTTGCTCGCGAATGCGTCCTTTCAGTCAATGAAGATGCCAGCTGCGCCGGCCTCATCGCGAGCAAGCTCGCTCCCACAGGGACAGTGTTTCAGCGCAGCAGGTACGGGATTTCGACTTTCACCGCACCCGTCGGACAGTCCTTTTCACAGGGCATGCAGTACCAGCATTCGTCGAACGCCATGTAGGCCTTTTGCGTGGCCGGGTTGATCGCCAGCAGGTCCATCGGGCAGACGTCGACGCACACGGTGCAGCCTTTGTGGGCGATGCATTTGTCCTCGTCGACGGTGACGGGGGCGTTGGAGCGGAAGAAAATTTCCTGGGCTTGATAGGCCATTTCACGGTCTCTCTTGGGGTGATGCTCAGGCGGCATCCGCGCCGACCCGCAGCCGGTCGTAGGCCTGCATCTCGTCGGCATCGAGCGGGATGATGTAAGGCTCGACGGCTTTCTTGAAACTGCTCATCAAACCGTTTTCGTCTTTCTTCAGGTGGCAATGGCAGAACCAGTCGCGGTCGTTGCGTTGCGGGTGATCGACGCGATGGTGGTAAAGCCCCCAGCGGCTTTCGGCGCGGAACAATGAAGCGCGGGCGGCCATTTCGGCGCAGTCGCGGATCATGCTGACTTCCATGGCGCGCATCAGCTCGTGGGCGTTGTGCGCCTTGATCTGGTCGAGATCGCGCTGGATGTCGCTGAAGCGCTGCAGGCCGATCTGCATCTTCCTGGTCACTTTCGGCGGTTGCAGGTAGTCGTTGACCAAGCGCCGCAGCTTGTATTCGACCTGGGCTGGCGGCAGGCCGTGCTCACGCTCCAGCGGTGCGTAGACCCGTTGTTTTTCGGTTTCGATCTGCCGGGCATCCAGCGCTGAAAACTTGCGCCCGGCGACAAAATCCGCCGCGTTCTGGCCAGCGAACCACCCATAGGTAAACGCACCGAGCATGTAGTTGTGCGGCACCGCAGCCATGTCTCCAGCCGAGTACAAGCCCTTGACCGAGGTCTCGGCCTTCTCGTTGACCCACACCCCCGACGCCGAATGCCCGCTGCAAAAACCGATTTCCGAGATGTGCATCTCGACCATCTGCGTGCGGTAGTCGGTGCCGCGATTGGCGTGGAACTGGCCGCGACTCGGACGCTCGTTGCTGTGCAGGATCTCTTCGATGTTCTGGATGGTTTCCTCGGCCAGATGATCGAGCTTGAGGAACACCGGGCCATTGCCGCTTTCCAGTTCCTGATGGAACTCCCACATCATCTGCCCGCTCCAGTAGTCGCACTCGATGAAGCGTTCGCCCTTGTTGTTGGCGGTGTAGCCGCCCAAGGGGCCGGTGACGTAGGCGCAGGCCGGGCCGTTGTAATCCTTGATCAGCGGGTTGATCTGGAAGCATTCCAGGTTCGCCAGTTCGGCCCCGGCATGGTAGGCCATCGAGTAGCCGTCGCCGGCATTGGTCGGGTTTTCGTAGGTGCCCATCAGGTAGCCCGAAGACGGCAACCCCAGGCGTCCGGCGGCACCGCAAGCGAGGATCACCGCCTTGGCCTTGATAACGTGGAAGTCCGCCGTGCGGCAGTCGAAGCCCATCACGCCGTTGACCGCGCCGTCTTCATCCGTCAGCAATCGGGTGCAGACCAGGCGATTGGTGATACTCACCCGCGCGCGCTTCAACTGCCGATAGAGGACTTTCTTGATGTCGTGCCCTTCCGGCATCGGCAACACATAAGCGCCCATGTGGTGGACCTTTTTCACCGCGTAGTCGCCGGTTTCGTCCTTTTCGAATTTCACGCCCCAGCGGTCCAGTTGTTCGATCGTTTCGAAACTGTGGGTGGCATAGGCGTACACCGCGGTCTGGTTGACGATGCCGTCGTTGGCGATGGTGATTTCCTTGGTGTACTGCTCCGGTGTCGAGTGGCCGGGAATGATCGCGTTGTTCAGGCCGTCCATGCCCATGCTGATCGCGCCGCTGCGCTTGACGTTGGCCTTGTCGATCAACAACACCCGCAGGTCGCGGTTGCGTTCCTTGGCCTTGATCGCCGCCATGGGGCCGGCGGTGCCGCCGCCGATCACGACGATGTCGTATTCCTGCTCCAATGTGCTTCGGGTCATGCCTGCTCCCCTTTTTCCCGGTCGATCCGCAGGCGGTACTGGAAGGCATCGCCACGGTAGTAAAGGTGTTCGAAGTCCAGCGGCCGACCGTCGACATCGTGGGTCAGACGCTCGATGCGCATGATCGGCGAGCCAGGTTCAACGTTCAGCGCGTGGGTCAGGTCGCTATCGGCCAGTACCGCATCGATGGCCAGGTCGGCGTGCCCCAGGGTCAAGCCGCAGTCGTTTTCCAGGATCAGGAAAATGTCGCGGGTGACCAGGTCGGCTTTTTCCAGGCGCTCGCCAATGGCCTTGGGCAGGTAAGTGATTTCCAGGGAAACCGGCTCGCGATTGATCAGGCGCACACGTTTGATCTGCGCCACGACCTCGCCTTCGGCGACCTGCAAACGCTCGGCCACGAGCTTGTCGGCGGCAATGAACTTGAAGCTGCGCAGGCGGTTGATCACCTCATAGCCGCGATCGGTCATGGACTCGGCCAAGCCTTGCAGGGTGCTGACGTTCTGGAAGGTTTTCGGCTTGGCGACGAAAGTGCCCTTGCCGTGGATCTTGAAGATCAGCCCTTCCTTTTGCAGATCGCCCAAGGCCTGGCGCACGGTGATGCGGCTGACCTTGAACAACGCGCCAAGCTCGCTTTCTGAAGGCATCTGGCTGTCTTGCGGGTATTCGCCGTCGAGGATGCGGGCGCGCAGCACATCTCGCAGCTGGGTGTGCAACGGGACGCTGCTCAGGGATAGAACGTTATCGGTCATGGCAGATCACTTGTTATAACGAGTTATGACGTGATCTTAGATAAGTTATGACAGGGTTGAGAAATACCGAATGCGCATAAGGTTAGAAGTGCGGAGCAAGAACAAATGTGGGAGCGGGCTTGCTCGCGAAGGCGGTGTGTCAGTCAACTCAGATGTTGAATGTTGAACCGCAT
>NZ_JAHBDG010000059.1:0-13688 GCF_019956305.1 Pseudomonas sp. BF-B-30 | reverse complement strand
TCGGCAGGGCGTTGTAGTGGCGCATCAGCACCGGTTGGCCGTACCGCACCATCAGCAGTTTTGGCGGAAAGGTGCCGTCGAAAGTCCAGAGCGCCTTGTGGTTCTGAATCGGCATGTTGGGGTGAAAGCGGGTGTCGATGCCTTTGGTGGTGCCCGTTATGATCGGGTTGTCCGAGGTCTGGTTGTAGAGCCCGCCCGGCCCGAACTCACCGACGGCGTAGTTGTGCAGCTGCCGGCGGTCGCGCATGCCGCCGTTGAGCTTGGCGCCGGCTTGAGCGGTCTTGAAGGCGACCTGAGGGTAGAACTCGTTCCAGCGCTGGTGCGACCAGCCTTTTCCTGGCGGACGACCTTCGGCCGGCGAGCCGACCGGATGACGGTTGAGGAAGGCTTCGATCTGCGCTTTCCACGGGTTGCGGTCCAGCACGTTGGAAAACTGCGACGGAAACGGGTACAGCCCCGGCTGGCGCATGAAGGCTTCCAGCGCCGCGGCCGAAGGGCCGCTGCGGGCGATATTGTTCGGGTCCTGCGTGGGCGCCGGGCCGACGATCGGAACCGGGAAGGTCAGGGGCGGTGCCGGCAGTGTCGGGTCGAGTTTTTCCGTGCCGAATTCTTCGAACAGCAGCAGTTGCTGAGTGTACGGCTGGGCCCCGAACAACGGGCTGGGCTTGCCGTTGGTGGGGATTTTGAAGGAAGTTTGCAAGTTTGGCGGCAGCACGTTGTCGACCGTTGGCGTGGTGCGGGTGCCGAACACTCCGTTGGGCAGGGCGTAGGCGCCCGTGTTGGCGGGTGGCATGGCCTCTATGGCATCCAGCGCAGCCTTGGGGTCGGCCGGCGGATTGGTAAACGCCGAGGGGTCCGTCGGTGGTGGCGGGCCGAAATCATCCAGCGGTGCGGCTTCTGCCGTGGCCAAGGTAAGGAACATCGCACAATGCAGGCTTGATTTGCGCAGCAAGCCGAAGGAGTCGCAAGATGGAGTCGTGCATTTCATTTTTCACCCCACGCGTGATGTCCCGTCGTCTCCAAATCCGGGGCGACAGCTGTTACGGGTACCAGGGGGTGTGCAACTAATGAGCCATTACTGTAGGGCGAAGAAAAAATTCAACCTAATTAACAATCTGTTTCTAAAGTGTTTTAAGCCAGAGAAGGGGGAGTGGGGAATATTCCTCAAGTTTGGTGGTAAACGCCTGTTTGGGTGGGTGTAGTGCCCCATTTATGGCGATAGTCGCGGAGAAGGACCGCACCTGCTTCAACCACAGCAAAACTGAACAAGAGCTTGGCCTGAGTTTCCGGGCGCTAGAGCTGACAATCACCGACACGGTGGCGTGGTACCGCGATCACGATTGGTTCGAGAGTCAAACCTTAAGTTCCCGGAACCGCACTTCTTCCACATTGACCGCACACCTGAACAAGGACGTAAACATACTGTGAGTAGGGAAATAATCCTGATGCGTCACGGCCAGCCAAAGCTGGTCGCAACCGACAAAATGTCAGCGCTCGATATGAAAGACTGGATCGAGCAATACAACCAGTCCGAAATAACCGATCAACCCGTCCCGGATGCCAGCATGCAGCTCGCCGCAACCGCCACGGTGATTGTCTCAAGCAGCGCGCCTCGTGCGCTGACCTCCGTCCAGGCTCTTGGCCTGAAGCCCGCCCTTGTCGACGCGCTTTTCTGTGAAGCGCAACTGCCTTACGGTCACTGGAAACTGCCACGGCTATCGCCGTTTACATGGGCATTTATCCTTCGAGTCTTATGGTTGTGCGGTTACTCACGCAGAGTCGAATCCGCCGGCACTGCGAGGATGCGCGCCAGCACGGCAGCTCGACGACTTCAGTCCCTTGCCAGCGAAGGACCGGTTCTGCTGCTCGGTCATGGCTTTATGAATCGAATGATCGCCAAACAACTGGTGGCAGATGGATGGGTTCGTCAAAAACGTAACGGCAGCCAGTATTGGAGTGTGACGGTGTACCTATATGGCGGTGCTTAAAAGGTGCCTGGACAGATACCTGTTGCTGCGGGTGGCGACAGGCAGAAAGCGGCCACAAGCGGTCATTCCTGACCGCTAGCAAGCGGCCCTACGATTGCGCTGCATGGGTTGCTGGCCTGACGCCTGTGCACGATGCCCTGCAACCAGGCATCACTCCCTGTTCAGCACATCGATGATAGGGCAAGCGGCCCCGCCGTCGCCTGCATCGCACTCCTGCACCAGTCCGCCCAGCACCTGCCGAATTGCGGCAAGGTCGGCCATCTTTTGCTCGATCAGGGCCAGTTTGCGCACGGCCAGTGCTCGAGTCTCGCGACAAGTGCAGGCCGCATCAAGTGTCAGCAGTGCGCCCACTTCATCCAGCGTGAATCCCAGCGCCTGCGCCCTCTTGATGAAGCGCAACCGTTTGACCTGCTCCGGTAGATAGCACCGATAACCACTGAGCGGCTTTGGCGGCTCATCCAGCAAGCCGCGTCGCTGGTAATAGCGAATAGTCTCGATGTTCACCTCGGCAGCTTCCGCCAACTTGCCGATACTCAGCCCTGTCGCCATCACACGCCCCTTGATTCTGTACCCGGGTACGGAGTTTAGAGTGACTCTAGGTTAGATCGATTCAATGAAGAAAACGATGGCTCAACAGATCGGCGGACCCTGAGGCGTTGACCAAGGCGACGACGAATGCGGGTTATCCCTCCACCATGCACAAATGAGGCAACCATGAGCGCCGTCATCCTCGAATCCGTGTTGACCTGCCCGCATTGCGGTTTCGCCAGGCAGGAGGCCATGCCCACGGATGCCTGCCAGTTCTTCTACGAGTGTGGCAGTTGCAAAACCCTGCTACGCCCTAACCCCGGTGACTGCTGTGTGTTCTGTTCGTTTGGCACGGTGAAGTGCCCGCCGTTTCAGGAGCAGCGCGGATGCTGTGGTACGGCCTAACCTATGTTTATTCCGTTGATCTGACGCCCCTGACGCGCCTCCAACGGTGGTTATGGGAGGTTAGTGACATGTGGAATCACGCTCTGGTGCTCGTGATGGTCTACCTGACTATCACCCTCACCATCGGCTGGTTGTATACCATGGCTCTCCTGTATTGGCTTTGACCCAATTGGTGACGATCGGTCGGTCCGCATTTGGTGCCGTTTTCGGCAGCTAGCTTTGTCCCGATCACAGTCGTTGGGGAGTGCCTGCAATGGGTCGGTTGCTACCCTTGGTGACAGGCAGAAATCGGCCAATAGTTGCCTGTCGTGAAGGGCTAATTTCGACCCATAGCTACCCATCGCATGAGGTAGAAAACAGCGAGAAGTAGCCGCCTCTGCGCTCTCAAGGGCAGGTCAAGGAGCAGGACATATATTGAAGCGTGGCTGTTTAATGCACTTCAATAAACGATGGGCTACCGTACAGCCCTCAATGGTGATTCGGACCATTTGCAAACAAGCACCGCACACGGGGCCAGAAACCAAAGCTCCACCTGACAGCGCGAACGCCCTTACCGCCGATCTATTCCTTATAGACCCCGTCCTTCACATTACAGCCCGCCTTCGTGACCTTTGAATAACAAGGGAATCGACCGGCATTTTCTAAGGGGCCGAGTGGGATGCAAGATGATTGACCATGGCTTGAAATACCCGTATAGCTCATGTCAGGCCACAGAGGTTTGTCCTATGATCACGATTGGCTTTGTTTTGCCGCACGGCTTCCAAATCATGGGATTGGCAGCAGTTTCCGCGTTCGAGCTCGCTAACGGCACGGCGAATGAGCCGTTGTATGGCATCCGACTCCTCTCGGAGAGCGGTGGCGCTGTTCCCAACTCGTTTGGTGCCCCTGTTGAAACGAGTCCGCTGTCGAGCAGCAAGGTTGATACGCTGATCGTCACTGGCTCGATGCATCCGGCACCCTCTCCGTCTGACTTGATAACGCAACTGCGTAAGGCATCCGAGTCCACACGGCGCACTGCATCGGTCTGCACGGGGGCCTTTATACTTGGTGAAGCAGGATTGCTCGATGGTCGACGAGTCACCACGCACTGGTTTCATGCGCGCGATCTTCAGAAACAGTTTCCGAAAGCACATGTAGAGGACGATCGAATTTTCATCATCGACGGACCTATCTGGACCTCCGCCGGGATGAGCGCCAGCATAGACTTGGCGCTTGGCATGATCGAGAAGGATTTTGGCCCGGAACTGTCCCGTAGGGTTGCCCAAGACTTGGTCGTCTATCATCGACGTGCCGGCGGACAGTCTCAGCACTCGGCGCTGTTGGAGTTAGACGCCAAGTCCGATCGCATCCAACGTGCATTGGCACACGCCCGCCAGAATCTGCGCGCCCCTCTTACAGTAGAAGAACTGGCAATGGCAGCCCATCTGAGCCCAAGGCAGTTCAGTCGAGCGTTTCGAGCCGAAACCGGACAATCGCCCGCCAAAGCAGTCCAACACCTTCGTTTAGAGGCAGCGAGGGTAATGGTAGAGCAAAGCCGTCATTCAATAGACGAAGTCGCCTCCGAAACCGGTTTTATCGATACAGAGCGAATGCGCCGCGCATTCTTGCGTGCATTCGGGCAGCCCCCGCAGGTTCTGCGACGCAATGCGCGATTGGCGGAAGTTTAAGAATGTTGATCACTATGGGATTGAATTACATTTTGCGACCCGGACCAGTTAAGTCCGGGCCATGACTAGACGTATCTCCGTTAACCACGGTTACACAATTGATACATGCCCTATCGTTCAGACGGAGCGCGCTACCGCTCCTACTGCCGCCTCCACGCGACGAGCAAGTTCAAGGAGCTTTCGGTCGTCACCATTCTTTCCGTCTATTTCCAGACCGATAGGAAGTCCGTTGCTGGACATTCCCATCGGAATGCTAATGCCCGGCAACCCTGCGATGCTCCCAGCGACGGTATGCCTCGCGAGAGCCAGGTCGTCGACCTCCTGCCCTGCGATGGTGAACTTCGTCTGTTGCTCAATCGTTGGTGCAGGACAGGGGGTAGTTGGCATGATGAGCGCCTGAGCCCCACTGCTGGAAAATGCCATATTAAATCGGCGCTGGATTTCCGGACGATCATGATCAAGCGCGGTTTGATATGTCTCATGGGAAATAAATCCAGCGCCACTCGGCAATACAAGATGGCCCCAAGCATCTTTCAAGCCAGGCTTCAATTCATTGTAGATATCTTCAAATGAGCTCGGTATCCGATTCTTGCGAAGGAAGCCTGCGACCGACTCCATCGTCTCATGGAAGAAAATACTCCACGTCGACCTTTCGGTCATGGCGAAAAAATCTTCACCAAGGTCTACTTCGACAACTTCCGCACCAGCGTCACACAGCCGACGAATCGTCTCTTTGAAGTGCTCCTCAACTTCATGATTGATACGCTCAAGATGTTGCCGGGGAGCATAGGCTAGCCGGATTCCTCTAAGACCCGTCCAGTCACCATGAACGGTAGATGTCGCCTTCGTGACGACCTGGTCGATCAGTGCGCAATCCTCGACGGTGCGCGCGAATACACCCGCTGTATCGAGCGTATGGGAGATGGGAGCAATCCCATCACCAGACCACCGCCCCGGGCTGGGCTTGAACCCCACTACACCACAGAACGACGCTGGCACGCGGATAGAACCCACGGTGTCACCGCCGAGAGCCGCGGGCACGATCTGAGCGCCTACCGATGCTCCCGCGCCACTCGAAGAGCCTCCGGTCACGTGTTCAGGATTGTGCGGATTTTTCGCCTGGCCGAAGTGGCTGTTATGTCCGGTCAAACCATATGACATTTCCACAAGATTGTTCTTGCCGAACACTATGCCCCCGGCATCCTTGATCGCTCTAACGACCTCTGCATCTCGAGCTGGCACAAAGTTCTCCAAACTGCGGATGCCGAGTGTTGTCCGTAGACCTTGCGTTAGATAACTGTCCTTGACCGCAACCGGAACGCCCAACAACGGGGCGGTAGAACCAGTAGCGCGAGCGGTATCACAGGCTCTCGCCGCGGCAAGCACTGCGGCTTCGTCGATCGTGATAAAGGCGCCCAGGTCAGAGAAGGTGTGGGCTCGCCGAAGTAGCGCCGCAGTATAGGATTCTGACGAAATGTCGCCTCTACGTATGGCGGCAGCCGCAGCAGCAACACCAAGTTCGCTGAACCTGTCAGGTGATATTCCAGTGTCATCGCCCTTAAGCATACAAACCTCACGGTAGGTTGGGTTGAGACGAGGGATGCTCCCGTCGTGACTTGAATCTACCCACACCGCGCAAAGTCCGAAATGTCGAATATACCTCGTTTAGGGACATTGCCCGTCCGCCAATGGATCAGAGCGATCTAACGAAGATCCACATCGCGTTGAGATAAGGTCAACATCGTCGGCAGAAACATAAAAAAACGCCCCCGCGTAAAGCGGAGGCGCATGACGATGAAGTGAATGGTTCACTCCTTGGTAGAGAACAGACCATTGGGCAGTTCCTTGCCGTTCTCGTTATAGGCCGCCTTGACGCTCAGGTACGACTCCATTTCATCAATGTAGCCGTCTGTGTTGGTGTCCTTCTTCGCGAATACGGCTTGCCCCTTCGGCTCAACCACGAGGAACTCGGCGCGCGAGATTCGCGCATCATCATCCGTATCGATCGAGTTGAATATCGCATCACCGCACTGGCCTTCACCGCACTTCCCTTCGGTGGTCTTTGCCTGTGTCTTGGTCTCCGTGCCACCGCACTTACCTTCACCACACTTCCCTTCAGCTCCGGTGTGCGACGCGGCAAGCATGTAGCCTTGCGGCAATTGTTGTACGGCAAAAGCCGATCCACTCAGAACGATCCCGGCCAGCGCGACACTCATCAGACCAATACTCTTGTTACGGATGGTTTTATCAGACATTACATTTTCTCCAGGTGGGGTGCGGCGAAGCCGCTGGGTAGCACTGCGAAATGCAGTAGCAAGTCAAGATTTGGAAAGCGGCATGTGAACGGAGCCAGGTCTGCGGGACAAAACCAGCAGGATCGCTGCGATGCCCGCCAACGCTCCTCCCACCCACGGCAACAATAGCGAAACCGTCACCCCCAACGTCAGGAGCACAAGCCCCCAAACACTCGGATCAGCAGAGCTCTTACTTGCTGAGTCTCGGAGGACTTCGATGAGATGATCGAGGCTTAGTCGACCGGATCCGTTGAGGATGAGAGGCAAAAGCATGACCAGGTAGATCAACGGCAGCTTGTAGTTACCGTAGCCATCGTTGCTGATTGCGTAGCCTTGCCACAGCTCGCTCAAGCTCGACCAATCTGACGGCCAGTGAATGGTGTAGGTGGCCACTATTGTCAGCACCCACAGTGACAGTGCGACAAAACGGGTGCCCAAGCCGAGCAGCAAAGCGAAGCTGCCGACCAGTTCGAACCAGGTTGCCATGGTCCAATTCGCATTCGAGCTCAGCAAAGAGAAGGGCATCGGGAACTTGTCGCCAAGGTCGGCGAACCAGTTCGCCCCTTGCAGCTTCTCAAGTCCGGATTCGAAGAATTCCCATGCGAGCAAAATGCGGAGCCCAAAGGGCGCCAACCAAAGCCCGACAACATCAATACGGGATGTCAGCGACTGCTCGACTTGTTGGTTTCGGTTCGACATCTGGTTTTCCTCGGGCAATGCGTGCCCTATTTCGAAGGGCCGGTCGCGCCGACACCCACGTTGTTGACGAGCACGGTGATGCAAGAATCGGTTTGAAGTACGCGCTCAACACGGGCCAGATCGTCAGCGCCAGTGAGATCAGCTGCGATAGTCTCAACCGAGCGGCTAGTGCACGTGGTAATCGCCCGCGCCAGTTCGCTAAGCTTTTCGACGCGGCGAGCAACCAGGATCAGATCGTAGCCAGCACGGGGAAGCCGGTCAGCGTAAACAGCGCCAAAACCAGAAGATGCGCCAGTTGCCAGCGCAGTACCTTGGTGGATGCGGGTGTTCATGGCAGTTTCCTTTAACCGGCGGGGTACCGGGTTCAGGAACAAATCTACGCCAACACGCTTTTGACCTAAATGACGCAGATACCTCCTTTTGCGCCGTCACGTTAGCGAAACACACGTCTTTGAGTCTGCCCGTTCGGGCTCGGAATGAAGCTTTGAGCCGCAAGCTGAGCTATCCCGCGCCAGACGCTGGCGCGCTGGGTGATTCAGTGCGGTGAACAGTTACTGCCCCTGTTCAACCTCATTCGAGATGAGTTGCTGGATTAGAAGTAGCTTGTTTATACGGACAAAAAAATTGCCGAACAGCAAGCGGCTTGACTGATCTGACAGGTTTCTGCCGGCTCTCACAGGCAGCTATTCGCCGAATTCTGCCGCTGCTGACCGGCAGCTATGGGTCGTTTTCTGTCTCTCACCAAGGGCAGTAAACGGCCAAAAGCAGACGCTTTACATGCTCCATTGAGCTTTGGCGCTCACTTGGGAAACAACAGTGTAAACGCCACCCGGAATCCCCAGCCCTCGGCACCATCTTTCGGACTATCTGCCCAATAGCGTGGTCCTACTTGCAGGGTCATGGGTTGATGGCCCACTTTGAACAACTGGGTGACGAAAAGGTTGATTGGCACTGACCATTCGCGGGTCTGCCAGTCATAGGTGGATTCGGTGTTGATGCCGAAGGTGGTGTAGGTGTGAGTGGTGTAGCTGAAGAAAGGTTGCAGGAAAGTCGCGTTGACCTTGTCCTTGTCATCGGGCGGGCTGTTTTCCAGCGACCAGATGTGATTGGCCAGAATGCCGCGGGTCCAACCATTGCTCTGTTTGAGGGCCACCACTGTGGGCCCCAACCCCCATTGCTCACTGCTCAAAAGCTCATCGCTGCCGGTCGGCACCAGAATGGCCGGTCCTGCCCCCCAAATCCAACCACTGGAAGTCGGCTGTTTGGGTGAAAAAAAGAAGCTCTGGGTCACATCCCCCATACCGGATTTGTCCGCCTGCCCACCAGGTACCAGACCATGTTGATCAATGATCGGCAGGATGGTTCGGGATATCAGGTTCCACTCGTCATTGATACTGAATGGCAGCACTGGCTGGATGTTGGTGACACTTTGGTAGCCCTCACCGCTCGGGCCAAGTTTTTGGTTCCAGTTGTACTGAATAGGTACGCTGTAGAGTGCGGCGACGGGATTCAGCGTTTGCTTGGCCAGCTCGGCCTGACTATCGACGGCGAGGCTAATTTCGGGCCATACCACCGCAAAGGTAATGAAAGGAACAAGTCGAACGCCATTGTTCATTTCCAACTCCTTTCTCGAAATTGAGAGCTTGGGTTGTTGTATCGCGGTTACAAGGCTGAGGATGACCCTGCCGCCGATGAGCTTAGATCAGGTATCTGAACTATGTTCGACGGGGAAAAATACTGTCTCCGGCCAGTCGGATTAACTCGTATTAACTAACGTTCCGTTGAGCCGTCTGAAAGGCAGCAATGGGTTGATTTCTGCCCTTCACGACAGGCAGAAAACGGCCAAAAGCAGACCATGGACACGTCGTGCGTAATGGCTAAGAATGCGCTCAAATCTCTCGCTTCATTCGCTGGGATCGTTAGCGTGCAAGAAGCTATCTCACTGCTGAACCCGAGTCGCTTGTGGACTCGCTCTGAAGTGCTCTCCCGCCCTTGCCCTGTGCCAAGGGAACCTGGTGTCTATGCCTGGTATTTCCGTTGCATTCCGCCTGGAGTTCCGACGAGCGGGTGCCACACCTACCAAGATCTCACGCTCCTCTACACCGGCATTTCTCCTCGCCATCCTCCTGCCAACGGACAACCTCCGTCCAAGCAAAGCCTGCTTCATCGCGTGCGATACCACTTCCGCGGCAACGCGGAGGGTTCCACGCTCAGACTCACTCTTGGCTGCCTTCTTGCGGAAGAACTTGGAATCGAGTTGCGCCGCGTTGGGAGCGGATTCCGAATGACGTTCAGTTCGGGTGAGATGAGGCTGTCGGAGTGGCTTGAAGAAAACGCCTTCGTCACCTGGTGCCCGCGCCCAGCGCCCTGGGTGTTAGAGGAACACATGATTTGCACTTTTTCGCTACCGCTCAACCTTGATCAGAATAGGCGGCATGCATTCCATCAAACGCTTTCGGAAGTCCGGCGGACCGCCAAGGCCAAGGCGCGGGAACTGCCGATTATTCGCTAACAGGTCAATCGATTCGGACATCCTATCGACTGGCTTTGTCAGCTTTCTGACCGCCGGTCATTTCCAAACTTAGTCATCGTCCACAACGGGTTGTTTTCTGTCCTTCGCGAAAGGCAGAAATCGGCCAGAAGCCATTCAGTGCGCGTTCTCGAGAGTAAATTCGAAATGGACAAACCCTCGTGGCGCGCTATGGTCCATTGATGCTCGATTCGGCTGCATATTAAAGGCAGAGGAATGGACTTCACTCATAGCTTCATGCAGGTTTGGGATGCTCTTCGCTGGTTTATCCCGCTATTACTGCTAATCAGTCTACTGAAGTTACTCTGGGCTAAGGGGCACAGGGGCGAGCTCCTGGTACGTCTGTACGCCAGATGTCTACTGGACAAGCATACCTACCGTCGCACGCACAACATCACGCTGAATACGATCGATGGCACCACCCAGATTGACCATGTATTCCTGTCTCCCTACGGCATCTTCGTTGTGGAGACCAAGAATAAACGTGGCTGGATATTCGGTAACGAAAGGCAATCGCAGTGGACACAGAAGTTGTATAAAAAGACATTCACATTCCAGAACCCACTGCGGCAGAACTACAAACATCTCAAGGCTCTGCAGGCCACTCTCGGCGTCGGACCGGAACATCTGCACTCGGTTGTCACTTTTGTTGGCGCAAGCACCTTCAAATCCGAGATGCCCGCCAATGTCACCCAGGGTAGTGGCTTCATTCGTTACATCAAGTCATTCAAGCAGCCGGTATTCACTGATGCTGAAGTTGAAGCTCTTGTGCAAGCTCTGCAACGCGGCCGGCGCCCGCCAGGTCCGGCCACCCACCGTGAACATGTACAAAACCTCAAGCGCCGCAATGATCCAACAGCCGAGCGCAAGTGCCCAAAATGTGGCAGTGCATTACTCATTCGCACCGTGAAGTCCGGCCCGAATGCTGGGCAACAGTTCTGGGGCTGTTCGGCGTTTCCCAAGTGCCGAGTGACGCAGAGGCTCTAGTGGGCGCATGAGTATGGGGTGGCAGACATGGCCGGTTACGGATGCGGTCATTGCCCGGTGCCGATAGAATCCTACCGACATGACTCTTCTCTGACTTGGGCATCTGTATGCACTTCGATAAATTACTGGCACGTTCGGCCATGCTTGAGGACCGGCTTGTCGGCTTTTTCGCCCTGCCTTTAGTCGATGCTTCCAGCCGCCTTCAGACAACCCAAACGCTAGCTAGTCTAGGATTTGAGCACGCCCGGAGCCTGAAGCATCTGGTAGCAGCAGGGCTGTACACCTCTGCTGCTGCACTGCTACGAGTACAGTACGAATCGCTAGTTCGCGCACTTTGGGTGCTTTATGTAGCCAAGGACGGCCAGGTGGATTTGATGCTTGCTGATCTCACACAAGAGACGGCAAAGCAGGCAAGCAAAATTCCTATGCTCAGCCAAATGTTGGAGGAGATTGAGGTGAAAGCTCCGCACGCTCCGGTAGCTCACCTAAAGGAGTTTAAGCACTACTCTTGGAGACCTTTGAGCTCCTACGTGCATGGAGGTATCCATGCAGTTAATCGTCACGGAAGGGGGTTTCCACCAGAGCTGGTTTTAACAGAGGTCCAGCTCTCGAATGGTCTGCTCGGAATCGCAGGCAATCTGCTTCTGATCCTGAGTGGTGTACCGCAGGAGGCAGGAACTATGGTGGGCATCTACACGGAGTTCCAAGACTGTTTCCCTGTGAATAACCCACCATACAAGCATACGGCCGAGCCGGCTCATTGACCGTTCAGAACAGTCAGTTTTCGGCCATTTGCAGTCTTTAGTGAACGGCAGCAATGGGTCGGTTTCAGCCCCTCACGACAGGCAGTTATCGGCCAATAGCAGTCGTCCAAACTGATCGTAATACTGCGCAAGCCTTTCTGCTCCCGGTCGCAGATCACTTTTATAGCGCATGACGCTTGTGCCAGCCCAAAATCGGGCATTGGTCATTATTGTTTTCAAAAACCGACATGTGAGTGTCGGTTACAAATAAGTCGTCGTTTATAGGCATCTCTCGCGCATGTGCTACGAATGTGCACACGCTTGATAAGCACGCGCTCAAAATCAAGCGTTTTCCTTATGACTTCCACCCTGCAAACCCTCAGCGTAGAGACATTGGGTGATGTCGTTTTTGGATCCGTTCAAACATAGGTAATTGGGTATGACCTTTGCAGGTTGAATAGGAACAAACCCACCAACTTTTGGATGGGAGTATAAAAAAGAGCCTTTGCCTGAGGCCAATCACCCGCTTTGTGTGAGGAGATACCGCGATGACGACGTTCAACTCCGGGGCCCAACCCCAGAACCGTGCGCCTCAATCCATCGGCTTTCTGTTGCTGGACAATTTCACGCTGATTTCTCTGGCGTCCGCTGTAGAACCGCTGCGCATGGCCAACCAGTTGTCCGGTCGCGAGCTGTATCGCTGGACCACCCTCACCGTCGATGGCGGCCAGGTCTGGGCCAGTGACGGCCTGCAAATCACCCCTGACGCTTCCATGCACAAAGCCCCGCCGATGGACATGATCATCGTTTGCGGTGGTATCGGCATTCAGCGCACCGTTACCCGTGAACACGTATCCTGGCTGCAAAGCCAGGCCCGCAAGGCCTGCCGACTCGGTGCGGTGTGCACCGGCAGCTGGGCCCTGGCTTGCGCCGGACTGCTCGATGGTTTCGATTGCAGTGTGCACTGGGAGTGCCTGGCGGCGATGCAGGAAGCTTTCCCGCGGATAGTAATGAGTACCCGTTTGTTCACCCTCGACCGTAACCGCTTCACCAGCTCCGGCGGTACTGCGCCGCTGGACATGATGCTGCACCTGATCAGCCGTGATCACGGGCGTGAACTGTCGGCCGCGATCTCGGAAATGTTTGTCTACGAGCGCATCCGCAACGAACAGGATCACCAGCGTGTGCCGCTCAAGCACATGCTCGGTACCAATCAACCGAAGTTGCAGGAAATCGTCGCGTTGATGGAAGCCAACCTCGAAGAACCGATCGACCTGGACGAACTGGCGGTGTATGTCGACGTGTCCCGTCGCCAGCTGGAGCGGCTGTTCCAGAAGTACCTGCACTGCTCGCCGTCGCGTTACTACCTGAAACTGCGCCTGGTCCGTGCGCGCCAGTTGCTCAAGCAAACGCCGATGTCGATCATCGAAGTGGCGTCGATCTGTGGCTTTGTGTCCACGCCGCACTTCTCCAAGTGCTACCGCGAGTACTTCGGCATTCCGCCGCGTGACGAGCGCGTCGGCTCCAATACCACGCAGCAGGTGGCGATGATGCCGCTGCCGCAAGCATTGGTGCTGTCGCCGTTGTCCGGGCCGTTGTCAGCGTTGAGCCAGGCACGTAACGAGTCAACCTTTGCCAGCGTTCGTCTATAAATCTTCACCCCTATCCTGCGAAAGCATAACGTTCGCAGGATAGGGGAGGGCGCGTCATTTCAGTGTTGCGCAGAGGGTTACTCGACGGCTTTAACCATGTCTTCGATGACCTTTTTAGCGTCGCCGAACACCATCATGGTCTTGTCCAGGTAGAACAGTTCGTTGTCCAGGCCGGCGTAGCCGCTGGCCATCGAG
>NZ_JAHBDG010000058.1:0-15386 GCF_019956305.1 Pseudomonas sp. BF-B-30 | reverse complement strand
TACGGCTGGGCCCCGAACAATGGGCTGGGCTTGCCGTTGGTGGGGATTTTGAAGGATGTCTGCAGGGCTGGCGGCAGCACGTTGTCGGTCGTTGGCGTGGTGCGGGTGCCGTACACACCATTGGGCAAGGCGATGGAACCCTGGTTGGCGGGTGGCATGGCCTTTAGGGCATCCAGCGCGGCCTTGAAGTCGGTCGGCGGATTGGTATACGCCGAAGGATCTGTTGGCGGCGGCGGGCTGACATCGTCAAGCGGTGCTGCGTTGACCGGGGACAGACTGAAGGTGATCAACAGTACAGAGCCTGCGCCCGAAACCCTTAAGGAGCGGAACGAATTGAACGGCGATGCAATGATTTTCATGAGGTTCCCCTCGCGACATAGCGCAACGGCGAAACCCGCCATCCCCGGTTGGTGACAGCATCTGCCTGCGTTGCAAGGGGCTATGCAACCGTCGGGCCATGGATGAGGAAGATACTGAGTAATAAGTAAGTTGTTTCAAAATGTGTCTTTTTGGTGAAGTGTAGGGTGGGGATATTCCTCAAACTAGGTGGTAAACACCCGATTGAGTGGGTGTAGTCCCCCATTTATGGGAGTGGCGGCCCTGTTTCACCAACCGCTAGGGACTGCTTGCTCTGGGGCGACATGAATTCACAAAGGACCTGGCACACGGTTCTTGTTGGGGCGGATAGTGGAGCAGGGGCATCGATAGGTTAATTGCATTGTTGGTATGCATTGATGCGCGAAGTGGATCAAGGCATTCAAGGACGAAGCGCTATTCGCTGTGTGCCCGCACCAGGCTCTCGGTGCCCAACCGATACTGATTGTTCCCGCTGCGCTTGGCCTCATACATCGCCAGGTCGGCAATGTGCAGCAAGCGGTCGATGCTCGGCGCATGATCTGGGAACACGGCGACGCCGAGGCTGGTGCCGATGTGGCGCTGGTCGTTGCCGAGGGTGACGGGTGGGGAGAGTTCGACGAAAATTTTCTGGCAGATCGTGCGCGCTTCGTCTTGCAGGCTTTTGCCTTGGGGCAGGTCCTGGAGGATGACCACGAATTCGTCGCCGCCGATCCGGGCGACGGTGTCGGTGCCGTGCAGGATGCGCTTAAGCCGCGTGGCGGTCGTGACCAGCACGCGGTCGCCGGCCGCATGCCCATAGCGGTCGTTGATGGCCTTGAAGCCATTGAGGTCGACAAACACCAGCGCCACCCGCGTGGCACTGGTGCGCGCCAACTCCAGGGCTTCGGACAGGCGCTCTTCGAGCACCAGGCGATTGGGCAGGCCGGTCAACGGGTCGTAATGGGCCAGGTGCTTGAGGTAGTTGGCCGAGGCCTTTTCTTCGGTGATGTCGCGCACAACGCCCATCATCTTGATCGTTTCGTCGTGGTCGTTCTTGACCACGTTGCCGGTTTCCCGCAGCCAGCGGATCGTTCCGTCGGGCCACACCACGCGGTATTCCTCATCATGGTTTTCGCCGGTTTCCAGGCAACGCAGCTCGCCGGCCCGAACCCTGAGCCGGTCTTCCGGATGCACGCAGGAACAGAACAGGGCGTAAGAGGGCGCCACTTCGCCGATCTTGAAGCCGAACATGCCGAAAATGGCATCTGACCAGTACAACCGGTCGGTGTCGACATCCCAGTCCCAGGTGCCGATACGAGCGAAATACTGGCTGCGCTTGAAGCGCTCGGCGTCGTCATCCTTGTGGATGTTCTGGCCTTCGGACAGGCTATTGATGATCGCGCGATACTCCGCCAGTTGCTTTTGCAGATAGCGTTCGCGCCAAGCCAGCACGACGATCAGGCTGAGCGTCATTGAACCAAGGAGGACGCTGGTCCAGAGCAGGATCATTCGGGGGTGGCCATCAGGGCGGAGAACCGTACGGGTAATTGTTGATTATTTTAGTTCAGCAAACCGCTTTAAACGTCGCGCGCGGAGGCGGCAATGGTTGCCAATCGAGGACAAATCTGGGAAAACGGCGCGCATCAGGCCCTAGAGGGCGAGTGAGCATACGAGTGAAATCAATGAATGACGAGCTTCAGGTAATCGATCTTCAGGTGGGTGACGGAAAAGCCGCCGTAAAAGGCGCACTGATCACCACCCAGTACCGTGGCTGGCTGGAGGACGGGACCGAATTCGACTCTTCGTACAGTCGTGGCAAACCCTTCCAGTGCGTGATCGGCACCGGGCGGGTCATCAAGGGCTGGGACCAGGGCATCATGGGCATGCAGGTCGGCGGCAAGCGCAAGTTGCTGGTGCCGGCGCACCTGGCCTATGGCGAACGCACCATGGGCAAGATCACGCCGAACTCGAACCTGATCTTCGAAATCGAATTGCTGGAAGTGCTGACGAGGGATGATTGACCGTCAGGCCTGAAACGTTTCCCGGTACGCATACAGGCCGGGTGTTCCGCCGGTCATGATGAACAGCACATTGTCCCCGGGGGCGAAGCGCCCTTGCTGCAGGTCGGCCAGCAATCCGGCAAACGCCTTGCCGGAGTACACCGGGTCGACCAGCAGGCCTTCGGCACGCGCCATCAGGCATACCGCGGCCTGCATGGCGGCGGTTGGCAGCCCATAGCCGGTACCCAGCTGGCTGCCGTCAATCACCAGCTCATCAGCCCGCACCTCGGCGCTACTGCCCAATAGCGCCAATGTTTCGCAGGTCAGTTGCAGGGTTCTCGCCGCTGATGAGTCCTGGTCGGACAACACCGAGAACGACTTGACCACGGACATACTCCGGCCCAGCAACCGGAAACCCGCCGCGAGCCCGGCATGCGTGCCGGCGCTGCCATTGGGTACCACCACTTGATTGAACCTGAGTTGCAGTTCGGCCTCTTGTTGGGCGATCTCCGCTGCGCAGCGGGCATAACCGAGGCTGCCCAGGGGCGTCGAGCCACCGGTTGGCAGCACCATGACCTTGTGCCCGGAGTCTCGAAGCTGCGCCGCCCTGGCCTCGGCTTTGGCCAGTGAGTCACACCTGCATCTGCGCGCCGAACAACTGGTCGAGCAGCACATTGCCGTTGAGCTCGTAATCCACCTCGGCCTTGGCCACGGTCCGGGTCAGGAACAGCTCGCAGGCGATGCCCAGCCGGGCGCACACTGCGGCGGTCAGGCGGGCATGATTGGACTGGATGCCGCCCACGGTAATGATCGTATCGATTCCGGCTTGCAGTGCTGCGCCGATGTGGAATTCAAGCTTGCGCAGCTTGTTGCCGCCCGCGCCGATCAACATATGGTCGTCGCGTTTGAGAAACAGGCCGATACCCTGCTTGTCGAGGCCCAGCAGCTGTTCGAGTCGCGCAGCCCGCTGAATGGGCGTGGGACCTTGCAGCAGGTCTGCCCGCGCAAAAACACTCAGTGACTTGTCCAGTTGGGTTTGCATCGATCGAACCTCGTTGTTCACCATGATCCTGGTGACTCTATGGAGAAAGGCCGGCGGGATAAACGCACTGCCCGTCATGACTGTTTTAACCCGGTGTAACTAATCCAGCCGGGCAGCAGGGGTGTTGAACCCAAACGCTCAGCGGCCAACCGGCCGGCGAAAATCGATGTCACGCCAAACCGACCGTCATCGGGTTGTGCCTTGCCAGGCTCCGCACTATCGGCGACCATAGGTGCCATATAGGGGTAGGGGGTATAGGTATGGCACACATTCACGAACACAAGGATGACTTGATCAAGCGGGTGCGGCGGATTGCCGGGCAGGTGGAAGCCGTGGAGCGAGCGCTTGAGTCCGATGCCGATTGCGCCAAGACCCTGCATCTGGTGGCCGCCATCCGGGGCGCGGTCAATGGTCTGCTGGAGCAGTTCATCGACGCCCATGCCCGCGAGCACGTGGCCCATCCGGACCTGAGCGATGAAGATCGCGCCCAGGGCGTGGAAGACCTGTTGCTGGCCATCCGTCGTTATGCCAAATAGAGGTCTGAATTCCATGACACTGACACCACAGGCTTCGCGCTTTTCTCACGACCATGTTTTTCTCGGCGCATCCCATGATGAAAACGCCCGACGCACCTTATGGGTGGTGGCGCTGACGTTTGTGATGATGATTGGCGAAATTGCCGCCGGTTACATCACCGGTTCCATGGCGCTGCTGGCCGATGGTTTTCACATGGCCACCCATGCCGGGGCCTTGGGCATCGCGGCGGCGGCCTATGGGTTTGCACGGCGCAATGCCAACAACGCGCGTTACAGCTTCGGCACCGGCAAGGTCGGGGATCTCGCGGGTTTTGCCTCGGCCATGGTGCTGGGGCTGGTGGCGATCGGCATTGCCGGTGAATCCGTTTATCGCCTGTTTCAGCCAACGACCGTGGCGTTCACCGAAGCGACGGTGATTGCGGTGGTGGGGCTGGCGGTGAACATCGCCAGTGCCTTTTTGCTGGCGGGCGACCACGGCCATCATGGCCACAGCCATGAGCACGGCCATCATCACCATCACGACAACAACCTGCGCTCGGCCTATGTCCATGTGCTGGCCGATGCCTTGACTTCAGTGCTGGCGATCGCCGCGTTGCTGGCGGGGCGCTATCTGGGATGGGTGTGGCTGGACCCGGTGATGGGCATTGTGGGCGCCATCGTGATCGCGAAATGGGCCGTTGCATTGATGCGTGACAGCGCAGCGGTGTTGCTCGATGTCACGGATACACACGTCGCCGACGAGATTCGTGAACTGCTGGAGTCGTCGGACGATGTGCGCATCAGCGATCTGCATGTCTGGCAGGTCGGCCCCCAGGCGCGGGCCGCGATTGTCAGCGTTGTGGCGGCGGCCAATGTCAGTGCCGACACCATTCGCGAACGCCTGGCGCCGGTCCATGAACTGTCCCACCTGACCGTCGAACTCCGCGTTGCTTGAACGGCTTCCGGTCATTCACGGAACAGTGGAATCCGTCCATTCGTGGAGGGGCGGTATTCCCGCTTCAGAGGGTCAAGTACCGGCCTCATCGCCAGAAGCTGCTTGAGCGTGGCGCCTGCAATGCTCAACGCCAGCCGTTGCCCCGGACATTGATGGCGCCCCGCGCCGAAGGTGAAGCTGCGCCGGTTCGGGCGGTCGAGCAGGAAGGTGTCGGGGCTGTCGTTGAGCTGGGGGTCGCGATTGGCCGAGGCCAGCAGCACCAGGATCACGTCTGCGGCGTTCAGCCTCACCCCGTCAATTTCGCAGGGGGCGGCGACGAAGCGGCGGGTGTTCTGTACCGGCGGGTCGAAGCGCTGTACTTCGGCCAGCAGGTCTTCGACCGGGGGTGATTCGCTGCGCAACGACGGATGTTGAATCAATGCCAGCACGGCGTTGCCGATCAGCCCGGCAGTGGCCTCGAAGGTCTGGGAGAACAGGCCGATCAGGTTGGCGATCAGGGTTTGCGGTGCGCCGCAGGCGAAGCGCTGGCCGATACCTGCAAGCAAAGGGCTGTGGTTGTACGGATCGTCGAGCAATTCGATGAAATAACCGCTCAATTGTTCGGCGGCAGCGTGGGCGGCGGTCAATTGTGCCGCGTCACTCAAGGGTGACAGACAGGCGACGAAATCCGCCGTCAACTCACTGATGGCGCGGCCCTGAGCCGGGGTGAACCCCAGCAACGCCGCCACCACGCAAACCGGTCCGCGAAACATGGCGTTGTACAGGCCAGCGGCATCGGCGGTCATCAATCGGGCGCTGACCAGGGCCTCGACTTCCCGCGCATCGATCAACTCCAGCCCCGGCACAATCGCCGACCGTGGGCAACGCTGGCGTTCACCTTCATTCATGCGCATCAATTGGCCGAACACCTGGCCGGCCATGCCGTCGGCGATCGCCTTGGGGACTGGCTCCTGCGCGGGGCGAACGTGGCAATCGGGATGCGCCAGCACGGCGGCCACCGCCCGGGCGCTGCTGGCCACCCACATGTTCAGCCCCGGATGAAAAGCCAGCCCACCGTCGGCACGCAGTTGTGCGTAGTAGGGATAAGGATCGGCATGGGTCGCAGCGATGATCGGGTCCATGGGCACAGCCTTTGGTTGTTGGAAAGTGTTGCTACTATCTCCAGTCCGAAAGGGCATTGATTCGTCCGGGAGCGAAATATGAGCGCAGAACAACACGACATCGGCGTCTCGCAGGTGGCGGCAGCCATCGCTGAGCCGGCGCGGACGAAAATCCTCTGTTCGCTGATGGACGGCCATGCCCGCACCAGCACCGAACTGGCGGCGGTGGCCGAAGTCAGCGCGTCGACCGCCAGTGCCCACCTGGCCAAGCTCAAGGAGCTGGCGCTGGTGCGGCTGCACGTTCAGGGGCGTCATCGCTATTACAGCCTGGCGGACAAACGCGTGGCCCAGGCCCTGGAGGCACTGATGGTGATCGGCCAGAACACCGCGCCGAGCTTCCGGGCACGGACCCCGGATCGCCTGCAATTTGCCCGCACCTGTTACGACCACATGGCGGGAACCCTGGCCGTACTGCTGCATGACCGGATGCTTGAAGCGGGCTGGCTTGAGGAAACCGACGAACAGGCCTATCGCTTGAGCGACAGCGGTACGGCAATGTTTCAAGGGCTCGGGATCGAGACGCAGGACTTGAGCACCTTGCGCCGTCGTTTCGCCTGCCCGTGCCTGGACTGGAGCATGCGTCGGCCACATCTGGGTGGGGCGCTGGGCGCGGCGTTGCTGCAAACGGCGCTCAAGCGCAAGTGGGTGACCCAGGATCTGGACAGTCGGGCGTTGGCGTTGACGGCGTTGGGGCGCAAGGAGATTGGACGGCGGTTTGGAATCGGGTTGCCGTTGGTGGTTGAGGGTAATGTCAAAGTTTCGCAAATTGCGGCAGGTTCAGCGGAGTTCGGGAACATTCGCTGACTGACGAACGTGTATTCCGGTTGTTTCTGTGTTGAATGCAATGCCGTCATCGCGAGCAAGCTCGCTCCCACTGGGGAGTGGTGGGTTCGTCAGTACTATGCAAACAAAAAGCCCCCCATCGGTCACCCGATGGGGGGCTTTTGTGCGTCTGGCGTCAGGTCAAACCTTGACGATCCAGCCCGCTGGCGCTTCGATGTCGCCGGTTTGCACACCGGTCAGCTCTTTGTAGAGCTTCTGGGTGACCGGGCCGACTTCGGTTTCGCTGTGGAACACGTGCAGGTGGTCGTTGTAGTCGATGCCGCCAATCGGCGTGATCACCGCGGCAGTACCGCAAGCACCGGCTTCCTTGAAGTCGGAGAGCTTGTCGATGAACACGTCGCCTTCAACCACTTCCAGACCCAGGCGGGTCTTGGCCAGCTCGATCAGCGACAGACGGGTGATACCCGGCAGTACCGATGGCGAGTTCGGGGTCACGAACTTGTTGTCGTGGGTGATCCCGAAGAAGTTGGCCGAACCGACTTCCTCGATCTTGGTGTGGGTCATCGGATCCAGGTAGATGGCGTCGGCGAAGTGGGCTTTCTTGGCCTTGGAGCCGGGCATCAGGCTGGCGGCATAGTTGCCACCGACCTTGGCGGCACCGGTGCCTTGTGGCGCGGCGCGGTCGTAGCTGGAAATCTGGAAGTTGTGCGGGGTCAGGCCGCCCTTGAAGTAGGCGCCAACCGGAATGCAGAAGATCGAGAAGATGAACTCGGGTGCAGTGCGCACGCCGATGTTATCACCCACGCCGATCACGAACGGGCGCAGGTAGAGCGCGCCGCCGGTGCCGTACGGCGGAATGAAACGCTCGTTGGCGCGGACCACTTCCTTGCAGGCTTCGATGAATTGCTCTGTTTCCACCTGCGGCATCAGCAGGCGGGCGCAGCTGCGCTGCATGCGCAGGGCGTTCTGGTCCGGGCGGAACAGGTTGATCGAGCCGTCCTTGCAACGATAGGCCTTCATGCCTTCGAAGCATTGCTGGCCATAGTGAAGGGCAGTGGAGCCTTCGCTGATGTGCAGCACGTTATCTTCGGTCAGGGTGCCTTTGTCCCACTCGCCATTGCGAAAGTACGACAGATAGCGCTTGTCGGTCTTGATGTAGTCAAAACCCAGCTTGTCCCAATTGATGCTTTCGTTACCCATGACACCCTCTATCACTGAACAACCGTCGAAACGGTTCAAGGCTTCTGACGTTTTTTGGATGGGGACAACAATACTTCATTCTTGGGCTGTTTCGCAGCCCGGACTATCGGATGACGGACAGATAATTCGCGTTGACCTTGATAATTCGCGAGCAAGCCCGCTCCCACAGGGGAATGCATTCCAAATGTGGGAGCGGGCTTGCTCGCGAAGAGGCCATCACGGACACCACCGATCGCCCTGATTCACAGGTGCAATGCGTGGCCAAGGGCCCGCAACGCCGCTTCCTGCACCGCCTCACCCAGGGTCGGGTGTGCATGGATGGTGCCGCCGATGTCTTCCAGCCGCGCGCCCATCTCCAGGCTCTGGGCAAACGCCGTGGACAGCTCCGACACGCCGACGCCCACCGCCTGCCAGCCGACAATCACGTGATTATCCCGACGGGCGACCACCCGCACGAAGCCGCTTTTCGACTCCAGGGTCATCGCCCGGCCATTGGCGGCGAACGGGAAGCTCGACACGATGCAGTCCCAACCTGCGGCCTTGGCCTCGTCCGGGGTCTTGCCGACCACTACCAGTTCCGGGTCGGTAAAGCACACGGCCGCGATGGCGGTCGGGTTGAACTCGCGGGTTTTACCGCTGATCAGCTCGGCCACCATCTCGCCCTGGGCCATGGCCCGGTGCGCGAGCATCGGTTCGCCGCTCAGGTCACCGATGGCATACACGTTGCGCATGCTGGTCTGGCAGCGGTTGTCGATCTTGATCGAGGAACCATTCATGTCCAGGTTCAGCGCTTCGAGGTTCCAGCCCTGGGTGTTCGGCTTGCGACCGACGGCCACCAGTACCTGGTCGGTTTCCAGGTTCAGGGTCTCGCCGTTCGAGGCAAGTACTTGCAAGGTATTGTTAGAAGAATCAAAGCCTTGCACGCTATGTTTCAAGTAAAGCTTCACGCCGAGTTTTTTCAGTTCGTCGTGCACCGGCTGAGTCAGTTCGGCGTCGTAGGCCGGCAGGATGCGTTCCTGCGCTTCCACCACGCTGACCTCGGCGCCGAGCTTGCGATAAGCAATGCCCAACTCCAGACCGATGTAACCGCCGCCGACCACAATCAAGCGCTTGGGCACGGATGCAGGCGCCAGGGCTTCAGTGGACGAGATGATCGGCCCGCCAATCGGCAGCATTGGCAGGTTCACACTTTTGGAACCGGTGGCCAGCACCAGGTGTTCACACTGGATACGTGTGTCGCCAACTTCCACGGTTTTGCCGTCAACCACTTTGGCCCAGCCTTGAACGACCTGGACCTTGTTCTTTTTCAGCAGCGCCGCGACGCCGGTGGTCAGGCGATCGACGATGCCGTCTTTCCATTCCACGCTCTTGCCGATGTCCAGGGTGGGCGCCGAAACGCTGATGCCCAGGGCCGAATGCTGGCTGTGGTGTTGCGTTTGATGGAACTGCTCAGCGACGTGAATCAGTGCCTTGGACGGAATGCAGCCAATGTTCAGGCAAGTGCCGCCCAGGGATTGGCCTTCCACCAGGATGGTCGGGATGCCCAGTTGGCCGGCACGGATCGCCGTCACATAACCGCCGGGGCCGCCGCCGATGATCAGCAGCGTGGTATTGAGGGTCTGCATGACTTACTCCACAAACAAGGTCGCGGGTTGTTCGAGCAAGCCACGGATGGCCTGGATGAAGAGCGCCGCGTCCATGCCATCGACCACGCGGTGATCGAAGGAGCTGGAGAGGTTCATCATCTTGCGGATCACGATCTGGCCTTTGATCACCATTGGCCGTTCGACGATCTTGTTCACGCCGACTATCGCCACTTCCGGCAGGTTCAGCACCGGGGTGCTGACGATACCGCCCAAGGCCCCAAGGCTGGTCAGGGTGATGGTCGAGCCGGACAACTCGTCGCGGCTGGCCTTGCCGTTACGGGCGGCAGTGGCCAAACGGGAGATTTCAGCGGCGCTGTCCCACAGGCTGCGGGCTTCGGCGTGACGCACCACCGGCACCATCAACCCGATATCCGCCTGGGTGGCGATGCCGACATGCACCGCGCCGAGGCGGGTGATGACCTGGGCTTCGTCGTCGTAGCGGGCGTTGATCTGGGGGAAATCACGCAGGGCGACGACCAGGGCGCGGACCAGGAACGGCAGCAAAGTCAGCTTGCCGCGAGTCGCGCCATGTTTTTCGTTGAGGTGCGCGCGCAGCTCTTCCACGGCGGTGACGTCGATTTCTTCGACATAACTGAAGTGGGCGGCGCGCTGGGTGGCGTCCTGCATGCGCTGGGCAATCTTGCGACGCATGCCGATCACCGGGATCTGCTGTTCATCGGTACGTTGGGCATAAGCCGCCGCCACCGGTGCCGAAGCGTTCGACTGACCCTGGGCCAGGTAGGCGTCGAGGTCTTCATGCAGCACGCGGCCGGCGGGGCCGGTGCCACGCACCAGGCGCAATTGAATGCCGAGGTCCAGCGCATGCTTGCGCACGGCCGGGGAGGCCAGCGGACGCTCATCGGCCTCGCGAGCAACCATCGGGCCCTGGCATACGGCAGCTTTCGGCGCCGGGGCAGCGACCGGTTTGCTTTCAACCACGGTTTCGACTTTCGTTGCTGCAACCGGTGCTTCTTTAACAACAGGTGCCGGTTGCGCCGATTCCTTAACGTTGCCCGCGCCTTCGACTTCAATGCTGATCAGCACACTGCCGACCGCCATGACTTCGCCCGGCTGGCCACCGAGGGCAATGACCTTGCCATGCACCGGCGACGGGATATCGACCATCGCCTTGTCGGTCATCACATCGGCCAGCACCTGATCTTCGACGACCATGTCGCCGACCTTGACGTGCCATACCGACAATTCAACTTCTGCAATGCCTTCACCAATGTCCGGCATTTTAATGACGTGCGTGCCCATTCAGACCTCCATGACCCGTTTCAACGCCGCGCCCACTCGGGACGGCCCTGGGAAATACGCCCACTCTTGCGCGTGCGGGTAGGGGGTATCCCAACCGGTGACGCGTTCGATCGGCGCTTCCAGGTAGTGGAAGCAGTGCTCTTGCACCAGCGCCGTCAGTTCGGCGCCGAAGCCGCAAGTGCGGGTGGCTTCGTGAACGATCACGCAGCGCCCGGTTTTCTTCACCGATTTGGTGATGGTTTCCAGGTCCAGCGGCCACAGGCTGCGCAGGTCGATGACTTCGGCATCCACGCCGCTTTCTTCAGCGGCCACTTGCGACACGTAGACGGTGGTGCCGTAGGTCAGCACCGTGACGTCCTTGCCCGGACGGGCGATAGCGGCAACGTCCAGCGGTACGGTGTAGTAACCGTCCGGAACCTGTGCGGCGGGGTGTTTCGACCACGGGGTAACCGGGCGTTCGTGGTGGCCGTCGAAAGGACCGTTGTACAGTCGTTTCGGCTCCAGGAAAATCACCGGGTCATCGTTTTCGATGGAGGCGATCAGCAGGCCTTTGGCGTCGTAGGGGTTGGACGGCATGACGGTGCGCAGACCGCATACCTGAGTGAAGAGTGCCTCGATGCTCTGGCTGTGGGTCTGGCCGCCGTAGATGCCGCCGCCGCAGGGCATGCGCAGGGTCATCGGCGCGGTGAACTCGCCGGCCGAGCGATAACGCAGGCGCGCGGCTTCGGAAATGATCTGGTCGTAGGCCGGGTAGACGTAGTCGGCGAACTGGATCTCCACCACCGGGCGCAGACCGTAGGCGCCCATGCCCACGGCGGTGCCGACGATACCGCTTTCAGAGATCGGCGCGTCGAACACTCGCGAGGTGCCGTACTTGGCTTGCAGGCCTTCGGTGCAACGGAACACGCCACCGAAGTAGCCCACGTCCTGGCCGAAGACCACGACGTTGTCGTCACGTTCAAGCATCACATCCATGGCCGAGCGCAGGGCCTGGATCATGGTCATGGTGGTCGTGGTCATGGCGGTTTCCAGCTCGATATTGTTGTTGTGATCGTTCATGTCAGATCCCCAACTCTTGACGCTGGCGCTTCAAGTGCTCCGGCATCTCTTTGTAGACGTCTTCGAACATGGTCGCGGCGCTCGGAATCTGGCCGCCGGCGAGAGTGCCGTACTGTTCGGCTTCTTTCTGCGCGGCAATCACTTGGGCTTCGAGCTCGGCGCTGACGGCGGCGTGTTCCTCTTCGGACCACTGGCCGATCTTGATCAGGTGCTGCTTGAGGCGCGCAATCGGATCGCCCAGCGGGAAGTGGCTCCAGTCATCGGCCGGACGGTATTTGGACGGATCATCGGAGGTCGAGTGCGGGCCGGCGCGGTAGGTGACCCACTCGATCATGGTCGGGCCGAGGTTGCGCCGCGCACGTTCGGCAGCCCAGGCGGAGGCGGCGTAGACCGCGTAGAAATCGTTGCCGTCGACCCGCAGGGAGGCAATGCCGCAACCGACGCCACGACCGGCGAAGGTGGTGGCTTCACCACCGGCAATCGCCTGGAAGGTGGAGATCGCCCACTGGTTGTTGACCACGTTGAGGATCACCGGCGCGCGGTACACGTGGGCGAACGTCAGGGCGGTGTGGAAGTCCGACTCGGCGGTGGCGCCGTCGCCGATCCACGCCGAAGCGATTTTGGTGTCGCCCTTGATCGCCGAGGCCATGCCCCAGCCCACGGCTTGCACGAACTGGGTGGCGAGGTTGCCGGAGATGGTGAAGAAACCGGAGTCCTTGACCGAGTACATGATGGGCAACTGACGTCCCTTGAGCGGATCGCGCTCGTTGGACAGCAGCTGGCAGATCAGGTCGACCAGCGGTACGTCGCGGGCCATCAGGATGCTTTGCTGGCGGTAGGTCGGGAAGCACATGTCGTCGATGTTCAGGGCCAGGGCCTGGGCGCTGCCGATGGCTTCTTCGCCAAGGCTCTGCATGTAGAACGACATCTTTTTCTGACGCTGGGCGACCACCATGCGGTTGTCGTAGATGCGGGTCTTGAGCATGGCGCGCATGCCCTTGCGCAGGATCTCCACCGGTACGTTTTCGGCCCATGGGCCGAGGGCATTGCCCTGGTCGTCGAGCACGCGGATCAGGCCACGGGCCAGGTCAGCCGTGTCAGCCGGTTCAACGTCGATTGGGGGTTTGCGCACCGTGCCGGCATCGGTCAGATGCAGGTAGGAGAAGTCGGTTTTACAGCCGGGACGGCCCGAGGGTTCGGGGACGTGCAGGCGCAGCGGTTCATACGCTTGGGTCATGGCTTCTACGCTCGATCTTGTGAATTTCTTGTAGTGAGCTGACAGATTTCGTTCGGTAGAAGAAATCTTGTCCTACAACAATCATAGGCCCGACCAAGAAGAATATTTCTCTCTGTTTCGTTGCGCTAAAGATCATTTGCAGATAAAAAACCTGCATAAACATAAAAAACAGGTGGTTTTGTCTCATGCGCAAACTGGACCGTACCGATATCGGCATTCTCAACAGCCTTCAGGAGAACGCGCGCATCACCAACGCCGACCTGGCGCGTTCGGTGAACCTGTCACCCACGCCGTGTTTCAACCGGGTCAAGGCCATGGAAGAGCTGGGGGTGATTCGCGAGCAAGTGACGCTGCTGGATGCCGACCTGCTGGGGCTGCATGTGAATGTGTTCATTCACGTCAGCCTGGAGAAGCAGGTGGAGGAGGCGTTGCAGCATTTCGAAGAAGCGATTTCCGATCGCCCCGAGGTGATGGAGTGCTACCTGATGGCCGGCGACCCGGACTACCTGATCCGGGTGCTGGTGCCGACCATCCAGTCGCTGGAGCGCTTCATGATGGACTTTCTGACCAAGGTGCCGGGGGTGGCGAACATCCGTTCGAGCTTTGCGCTCAAGCAGGTGCGGTACAAGACCGCGCTGCCGTTGCCGGCCAATGGCCTGACTTTGGGCAACTGACACGATCACTCTGTAGGAGCGAGCTTGCTCGCGATGGACGTTATCGATAACGCGAGTCTTCTGGATAAACGCGTTGCCCTCAAGTCCATCGCGAGCAAGCTCGCTCCTACAGGGTCAGAATTTGTTAAGCGGGATTTTCAGGTAGGTCACGCCGTTGTCCTCGGCCGGCGGCAAATTCCCCGCCCGCACATTCACCTGGATCGCCGGCAGCAACAGTGTCGGCATGCCCAGCCCTGCATCACGTCGTGTACGCATTTCCACGAACGCGGCTTCATCGATCCCGTCATGTACATGAATGTTGTTTTTGCGTTGTTCACCGACGGTGGTCATGCATTGGGGCGCGCGGCCATTGGGCGGGTAGTCGTGGCAGACGAACAGCCGCACGCTGGCGGGGAAGGCCAGCAGTTTGTGGATCGAGGCGAACATCTGGTTGGCATTGCCGCCCGGGAAATCGCAGCGGGCGGTGCCGACGTCGGGCATGAACATCGTGTCGCCGACCAGAATCACATCGCTGTCGACCAGGTAAGCCATGTCCGCCGGGGTATGGCCGGGCACGTGCAGGGCGGTCGCCTTGAGGTTGCCGATCATGAACGATTCGTCGGGGGCGAACAGGTGATCGAACTGGGAGCCGTCGACGCGAAAGGAGGGCTCCAGATTGAACAGTGTCTTGAACACGTCCTGCACCTTGCTGATCGACTCGCCAATGGCGATTTTGCCGCCAAGCTCCCGCCGCAGATAAGGCGCGGCGGACAGGTGATCGGCATGGGCGTGGGTTTCCAGCAGCCACTGCGCCTGCAGCTTGTGGGCACGGACGAAGGTGATGATTTTGTCAGCCTGGGTCGTCGCGGTGCGCCCGGCGGCACCGTCGTAGTCGAGCACCGGATCTACAATCGCACACTGCCCGCCATCAGCCTCATAGACCACGTAGCTGTAGGTCGAGGAGGCGGGGTCGAGGAAAGCTTCAATCAGTGCGGGCATGGACACGAACCTGTGCAGGGTTGGAAAAGTCAGACGGCGAAATTTCAGTCATGGGTTGCAACATTATATGTTTAAACATAATGTTTACAGCTTAAGTGACGTTGAAGGCATCCTGCAAATGCAATCCAGTCTGACCGAATGTGAAGTCGCCCAACTGCGCGCCTCGGCCTCCAAGGCGTGTGCGCTGCTCAAGGCCCTGGCCAATGAGGATCGCCTGTTGATCCTGTGTCAGCTGACCCAGGGCGAACGCAACGTAGGCGAGCTGGAAAAAATGACCGGCGTGCGCCAACCGACCCTGTCCCAGCAATTGGGGATCCTGCGCGATGAAGGACTGGTCGCTACCCGTCGTGAAGGCAAGTACATTTTTTACGGTCTCGCCAGTCACGAAGTGATCCAGGTGATGAAAACCCTCTCCGGGCTTTATTGCGGGGCGGTGCTTAAAAGCTGGGTTCAACCCTGAATGCCAGTCAACACACAGAACCTGTGGGAGCGGGCTTGCTCGCGAAGGCAGTGTGTCAGCCAACGTTTATGTCTACTGACA
>NZ_JAHBDG010000057.1:0-16309 GCF_019956305.1 Pseudomonas sp. BF-B-30 | reverse complement strand
TCCCGAACTCAGCAGTGAAACGATGCATCGCCGATGGTAGTGTGGGGTTTCCCCATGTGAGAGTAGGTCATCGTCAAGATTAAATTCCGAAACCCCTATCTGCGTATGCAGGTAGGGGTTTTGTTTTTGTCCGCAGGAAATGAAATTACTGCCCCAACCGCTCCAGCGTGTGCTCCAAGGGATCCAGCGACACACAAATAAAACCATCAAGCGGTCGATTGAGTTCCTCTACCAGCAGGATGGTTGCCCCCGTCGACAGGGCACACATCAGCAATACGGCGACAATGGTGCCGTTGCAGGGTGCAAACAGGCCAAACGAACCGAAGATAATCCCCAGCCACGTCACCAGGATCACCAGCATCACCGGTGGAATCGATTGATTGGCCTGCAGCAGGGTCAGCCAGCGGGCGGCAAACACGGTGTCCATGTCTTGCAATGCCTTGGCTTTGAGCGCGCGCTGATCATCGTTGCCGGGCGTCAGTGACTCGACCTGGCGTTGCAGGCCTTCGGAGCGACGGATCACTTCTGGGCTATCGAGTTTTTCAATCTGACGGTGATCGCGGGTCGCGAGCACCTGGGTGACTTCGGCGTAGTTGTGCTTGAGCTCGGTGCGGATGCCCTGGGTGTCGGGGCCGTAGCGGGCCAGCAAACGGTCGAATTGAACCACTTTCGCCGCCGCGCCTTCCAGTTCGGCATTGGCCGTATCGAAGGTGCCTTTGGCAGAGGAAACGAGCAGGCCGAGGACCAGCGCCGACATCGTTGCAATGAGGCCGGTGGCCAGCTTCACCACCGCCACGGAGTCATCGCTCAGATGATGGCTCGGTAATCGCTCCCTCACGTACGAGCCCATCAGTGCGCTGGCGGACAGGCACGCGAAAACGATGAGGGCGATCACCACGTCATTCAAATTCAACCTCCGTTGACGCTGTCCTCCAGGGGGAGATATCTACTGGTACTTGATCACGATACCTTTGAGCTTGCGTCCCTCGATGGTCCTCACGTCGCGTGCCCACAGCGGCCCGCTGGCATAGGCACCCACCGCCTGAATGTGGTCATAGACGACCACCACGGCGTCGCCACCGAGTTTGGCGGACTCTTCCCGCAGCTTCTGTTCGACTTCGGTAATCGGCGGGGCAGGGTCGATGCTGGCGTCGATCAACACTTCACCCAGACGCACATGTGGGCGCAGAGGCTCCGAGCGCAACACGACAACCTGGTCCGGCGATGTCGGTGCCGGATGTTCTACACCGACATAGGCGGTGGTCTGGGCATCGACAGTGGCGCAACCATTGAGGGTCAGCAGGCTGGCGATCATTCCACCGGCCAGTAGCAAGAGCTTGCAACGGGTGGACCAGGACGCGTCGTGGGCCGGCATAGTGGGTATCCTCCTCAGGTTCGCTGCTATCCGTATGGCTAGTTGACGGTAGCAGACAGGCCGGGAGTTGCCAGAAAGCCCAACCTTTTCAGGTCGGGCTTTTTTGTGCCTTCAATACTCTCGATCGACCAAGGCCTTTCACTGATCCTTTTCGCAATTGACCATCCACGACACACCAAAACGGTCGACCAGCATGCCGAAGCGTGCTGCCCAGAACGTGGTTTCCAGTGGCATTTGCACAGATCCACCGTCCGCAAGTGCTTTGAAGACCCGTTCAGCCTCGGCAATGCTGTCGACGTTGAGTGAGATCGAGCAACCACTCATGCCCTGGACGGGACGATCCGGAGTGGTGTCCGACCCCATGATCGCCTGGTCGCCCACGATCAGGCGGGTATGGATGATCAGGTTGTGCAGATCCGTGGGGACATGCTCACCGGCAGGCGTTTCGCCGAAGGTCATCATGGCTTCGATCTGGCCTTGCAGGCACTGCGCGTAGAACGTGAAGGCAGCTTTGCAGTCGCCGTTGAAGATAAGGTAGGGATTGATTTTCATGGTCGGCTCCAGGTGCTCGAGTACATACATCGGTTTGGACGCCGGTTTTTTCGGCGAATTCCGATTGTGTCGAGCCGACAAGCAAAGCGCTAAATCTTCGTCGAAGCTTGTGTTTCTTTAGATGTTTTTTCAATAGGACGCGCCAGGCTTATTGCCTCCGGCACACGCCGTGGCGCAAGCACGCGTTCGATGGCGCCGCTGACCATGCTCTCGAGCAGCTCATCACGTTCCTGCTCGTCCAGCACATGTGGCGTCAGCCAGCTGGGAGCACTGTTGAGCAGGGCGCCAATGGCATGCCCGGCGGCCAGCAGGCCTTGCTCGCTGAAACGGGACTTGGCGCCCAGCATCCTCAGCAACGTGCGTTCGTATTGCTCGCGCAATTGCCGGACCCGATCCTGTTGCTCTTCGTTCAGGCAACCGCTGTCGCGCTCCACCAGGCGGAAATGCCAGGGCATCTCCCGATGCAGATTCAGATGGGCGCGGATCAGGCTGTTGAGTTTGTCGCGCTTGCCCGGGGCCTTTTGCTGGATACGTCCCAGGGTGGCCAGCAGCTCCTCGTAGAACTCCTCGATCAGGTCGAGCAGCAGATGCTGTTTGCTGGGGTAATGGTGATACAGCGAGCCTGGGGAGAGCCCCAGGCACGTCGCGAGCTCACGCATGCCGACCTGGCCGAACCCCTTGCAGGCAAACAGCTCCAGGACCTTGTCCCGGTACTCGGCAAAGCGCGAGCAACGCTCAGGCATAGGCATGGAAGCCGCGCCCCGTTTTACGTCCCAGGTAACCGGCGGCGACCATTTCCTTGAGCAACGGCGCCGGGCGATATTTGCTGTCGTTGAAACCGTCATAGAAGGCTTCGAGGATCGACAACAGGGTGTCCAGGCCAATCAGGTCCGCCAGGGCCAACGGGCCGATAGGCTGGTTGCAGCCCAGGCGCATACCGGCGTCGATGTCTTCGGCGCTGGCCAGGCCTTCCTGGAACACCAGGATTGCTTCGTTGATCATCGGCACCAGGATCCGGTTGACCACGAAGCCCGGGCGATTACCGGCAGTGATCGCGGTTTTGCCGAGGGTGGTCGCCATGTCCAGTGCCAGTTGGTGGGTCGCGTCACTGGTTTGCAGGCCACGGATGACTTCGATCAGGCCCATCACCGGCACCGGGTTGAAGAAATGCAGGCCGATGAAGCGTTCAGGCTGGCTGACACTGGCGGCGAGTTGGGTGATCGACAGCGACGAGGTATTGGAGGCAATGACGCATTCGCTGCTGACTTGCGCGGCAATCTGTTGCAGCACACGCAGTTTCAGGTCGAGATTTTCCGTCGCAGCTTCAATGACCAGCTGCGCATTTTGCAGGCTGCTGTAGTCGGTGCTGGTGCGGATTTTGTCGAGAGCGGCCTGTTTCTGCTCCGGCGTCAGGGTTTCCTTGGCGATCTGCCGGTCCAGGTTTTTGCCGACCGTTGCGACGGCTTTTTGCAAAGCGCTTTCGGAAATGTCGAGCAAGGTCACGTTGAAACCGGCCATGGCGCAGACTTGTGCGATGCCGTTGCCCATGGTGCCCGCACCGATCACCCCGATGTTTTGCAGATTCATCTTCCCATCCTTCGATCAAACCCTGCGATACCTTGGCCGCGATTGCGGCCGAAGGCGTACTATTGCCGCGAGTCTAGAGCCGGCAGGGCGGTTGTCCTATGCCAAAACTGTTCAACGGCACTGATGTTTTTTGCCATTCGGGTGATGAGAGAGAAGCGAACCAATGCGGGAAAAGGACTCGGTTGCCGCCTATTTCGTGCAGGCAATGATCCATGGGCTGCGCGATGATCCGCAGCGCGTGACGGCCGTGCTCGAACAGGCGGGCATTGATCCGGCGGTCATGCACCAACCCACGGCGCGGGTGCCGGCCAATGCGTTTGCGGCGTTGTGGCTGATCCAGATCCGCGAGCTCGACGATGAGTTTTTCGGGCTCGATTCCCATGGCATGCCGCCGGGCAGTTTCGCCCTGATTTGCCGTGCCTTGATTCAGGAGCCCGATCTGCACAAGGCCATGCGTCAATGCCTGGCCAACTTCGGCTTGTTCCTGCGCGACTTTCGCGGCTCTCTGGCCGTGCGTGGCAAGCGTGCGGTCATCAGCCTCGACACTCGTTCGACGGACAACGATGCCAGCCGGTTTGGTGAAGAAACTTTCCTGGTGTTGATGATCAGTCTGCTGTGCTGGCTGGGCGGGCGGCGCATTCCCATTGACCGTGCGGACTTCCGCCATTCGCGCCTGTCGCTGGGTGACGACCGCCTGCTGTGGGGCCCCAACCTGACCTTCGGTGCCGAGCGCACCGAAATCGAATTTGCCAGCCACTACTTGCGCCTGCCCGTGGTTCAGGACCTGGCGTCGCTGAAAGTGTTTCTGCGTACCGCGCCGCAATGGCTGGTGATCCGCTTCCGCAACCAGCATGGCCTGGCATCCCAGGTTCATCAGCGCTTGCGCGGCAGTCATTACAGTCAGTGGCCGACGTTGCAGGCCTTTGCCCTGGAACAGCACCTGAGCCCCAGCACCTTCCGCCGCAAACTGGAGCGTGAAGGCTGTTCCTACCAAGAGATCAAGGACGAAGTCCGCCGTGGCGTGGCCTTTGAGCAATTGCGTCAGAGCGACGCGAGCATCAGCGATATCGCTGAACAACTGGGTTTCCAGGAACCCAGCGCCTTCCACCGGGCGTTCAAGAAGTGGACCGGGGAAAGCCCCGGGCGCTATCGGGCCCGTTATCAGGGGGAGCAGGGCGCAGAGATCGCTACCTTTGTCGCAGGGGGCGCCGGGACCTGCGAATAAATCCGGGGGCCACACAACCTGTGGGAGCGGGCTTGCTCGCGAAGGCGGAGTGCCAGTCGACATCTCTGTTGAATGACACAGCGCTTTCGCGAGCAAGCCCGCTCCCACAGGGATCTGTCATGGCATTTCCGGCAGTTCCTGTGGCCGCAGATCGAAGACCAATACTTCTGCATCCACGCCATTGTTCAAGGTCAGCACCTGTTCTTCGCGAACCCGCACACCGTCGCCTTCCTGCAACAACACACCGTTGAGCTCAACGCTGCCCCGGGCCACATGCACATAGGCGTAGCGGTTGGCGGCGAGCTCCAGGGTTGCGCTTTCCTTGCCGTCGATCAGGCCAGCGTACACCCGTGCATCCTGAC
This sequence comes from Pseudomonas sp. BF-B-30, assembly GCF_019956305.1. Classification (NCBI taxonomy): domain Bacteria; kingdom Pseudomonadati; phylum Pseudomonadota; class Gammaproteobacteria; order Pseudomonadales; family Pseudomonadaceae; genus Pseudomonas; species Pseudomonas sp. BF-B-30. Next base: position 11,208 of record NZ_JAHBDG010000057.1, on the reverse strand, counting down.
GCACCTTCAGCGAACCCTTGGCGCCGTCCGGCGAGATGATCAGTTGCAGGCGCCCGCGTTTCTTCTGGGTGCTGAAATGCTCTTGCTGATAGCGCGGTTTGGCGCCGCTGACGTCGGGCACGATCCATATCTGCAGAAAGTGCACCGGCCGGGTTCCGGAGTGGTTGAATTCACTGTGGGCCACACCGCTGCCTGCGCTCATCAGTTGCACGTCGCCGGGGCGGATCACGGAACCTGTGCCCAGGGTGTCCTTGTGTTCCAGGGCACCTTCAAGCACATAGGAGAAAATCTCCATGTCGCGGTGCGGGTGCTGGCCGAAGCCTTTGCCGGCGGCGACGCGGTCGTCGTTGATCACCAACAGGTCGGAAAAACCCTGCTCTTTCGGGTTGCGATAGCTGGCGAAGGAAAAGGTATGGAACGACTTCAACCAGCCGTGATTGGCCAGGCCACGATCCGAGGCTTTGCGAAGAGTCAGCATGATGAAATCTCCTTTGGGGACGTGAATTCGTCCGAGTGAGGAGAAGGTTAATGGTTACTGGTTGATGCAATAAGTAGGTTGAAATTGAAATACTGTCTCTGTCAGGTTGACAGTATTCGGGCGCGAATCAGTTATTCTTTTCCGACTTTGGCTTGTGTCTGGTCATAATGCACAGCACGACTTTTGTGGGAGCGGGCTTGCTCGCGAAGGCGTAGTGTCAGGTTACTTGATGGTGGATGACACACTGCTTTCGCGAGCAAGCCCGCTCCCACAAGGTTCGGTGTGCCAACCCTATAGATCCCAGTGAATTCCAATCCATGAAAACCGTGGCAATGGTGCTGTTTCCCGACTTTCTCCTGCTCGACATGGCCGGGCCCATGGAAGTGTTTTCCATCGCCAATCGTTATCTGAAACCCGAAGATCACTATGTGCTGACGACCATCGGCACCGAGCCCGGCGCACTGCGGGCGTCCAACGGGGTGAGCGTGCACGCCGACCGGCACATTGATCAGGCCTGCGAGGGTTTTGATTTGCTGCTGGTGCCCGGTGGTCCCGGTGCCTACAACGAAAAGCATCCGCCATTGCTCGACTGGCTCAGGCACAACGTCAGCCGGTCCGCCGGTTATGGCTCGATCTGCACCGGGGCGTTCGTGTTGGGGCATGCGGGTTTGCTCGACGGCTATCGCGTCACCACCCACTGGCACTACACCGAGCGGCTGATCAAGGGCTTTCCGAAGGCGACCGTCGAGACCGATCAGATCTTCGTTCAGGACCGCAACCTGATCACTTCCGGTGGCGTCACCGCCGGGATCGACCTGGCCTTGTCGGTGGTCGCCCAGGACCATGGAAAAAAAGTCGCCCAGGACGTGGCCAAGGTGCTGCTGGTGGTGATGAAGCGCCAGGGCGGGCAAGCGCAGTTCAGCCCGTTGATGGCGGCGGTGGCCCCTCACGAAACGGCGATTACCCGGGTGCAGAACCATGTGCTTGAACATCTCGATGAAACCTACAGCATCGAGTCCATGGCCGGTCTGGCCAACATGAGCCCGCGTCATTTCGCCAGGGTGTTTGCCCGGGATGTGAACATGACGCCAATGGAGTTTCTGCAAAGCGCGCGTATCGATTGCGCCAGGAACCTGCTGGAAACCACCGAGTTGCCACTCAAGACCGTGGCCTTCAAAAGCGGCTTCGGCAGCGTGCGGCACATGCGTTTTCTGTTCAGTGAAAAGCTCGGCCTGACTCCAACCCAATACCGCGAGCAGTTCAGCTAGCGCGTATGTCCGTCGTGCGCACCGCAATGGCCGTGACGCTCCCCCCGCGGCAGTTGTACCGTCACCGAGGCCTGCCAAGATAGCGCTGAACTCATTGCAAGGACGGTGCAGAGCCTGGGCTGGAAGCCAGGCTTGCAGCGAGTGACAGCCCATGAACAGTCTCAGAGATATAAACAGCGAAGCGGTGCTGCAATTCGGGCCCTACGCTTTCCACCTCAGTCAGCGACTGGTGCTGGAGGGCGATCGACCGCTGCGCCTGGGCGGCCGCGCCCTTGACGTGTTGCAGGTGCTGGTCGAGCACGCAGGCTCGGTGGTCAGCAAGGAAGAGTTGATTGCGCAGGTCTGGCCGCGCTCCGTGGTCGAAGAGATCAACCTGCGGGTACACATTGCCGCCCTGCGCCGAGCCCTGGGCGACGGCCAGAACGGCCAGTGCTACATCGTCAACGTTCCCCAGCGCGGCTACAGTTTTGTCGCCCCGGTACAGCATTCGCCGCAGCCCGTATCGTTCCCGAGCGAGACCGTAAAAAAGCCCCTGCACAACTTGCCGGCGCGGCTCACGCCGATCACCGGGCGCGATGCGGTTGTCGGCAGCCTGGTGCGGCAGTTGCCGGTGCGCCGATTCATGACCCTGGTCGGGCCTTGCGGGATCGGCAAGACCACCGTGGCGCTGCGCGTGGCCGAACTGTTGTTGCAGCACTATCGGCACGGCGTGTGGCTGGTGGACCTGGCGGCGATCGATGCCCCGGCGCAAGTGACCGACCACCTCACACGAACCCTTGGGCTGGAGGTCGGCACCACGCTGGAGGCGCTGGCGCAGCGGCATGCCTTGTTGGTCCTGGACAACTGCGAACACCTGCTCGAACGCTGCCAGACGTTGATCGAAACGCTGCTGGCTTCGCTGCCTCGTCTGTCGATCCTCGCCACCAGCCGCGAGCCGCTCCAGGCGGCGGGCGAAACCGTATTGCGTCTGCCACCGCTGGCGGTGCCGCCGGTGTCAGCGCTGCGCAGTGTTGACGAGGTCATGGGCTATTCGGCGGTGCAGCTATTCGTCAGCCGTGCCCGGGCTCGTCAGCAAGGGTTCACCCTGCGCGAACAAGACCTCAAGACCGTACGGGAAATCTGCCGGCGCCTCGACGGCCTGCCGCTGGCGATTGAATTGGCGGCGGCGCAAATCGATGCGCTGGCGCTGGTGGGGTTGCAAGCGCAACTCGATAACTGTTTTCAATTGCTGTCCCAGGGCCGCCGCACGGCCGTGCCGCGGCACCAGACGCTCAAGGCGGCGCTGGACTGGAGCTACGAACGTTTGACAGCCGCGGAGCAAACCGTGTTGCAGCGCCTGGCAGTGTTCAAAATGGCCTTCACCCGGGACGCAGCGATCGGCGTGATCTGCTGCGACAGGCTGCCCGCCGCCGACCTGATCAAGGTGATGGAAAGTCTGGCCCTCAAGTCGCTACTGACCCTGGAGCAGGGGAGGGAAGTGGCCCGCTACCGCTTCCTCAACACCACCCGCACCTACGCGCTGGAAAAACTCGAACTCAGTGGTGAGTTGCGCGCCCTTGAAATGCGTTATGCCGGTTACGTCAGTCAAGCGCGCTGGCCTTCAGGCGGGCAGGTCGCATTGCAACTCGTCGAGTAGCCGGCGAACGGTCATCAAGTCTGGCGTGGCGAAACCTTCGGTGTAGCGCTGGTAGATCGGGGCCAGCAATTGATGCGCCCGTTGGGGATCGCCCTGACGCTGCCACAACTGCGCCAGTGAGGTGGCGCTGCGCAGCTCCCAGGCCAGGGCACCCTGGGCCTTTGCCACGTTGAGTGCCTTGAGCAGCATGGTTTCGGCCGTCGCGGTCTGGAGCGGGCAATCGGTTGCCAGCAACGTCCTGGCCCTGGCCCGCAGTATCTCTGCCGTGCTCCAGTCCGAAACACCGCTTTGCGCACGTTCGAGCAAATCATCGTCGACACAGGTTGAATCCAGCGTGACCATGATGTCCTTGATCAAACCGACGCTTTGTCGGCCGATTGGCTGAACATCGGTACCGCCGATCACCCGCGCATAGTGTTGCGCCCAGTCATGGAACAGCAGGACCGAGTGCTTCCGCGCTTGTTGCAGCAGCAGGCGCAGGAGTTCGCGGGCGCTGCGGGTATCGCCGTTGTAGTGGGCGATCAGGCAGCCGGCGAGCGCCAGGGTGTAGCAGATCGATGTGCCGTGGTTGATCTGCAATGCGGTGTCCAGCGCCTGGCGGGCAGTGCGCCAGGCCTGTTCCGGCTGGCCTTGCAGCCAGAGGATGCGCGCGTGGAGGGTCAGCGCCGCGACACTCTGGTCGTATTGCACGCCAAAGCCATGGGTGAAACGGTTGAGATGACCGCTGTGGGCCATGCGTTGCAGCACTTGTTCGGCATGCTCCCCAGCCTGATGCTGGTTGCCGGAGAAGTGCAGGGCGAGCACCCGCAATCGATGCATGCTCAGGGACATCTGGGCGTCGTCTTGCAGCCCCAGGTGATCGAATTGCCGACTCTGTTCCAGGGCCATCTGGTATTGGCCGCAGCTGAGATTGACCGCCAGGTGCCCGGAAATCGCCCGCAACTGACCGGCCACATCGTTGAGTTGGCTGGCCAGGGCTCTGGCGCTGACGAAGGCGCCAACGGTTTCGCTGCTACCTCCTTGAACGTGATAACAGGCACTGCCCAAAGCCAGCTTGAGGGCCATCTGCAAGCGCGGGCAAGGCTCGGCAGACTGCTCGAGCAAGGCCAGCGCCTTGCGCACATAACCGCCGTGTTCCTTGAGCAGTGACAACTCCTGCCACAGCGGCGTGGACGTCGCGGCCAGGCGTATCGCCAGTGCCTGCGGCCCTTGCCCGTGCAAACCCCAATCGAGGGCTGCACGGATGTCCTCCAGGGCCCGGCCATAGCGTTCGAGCCACAAGCCGGTGGACGTTTTCTCCCAGTCGTCCTGCGCCTGTTGCATCGTTGCCAGGCAACGCTCGGCATGCCGCTCCCGCGTCCCGGGCAGGTCGGTGGTTTGCGCAAGTTTTTCCAGGGCATAGCTGCGGGTGGTATCGAGCAGGCGGTAGTAAACATCCTCGTCGCCCACCTCCACGTTCAACAGGGACTTGGCGACCAGTTGGGTGATCGAGCCGAACACCTCGCGGGGTTCGATGTGTTCGCCGACAATCACCGCCGCTGCGGACTCCAGGGTGAAACCGCCGCGAAACACACTCAGTCGGCGCAGGCAGGTCTTTTCGCAGGCGCTGAGTAGCTCGAAGCTCCAGTCCAGTGTCGCGCGCAGGGTCTGATGGCGTGCCGGGGGCGTCTGGCTGGGCTGGGTCAACACCCGGAAGTTGCTTTGCAACTGCGTCAACAAGCCGGGCAATCCGAAGTTGCCCACTTGCGCCGCCGCCAGTTCGATGGCCAGTGGGATGCCGTCCAGTCGGTGGCAGATGTCGATCAACAGCGGCAGTTCATCGTCCGTCAGTTCAAAGCTGTCATGGCTGGCCATGGCCCGCTCGACAAACAGTTGCAGGGCGGAAAAGGTCATCGCCTGGGCGCAGTCGAGGACGGCGATGGGCGGCGGGCAGTCGAGTGATTCCAGGCGCTGGACGAATTCGCCTTCGGCCCGCAGGCTTTCGCGGCTGGTGGCGAGAATATGCACGTGCGGCGCACTGCGCAGAATGGTTTCGCAAAGATGGGCGATGGCGTCGACCAGGTGCTCGCAGTTGTCGATGACCAACAGCATTTGCCTGTCACGCAGACAGTCGGCAAGACCGTTCAGGGGGGCGTCGTCGTGCAGGGCCAGTTCGAGCAACGTCGCCAGATGACCGTCGATCATCAGCGGGCAGTTGATCGGGGCCAGGTCCAGCAGGCGAATGCCGTCCCGGTAGCGACCGATCATTTGTTCGGCGACCCGCAAGGCCACGGTGGTCTTGCCGATGCCGCCGGGACCGACGAGGGTGATGAAGCGCTGGCGTGGCAGTTGCACCACCAGCTTGTCGACCAGGGTCTGCCGGCCGATCATTCGCGTACGGCGCACCGGCAGGTTATGCCGGCTCGGTGCGCAAGCCTCGGGTGCTGGCGGTTGCTCGGCCTGCTCCAGTGAGTGCGGTGCGACGAAGCTGTACCCGCGCTGGGCCACGGTGACGATGTAGCGCTGGCCGGCCTGTCCGTCGCCGAGCGCCTTGCGCAACGCGGCCATGTGCACCCGCAGGTTGATGTCTTCGACCACGGTGTTGGGCCAGACCCGGGCGATCAGTTGCTGCTTGCTGACCACGTTGCCGGCGTGCTCAAGCAGGATCAACAGGATGTCCATGGCGCGCCGCCCCAGGCGCAAAGGCTGGTCGGCCTCCATCACCAGGCGTTGTCCGGGGTAGACCCGGTAGGGGCCGAAATGCACAGCCTGTTCGGGGGAAAGGGTCAACGAGTCGCTCCTGCTGCATCCGTCTGGTACGCGGTTTTCGAGCATATTCCTCAAGTTTTTTAGCCAGCGCAATGCGCTGCCCGGGTGACTGTCGGGTGCGGGTGTTGACTCTAGCGTATCGGTCAAGGGGCGTCAGCCCGATGATCATTGGGCGCGACAGATGGACAGCGATAGCCGGGGCTTTTTGCGCGCCATGGAAAATTAACAACGTTTAACTCGTCCTGCGTCCGGTCTGCACTCAAAACTCTCTTCCCTGTAGGAGCGAGCTTGCTCGCGATGGTGTGTCAGCCACATGGGTGTCGACTGATACTCCATCGCGAGCAAGCTCGCTCCTACAAGGGATTTCAACCCCTCTCAAGGACAAACCAATGAGCAACGTGGTGGTGGTCTATCACAGTGGCTACGGGCACACCCGGGTCATGGCCGAAGCCGTGGCCGGTGGCGTGGAACGGCACCTTGGCAGCACCTGCCAGTTGATCCCGGTCGAAGAGGTAGACGAGCACTGGGAGCGGCTGCACTACGCCGACGCCATCATTTTCGGCGCGCCGACCTACATGGGCAGCGCCTCGGCGGCCTTCAAGGCGTTCATGGAGGCCACGGCGGCGTTCTACCTGACCCAGCCCTGGCGCGACAAACTCGCGGCGGGCTTCACCAACTCCGGCAGCCTGTGCGGCGACAAGCTCAACACCTTGCTGCAAATGACGGTGTTCGCCGCCCAGCACTCGATGATCTGGGTCGGCCTCGACCTGCTGCCGGCACGCTCCAGCACCGGCGCGTTCAACGGCCAACTCAATCGTCTGGGTAGCTCACTGGGCGCCATGGCCCAGTCGAATGTCGAGCAATCCCCTGACGATGCCCCTCCGCCCGAGGATCGCTGCACCGCCGCGCACCTGGGCGAGCGGGTGGCGCGTCTGGCCGATCGCCTGCGCCACTGACCCGTTTGATTCACCCCCCAACCCTCGTTAAGGAGGCATCACCCATGAGCACTTTCACTACCCGCGATGGCGTCGAGATTTACTACAAGGACTGGGGCACCGGTCAGCCGATTGTCTTCAGTCACGGCTGGCCACTGAACGCCGACAGCTGGGAATCGCAGATGATCTTCCTGGCCTCCAAGGGCTATCGGGTCATCGCCCACGACCGTCGCGGTCATGGGCGTTCCAGCCAGCCGTGGTCGGGCAATGACATGGACCATTACGCCGACGATCTGGCACAGTTGATCGAGCTGCTCGACCTGCAAAACGCCGTGCTGTTCGGCTTCTCCACCGGCGGTGGCGAGGTGGCGCGTTACATCGGTCGCCACGGCACCGGCCGCGTGGCCAAGGCCGGGCTGATTTCCGCGGTGCCACCGCTGATGCTCAAGACCGAAGCCAACCCCGGCGGCCTGCCGCTGGAAGTGTTCGACGGCATCCGCCAGGCCTCGCTGGTCGATCGCTCGCAGCTGTACATCGACCTCGCCAGCGGCCCGTTCTTCGGCTTCAACAAGCCTGACGCGAAACCGTCCCAGGGCATGATCGACTGGTTCTGGATGCAGGGCATGATGGCCGGCCACAAGAACGCCTATGACTGCATCAAGGCGTTCTCGGAAACCGACTTCACCGAAGACCTGCAGAAGTTCGACGTGCCGACGCTGGTGGTGCATGGCGACGCGGATCAGGTCGTGCCGTATGAAGCGGCGGGCGTCTCCTGCGCCAAACTGGTAAAGGGCTCGACCCTGAAGATTTACCCGGGCGCCCCTCACGGTTTGACGGACACCCATAAGGATCAGCTCAACGCTGACCTGTTGGCGTTCTTGAAAGGTTAAAAAGCCGGATCAAGGGATCGCAGGTTTCGCCAGCGCCTACACGGTAACGTGCATACCCGTAGGCGCTGCCGAAGGCTGCGATCTTTTGCCATTGTGGACGATGCCGCGGACAAACTGACAGCGCCAGGCAAACGGATTGATGCCTTCGCTGCGGGTGAAGATGTGGCAGAAGTGCGCCTGATCGCAGAAGCCGCATTCGAGGCTGATCTGCGTGAGGCTGAGGTTGGTGTGCTGGATCAATTGCTTGGCCAGGGCAATGCGCTGCTGGCGAATCCAGTCCTGTGGCGAGAGGCCGGTGCTGCACTTGAACGCGCGGGAGAAGTGACTGCGCGACAGGGCGCAGGCCTGCGCCAGTTCGGTGACTTCCAGGCTGTCGCCCAAGCGTTCGAGGATCAGTTGTTTGACCAGCTTTTCGCGCTGCGGGCTGAGGCCGCCGGTGTTTTTCTTTGGCACCGGCGTGAATGACGCGGGGGCGGCATTTTGCTGAACGTGAGCCATGGCGAATGTCCGTGTCGGTAGGCTTCATTCTTGGACCCGAAGGCTCTGGCTTACGAGTTAATCGTTGTTAATTTCTCGCTCACCGCGGGAAGTCTTGGGTAAAGTCAGACACAATTCTCATCCTCGCGCCCGGCCGAACACACATAAGGAACCCGTGCCTATGAACCGTAACGATCTGCGTCGCGTCGACATGAACCTGCTGGTGATTTTCGAGGCCCTGATGTTCGAAAAGAACCTGACCCGAGTCGCGGAAAAACTGTTCATGGGCCAACCGGCGGTGAGCGCCGCGCTGGGGCGTTTGCGCGATCTGTTCGACGATCCGTTGCTGCTGCGCAACGGACGCGGCATGGAACCGACGGCGCGCGCATTGGCGATTCTCAAGGAATTGCAGCCAGCGATGGACACCATCTCCGGTGCGGTCAGCCGGGCCAAGGAATTCGATCCTGCGACCAGTTGCGATGTGTTTCGCATCGGGTTGTCGGACGATGCCGAGTTCGGTTTGTTTCCACCGTTGCTGCGTCAGTTGCAAGAGGAAGCACCGGGCATCGTCGTGGTCGTGCGGCGAGCCAATTACCTGTTGATGCCAGCGCTGTTGGCGTCGGGGGAAATTTCGGTGGGCGTGAGCTACACCACGGATCTGCCGGCCAATGCCAAGCGCAAGAAGCTGCGCGATATCCCCTGCAAAGTGCTGCGCGGCGACACCCGGCCGGGGACGCTGACCCTGGATGAGTACTGCGAGCGGCCCCATGCGATGGTGTCTTTTTCCGGCGACCTGAGTGGCAACATCGACCTGGATCTGGCGAAGGTCGGGCGTAGTCGTCGTGTGGTGCTGGGGGTGCCGCAGTTCAGTGGATTGCGGGCGTTGCTCGCCGGGACCGAGATGATTGCCACTGTGCCGGATTATGCGGCGTGTGCGTTGGTCGAGGGCTGTGGCTTGCGCGCTGAGGATCCGCCGTTCGAGATTGAGGCGGCGCAGTTGTCGATGGCCTGGAGCGGGGTGCATGACAATGATCCGGCGGAGCGGTGGTTGCGGTCGCGGATCGGTCAGTTCATGTCTGTGGCTTTGGATGTTTCATAGGTGTTGACCTTGGCGGCCTCTGGGCCGACCAGGTTCTTGGTTGATTGAGTACATATCCGTTACTTCGGTAACGGCGGCTGGCGGTTTCGCCCTTACGGCGAGTCCCTTTTGGCAAACGCCCCAAAAGGAACCAAAAGGTCTCGCCCCTTACGTACGGCCCCTCGCTAAGGCTCGGGGTTCCTTCGCTCCGGTATTCATCCGGGGGCATTGCCCTCCGGTCGGCTTCGCTTCGACCTACATGCAATGAGTTCGACTGCGTCGAACGGCGCTACGCGCCAATCCCCGGATAAACACCTCCGCTCAGCCTGCCGAGGGGGCGGGTGGATCAAGATCAAAAGCTGCAGGCGAGCTAACGCTCGGCCTGATGAGTGGTGAGAAGCGACGCGGTGGTGCGGGATGCTCTGCTTTTTGCTCTTCTGTGGGAGCGAGCTTGCTCGCGATGGTGGCCTGCCAGCCGACCAATTTCTTTCGAGTGTACCCAGCCCAACTGTAGGAGCGAGCCTGCTCGCGAAGGCGGCCTGCCAGCCGACCAATCACTTGCTGATGCACACCGATCAAATTGTGGGAGCGAGCTTGCTCGCGAAGGCGACCTGACAGCCGCCCAATCACTTGCAGATGTACTCAGCACCTGTGGGAGCGGGCTTGCCCGCGAAGGCGACCTGACAGCCGCCCAATTACTTGCAGATGTACTCAGCACCTGTGGGAGCGGGCTTGCTCGCGAAGGCGACCTGACAGCCGCCCAATTACTTGCAGATGTACTCAGCACCTGTGGGAGCGGGCTTGCCCGCGAAGGCGGCCTGCCAGCCAATCAATTTCTTGCTGATGTACACCGATCAAATTGTGGGAGCGAGCTTGCTCGCGAAGGCGGCCTGCCAGCCGCCCAATTACTTGCAGATGTACACCGATCAAATTGTGGGAGCGAGCTTGCTCGCGAAGGCGGCCTGCCAGCCGCCCAATTACTTGCAGATGTACACCGATCAAATTGTGGGAGCGGGCTTGCCCGCGAAGGCGGCCTGACAGCCGCCCAATTACTTGCAGATGTACACCGATCAAATTGTGGGAGCGAGCTTGCTCGCGAAGGCGACCTGCCAGCCGCCCAATCACTTGCAGATGTACTCAGCACCTGTGGGAGCGGGCTTGCCCGCGAAGGCGGCCTGACAGCCGACCAATCTCTCACAGACATACGCTGATCCACTGTAGGAGTGAGCTTGCTCGCGATAGCGGTGTATCAGTCAACACCAATGCCGGATGTAATGCCGCCATCGCGAGCAAGCTCGCTCCCACAGGGAATGTGCAGTGTTCTGAAAGCCCTGTTTAAAAGCCGTCAGCCTCTATTCCTGAAAGCCACACCGCCTTGCGTCGTTGCCTACAACTACGCCAGAATCCGCCGGCTTGTGAGTCTTGGCCCTGATCTCTATCGTTCTCCACGTCGCTGCCCATTCAGCGATCGGGTTTAGCAGCTCGGTAAATTTCAAGGCTCGCCAGTGTCACCTTCAGATCAGTCCGATCTGCAATTTGGTGGCTGTGCGTGGGGCACTTCGGTGCGCCGGGTTCCTTGATCCCTGGTCTGCTAACCCGCGTACAGCCGCCACCCAATTCGTTTAGCAGCGACTTGTGGCGGCTCCATTGATCAAGGAGCTTGACCATGTTCAAACCCACCCCCAATCCCCCGAAAGC
>NZ_JAHBDG010000056.1:0-16402 GCF_019956305.1 Pseudomonas sp. BF-B-30 | reverse complement strand
CCGCTGCATCCGCCACCCCCACCACATCCACCGCTGCCCCCGCAACCTCCTGCACTTCCGGAGCCACCAGCGACTTGCGGATTGGGGCTTGATCCAACATCATTTCTAAAATTGAATAGCACTTTTCCAAGTTCGTTGTTTTTCATTTTTTTTACTCGTTGTGTTTGCCACTTGATATTAAGTGGTGCTGCAAGGATTAGTTGATTTTACTGTTGGGTGCAAGCGAGAGAGTTTTGTGTTGTAGGGGGATTCCTGCATGCTTTTAAGATGCGTCCTACATGATGTTAGGAATCTTAGTGGCTTGGTTTTGTTTTAGTGTGGATAGTCTCTAGTGTGGAACTGTGGAATTCCTTTTTGAATCTGTATTTTAGTTTTCGGCAAGCAGAAATGATCCTGCTATGTTGAGTAGAATATTTCTGTAGGAATAAATGTGCGTTTTGTACTTTTTTTATTGATTTTTATTTTCTTCAGGTGCTTATTTTTTTAGAAAGGCGACGAACGGTAGACCTTGTTTTTTGATCGTCCGTTTTGTTCGAGTAAGGAGCGCTGGGCTTTACGTCTGCGGGTTATCGAGTTGCACGCCAGGGCTATGGCCTGCAACTGGTCTTCAGCGATGGGCATGAACGGGGGATTTATCCGTGGGCCTATCTGACTGGACTCACTGGCTGAACCGGCCTCCTGTAGGAGCTGCCGCAGGCTGCGATCTTTTTGCTCTGGTCTCAAGGAAGATTACTTATGATCTCCATTGCCGATCGCTTATCACCTTATGCCGAAGCGCTGAGCGTCTCGTCTTTTCGCAAGTTGCTCATCGGCCAAAGTCTCTCGATGGCCGGCGACGCTATTTGTCTAGCCGCACTGCCAATAGCGCTTATCCGGACCGGCTACGGAGGAGAAGTATTCGGTTTTGTTATGGCGGCAGTCGGGGTAGGGAGCGTGATCGGAGCCCTGGTCGGAGGTTTGCTGGCGGATCGAAAGTCGCCGAAGCAAGTACTGATTTACACCGACACGGCGAGGGGTTTTGCGCAACTGGCCGCGGTGGCGCTGATCGTCTTCGGTGCGTCCTGGTGGTGGCTGGTCTTTGCCTATCTGATATTTGGCATCGGTATAGGGGTTTCCCGTCCGTGCGCTCAGGTACTACTCGTCAATTTGCTGCCCAAGCGAGCACTGGTGGCGGGCAATGGTGCGATGAACTTTGTCGACAACCTGGTCGCTGTGCTGTTTCCCGCGACGCTGGGTGTATTCATCATTTTCTGGGATCCGGTCTGGGGCATATTGATCGATGGTCTGACATTCTTCTGCGCCGCCGTTTATACGGCGATGTTGCCCAATGTGGAGCCTCATGAGTTCGAGGAGGAGTTCTCGATCCGAGAAGCGGTCAATGGCATTGCTATCGTTACCGGCAACTCCACGCTTTTGCTGGGCTTCGCGGCCACCCTCGTGGTGAACGTATTGTGTTTCCCGATTTTCCTGGTCGTCGCGCCCTATGCGATCAGCGATCGATTCAACGAAGAAATGTGGGGGGTGTGTCTGGCCGCCTCGGGATTCGGTGCGTGCATTGGATCAATCATCACGGTGCTTGTTTCCGGACATAAACGACTGATTGGACTTGCAGTGACCTGCGGTTTGTTCCTGGCTGGCGCGATGGCCCTTCTCGGCATGGGAAGCTCGTCCTGGATGGCGATACTGGGGGCGACCCTGGTGGGGATTGTCGAAGCGTCCTGGTTGACTGGTTGGGCCACGGCGATGCAGACACTGTCTCCCGAGAAGGACCTTGGCAAAGTGGTGGCAGTCGATACGTTCTTTACCAGTGGCGTGCACCCCTTCATTTATCTCGGTAGCGGAATCGTCGGCGGGATGGTCGGTTATTCCCAGACCCTTTCCCTCACGGCAATCCTCAGTGCCGTAGGCACACTGTTAATTGTTCTGGTGTCCTTTACGCTCATGCCAAGGATGCGCGGGTTTGGGTGATCGAATTGCACTCGCAGGGGGGATGGCCTGCAACTGGTCTTCAGCGATGGGCATGAACGGGGGATTTATCCGTGGGCGTACCTGGCACAACTCACCCCTTGAGTCACTGAAATCCAATGTGGGAGCGAGCTTGCTCGCGATGCGGCCCGGTCATTCGACACACATGTTGAATGAAAGACCATCGCAAGCAAGCTCGCTCCCACAGGTCACTGGTCCTGCCACCAGATGATTGACGGTCCTTGCCAGGTAAAAGCCAAAAGAGTACAAATGTACTCCATGACGACTCTGACTCCCCGCCGTACCGCCATCCTGACCTTTATCCGCGATCGCATCGCCGAGCACGGTCAGCCTCCGAGCCTCGCTGAAATCAGCGAGGCGTTCGGTTTTGCCTCCCGCAGCGTGGCGCGCAAGCATGTGCTGGCGCTGACCGAAGCCGGGTTTATCGAGGTCAACCCGCATCAGGCCCGGGGCATTCGCCTGCTCGGGCAGCCGCCGCGTCCCGAGTTGCTGGACATTCCGGTGCTCGGCCGGGTGGCGGCCGGTGCGCCGATCGGGGCCGATGCGGAGGTCCATAGCCGCTTGCTGCTCGATCCGTCGATCTTCTCGCGGGTGCCGGACTACATGCTGCGGGTCCGGGGTGACTCGATGATCGAGGACGGCATTCTCGATGGCGATCTGGTGGGCGTGCACCGCAACCCCGAGGCGCTCAATGGCCAGATCGTCGTGGCGCGACTCGACGGCGAAGTCACCATCAAGCGCTTCGAGCGGGTCGGCGATGTGGTTCGCCTGCTGCCACGCAACCCGGCCTACCGGCCGATCATTGTCGAAGCCGACCGGGACCTGGCCATCGAAGGCGTGTTCTGTGGCCTGGTGAGGCAAGGCTGATGGGTGCCGTCGTTGCGCTGGATACGCTGTTCAATGGCGGCCAGGTCTGGAAGGGCCGGCCTGCGCCACCGGCCGCCAGCCCGCAACCCACCGGGCATGCCGCGCTGGACGCCGCATTGCCCAGCGGAGGCTGGCCGGAGGCGGCGCTGACGGAAATCCTCTTGGCCGGGCAGGGCGTGGGCGAGTTGCAACTGGTGTGGCCGACGCTGGCACGGCTGTCGGCGGCGGGCGAGCGCATCGTGCTGGTGGCGCCGCCTTATGTGCCGTATCCCCAGGCGTGGCAGGGTGCCGGGGTCGATCTGCGTCAGTTATCGATCATCCAGGCCAGCGAGCGCGATGCGCTGTGGGCCGCGGAACAATGCCTGCGTTCGGGCAGTTGCGGCGCGGTGCTGTGCTGGCCGCACAAGGCCGATGACCGTGCCTTGCGCCGCTTGCAGGTGGCGGCGGAAACCGGCCAGACCCTGGCCTTCGCCTATCGCCCCCTCAGTGACGCGATCAACCCTTCGCCGGCGGCCCTGCGCATTGCCATCGATGCCCGACCGGCACAACTGCGCGTGCTCAAGTGCCGCGGCGGTCTGGCTCGTTCGGCGCCGATTGCCTTCGCCGTGGGGCATTGAGGTTGCCATGCGCTGGGTCTGCATTGTTTTCCCGCAATTGGCGCTGGACGCGGTATTGCGTCAGCGCGCCGATCCCGATGAGCCCCTGGCGTTGTTGACCGGCCCGGCTCAGCGCCGGGTGCTGCAGGCGGTTAACGACGCGGCGCGGGCGCTGGGGTTGCGTCCCGGTCAGTCCATGAGTGCGGCACAGGCCTTGAGCAAAGGCTTTGCCACGGCTGAATACGACGCCGCCGACATCGAACACTGGCAGCAGTTTCTCGCCGCCTGGGCCTATCGCTTCAGCTCCCAGGTCAGCGTGCATTACCCCCGGGCCGTGGTGTTCGAGATCGAATCCAGCCTCGGTTTGTTCGGCGCCTGGCCGCAATTCGAAGCGCTTTTGCGCCGTGAGCTCGACGAACTGGGATTTCGGCACCGCATCGTGGCCGCGCCCAACCCGGTGGCGGCGCGGGTGCTGGCCAACGCCTATGACGGTCTGGTGGTGCCGGACGATCAAGCCTTGCAGCATCACCTGGGGCAAATGCCTGTCGACCGGATCGGCCTCGAAGCCTCGGTCGCCACGGCCTTGTCGCGCATGGGCTTGCGCACCTTGAGCCAGGTGCAGGCGCTGCCCCGGCATAGCCTGGCCCGGCGTTTCGAGGCTCAGGTGCTCAAGCATCTGGATGCCCTGTCGGGTTTACGGCGGCTGGCGCTGGCGTTTTACCTGCCGCCGGACCGCTTCGATGTGCGGATCGAGCTCAATTTCGATGTGCAGTCCCATCAAGCCTTGCTGTTTCCGTTGCGCCGGCTGACCGGCGACCTGTCGGCGTTCCTCTGTGGTCGCGACAGCGGCGTACAGCGTTTCGACCTGCATCTGGAACATGCCGGGTTGCCGGATACGCTCATCAAGGTCGGCCTGCTCAGCGCCGAGCGCGATCCGGCGATGCTCTTCGAACTGGCCCGGGGGCGGCTGGAGCAAGTCCAGGTCGAGGCGCCGGTGCGCGGCTTTCGCTTGCGCGCCGAGGATTTGCCGACCTTCGTGCCCCAACATCAGGAACTGTTCGACGATCGCCCGCAGCAGTCCTTGCCCTGGGAGCAACTGCGCGAACGCCTGCGTGCACGGCTGGGGGATGACGCGGTGCATGGCTTGGGTTTCCAGGCCGATCACCGCCCCGAGTGTGCATGGCAGGCCAGTGCCGACAGCCAGCCTTGTGTGGTGCCGGCCGCGGTGAAACGGCCGGGCTGGCTGCTGACTGAACCGCTGGCCGTGCATCAGGGCTCGGCGCGCATCCTCATGGGGCCGGAACGCATCGAGTCCGGTTGGTGGGACGGTGACGACGTACGCCGTGACTATTACCTGATCGAAACCCGTGCAGGCCAACAGGGCTGGGCCTACCGGGCGGTCGGTGAGGACGGCCCGCTGTGGTTGCAGGGCTGGTTCGCATGAGCATCGACTATGCCGAACTGCACTGCCTGTCGAACTTCAGCTTCCAGCGCGGTGCCTCCAGTGCCCTCGAGCTGTTCCAGCGCGCGAAAAAACAGGGTTATCAAGCCCTGGCGATCACCGACGAATGCACCCTGGCGGGCATCGTGCGCGCCTGGCAAGCGGCGAAGTCCGTGGAGTTGCCGCTGATCATCGGCAGTGAAATACGCATCGAGAACGGTCCGAAACTGGTGCTGCTGGTGGAGAGCCTCGAGGGCTATCAGGCGCTGTGCCGATTGATCACCCGCGCCCGGCGGCGCACGCAGAAAGGCCAGTATCAGGTGCTGCGCGAAGACTTCAGCGAACCGTTGCCGGGCCTGTTGGCGTTGTGGGTGCCGGACGCTGTCGATGCCTTTGAACAGGGGCGCTGGCTCAAACAGGTCTTCGCCGAGCGCGTGTGGCTGGCGGTGCAGTTGCACCGCGGTCAGGACGATGCCCGGCGCCTGAACGATCTGTTGAGCCTGGCCAGGGAGTTGCGTATTGCGGCCGTGGCCAGTGGCGATGTGCACATGCATGCTCGCGGCCGGCGCGCCTTGCAGGACACCATGACCGCGATCCGTCATCACCTGCCGGTGGCCGATGCCGGGTTGCGCCTGCATCCCAACGGCGAACGCCATCTGCGCAGCCTGAACGTGCTGGGGGAACTTTATCCGCCCGGCTTACTGGCAGAAACGCTGAACATCGCCCGGCGCTGTACCTTTGATCTTGGCCAGTTGCGTTATCAATATCCTCGCGAACTGGTGCCAGAAGGGCACAGCGCAGAGTCCTGGCTGCGGGCGTTGACCGAGCGCGGCATGCGCGAGCGATGGCCCGACGGTGCAAGCGAAAAGGTTCGCGGGCTGATCGACAAGGAGCTCGGGCTGATCGCCGAGCTGGGTTATGAAAGCTATTTCCTGACCGTTCAGGACATCGTCGCCTTCGCCCGGCGCGAGAAGATTCTCTGCCAGGGCCGAGGCTCTGCGGCCAACTCGGCGGTGTGTTTCGCCTTGGGCATCACCGAGATCGACCCCGAGCGAATGAACATGCTGTTTGAGCGCTTTCTCTCCAGGGAGCGCAACGAGCCACCGGATATCGATGTGGACTTCGAGCACGAACGCCGCGAAGAAGTCTTGCAGTACGTGTTCCAGCGCTATGGTCGGACCCGCGCGGCACTGACAGCCGTGGTCAGTACTTACCATGCGGCCGGTGCGGTACGCGATGTGGCCAAGGCGTTGGGTTTGCCGCCAGACCAGATCAATGCCCTGGCCGATTGCTGTGGTCACTGGAGTGATGAAACGCCGCCCGTGGAGCGCCTGCGTGAAGGCGGTTTCGACCCTGAAAGCCCGGTGTTGCGCCGGGTGTTGAGCTTGACGCAGCAACTGATCGGCTTCCCCCGGCATCTGTCCCAGCACCCCGGCGGCTTCGTCATTTCCGAGCAGCCGCTGGATCACCTCGTGCCGGTGGAAAACGCCGCGATGGCCGAACGCACGATCATTCAGTGGGACAAGGACGATCTCGATGCGGTCGGGTTGCTCAAGGTGGATATCCTGGCCCTGGGCATGCTCAGCGCGATTCGTCGCTGTTTCGACTTGCTGCGCCGTCATCGCAACCGGGACTTGAGCCTGGCAACGGTGCCCTCCGAGGATTCACAGACCTACGACATGATCGGTCGTGCAGACACCATCGGCGTGTTCCAGATCGAGTCCCGGGCGCAAATGTCGATGCTGCCCAGGCTCAAGCCCCGCAAGTTCTATGACCTGGTGATCGAGGTGGCCATCGTTCGCCCCGGACCTATTCAGGGCGGCATGGTGCATCCCTATCTGCGGCGACGAAACAAGGAAGAGCTCGAAAGCTACCCCTCCGAAGAGTTGCGGGAGGTGTTGAAACGCACCCTTGGCGTTCCTCTGTTTCAGGAACAGGTGATGCAGATCGCCATCGTCGCCGCCGACTACAGCCCCGGCGAGGCCGACCAGCTACGCCGCTCCATGGCTGCCTGGAAACGCCACGGCGGGCTCGAACCGCACAAGGATCGACTGGCCGCCGGCATGAAGAAAAAAGGCTACACGCCGGAGTTTGCCGCGCAGATCTTCGAACAGATCAAGGGCTTTGGCAGCTACGGTTTTCCCGAGTCCCACGCGGCCAGTTTTGCCTTGCTGACTTACGCCAGTTGCTGGTTGAAATGCCACGAGCCGGCGGCCTTCGCTTGTGCGCTGATCAACAGTTGGCCGATGGGGTTCTACAGCCCGGACCAGATTCTGCAGGACGTCCGGCGCCATCATTTGCAGGTTCGCCCGGTGGACGTGCGCGCCAGCGACTGGGATTGCAGCCTGGAACCGATCAGTGGTGCGCAACCGGCGATTCGCTTGGGGCTACGCATGATCAAGGGCTTTCGCGAGGACGATGCCCGACGCATCGAGGCGGCACGCTCCAAAGGGGCGTTTGCCGACATTGCCGACCTCGGCGAACGGGCGCGACTCGATGCCCGCGCCCAGGAGCAACTGGCCGATGCGGGCGCGTTGCGTGGCCTGGCCGGCGACCGGCATCGGGCACGTTGGGAAGTGGCCGGGGTACAAAAGCAGCTGGGCCTGTTTGTCGGCCTGCCGAGCCGGGAGGAGGATGCGGTGTCGTTGCCCAAACCCACCGTGGGCGAAGACCTGCAAGCCGATTACGCCAGTGTCGGCACCACCCTCGGGCCGCATCCGTTGGCCCTGTTACGCGGTGAGTTGAAGGCGCGGCGCTGCCGTAGTTCGAAGGAGTTGCTGGACGTCGAGCACGGTCGGCCAGTCAGCGTTGCCGGGCTGGTCACCGGCCGACAACGCCCGGCCACCGCCAGCGGCGTGACGTTCGTCACCCTTGAGGACGAGTTCGGCAACGTCAACGTGGTGGTGTGGCGCGACCTGGCCGAGCGTCAGCGCCAGGTGCTGGTCGGCTCGCAGTTGCTCAAGGTCGATGGGCGCTGGGAGAAGGAGGGCGAGGTGCGGCATCTGATAGCCGGACGCTTGAGTGACCTGAGCCCGTTGCTGGACGGTATCAGTGTGCGCAGTCGCGATTTCCGCTGACGACGCGCCCCCCTGTAGGAGCGAGCTTGCTCGCGATGAACCTGAGAGCGCCGCGGGGTGTCAGGTTACCAGCGGTATCGTTGACGACCATCGCGAGCAAGCTCGCTCCTACAGGTTTTGTGCAATTTCTGGTTATTTGGTGGCAGGCCAAAACCGTTCCCCACCCCCCGGCGCATCCGTCCAGGCCTGCAACGAGCGTGTCGGCAAGTCGAAGTAATCCCGCGTACGCGCATAGCCATGCCCGCCCATGCGTCCTATCGCATCCAGCCCCAACTGGTCGATGTACAGGGTTTTCGGATCGATCAGTTCGTCACGCACATGGGCCATCAGCACTTCACCAAAGATGATCTCCCGGGATTGGCCGATGGACAGGGCCATCATCCGCCGACACTCCAGCGCCACCGGAGCTTCGCCGATGCGCGGGCATTTGACCGTGGTGCCGGGGATGGCAGTGAGGCCGGCGGCGGTCAGTTCATCGAAGCCGGGGGCGAAGGGCACGGCGCAGACGTTCATGGCTTCCACCAGGGCATCGCTGACGATGTTCACGGTGAATTCCTGATTGAGCTGGATATTGCGAGTGGTGTCCTTGGGGCTTTGGTCGCCGTAGTTTTCCACGCCCAGGGCGAGGATCGGTGGATCGGCGGAAAGCGCATTGAAGAAGCTGAACGGCGCCGCGTTGATCCGGCCTTCGCCGTCGACGGTGGTGACCAGGGCTATCGGCCGTGGCACGACGCTGCCGATCAGGATCTTGTATTTGTCCCGTGGGCTCAATGTGCTGAAGTCGAAGCTTTGCATGGGCAGAAATCTCTAGAGAAGTGGATCAATCGCGCTCAGTGGTGCCTGTGCGCTGTAGTCGTCGGCGAACGGGATGGCGGGCTGGAACAGGCTTTTCCAGTCCGGTTGATCAAAGGCCCGGTCGCTGTGGCTGCGCATCAATTTTTCGAATTGGCGTTGGGCCTGGCGTTGCAGGGCGGGGTAGTCGAGGCCCTCGACCTGGCCGTCCCGCATCACGCAGCGGCCGTCGATGTAGCTGGCGATACAGTCGTCACCGCGACCGGCCAGAACAAGATTTTTCAGTGGATCGAATAGCGGCCCCAGGTGCATCCCGCGCAGGTTGAACACGGTGATGTCGGCCTTGGCCCCGGGCGCCAGGCGTCCGAGATCGTCGCGGCCCAGTGCCTTGGCACCGCCGAGGGTCGCGGCGTTGTACAGGTCCAGCGTGCTGGTCAGATCGTTACCGCCTTCCATAAGGCGAGCGATGTTCAAGCCCTGACGCATGTTGTCCAGCAAGTCCGCCGGCCAGGTGTCGGTGCCCAGGGCGAAGTTGATGCCTTTGGCCCGATAGCGTCCGAACGAATTCAGCGCCTCGCCATCCCGGGCGAACACCACCGGGCAATGCACCAGGCTTGCGCCACTGTCCACCACCCGTTGCAGGTCGTCATCGCCGCGGGTGTAGATGCCGTGGGGCAGCAGGCTGCGCGGGGTCAAAAGCCCAAGTTGCTGCAACCAGCCCAGTGGCGAGGTGCCGCGCAGTTGCTCGACCATCGCCACTTCACCGAGCCCTTGGCAGCAGTGCAAACGCATCGGTGCGTTGAGTTCCCGGCTCAGCGCGGCGGTGCGTTGCAGCAACGCCGGGGTACAGGTCTGGATGCGATCGGGCAGCAGCGCACCGCGAATCAGGCCGTTGTGCGCGCCGTCGAAATCCCGGAAAAACCGCTCGGTGGCGTCGAGCCCGGCCATTCCCCGGGCTTCGTCCCAGTGGTGCGCCAGGGTTCCATCGGCCTGCCAGTAACTCATGCCGCTCATGTAGCAGGGACCGAGGTAAGTGCGTAGCCCCAGTTCGACGGCTACACCTGCCACCGCCGCAAATTCGTCGTAGGTCTCGGCCCACTCGCGGTAATACATCGAGGTGATCGGCATGGCCGTGGTGATGCCGTTGCGGATCAGTTGGGTGAAGGCGTAGCGGTATTTGAAGACTTCTTCTTCGGGGCTGTAGCTTTCCCGCGATCCACGCGCCAGATACTGCGCCGACCACATCCGGCCCATGTCGCGCTCGTCGCCGTTGTCCAGGGTCAGCACCGTGGAATCGAGATCGCCCAAGGCATCCAGATCGATGAAGCCGGGACCGATCAGCGCATTACCGTAATCAACCCACTGATCCACCGGCCCCGCATAACCACGCCCGACAAACTCGATGCGCGCGCCTTCGAACACCACTTCGCCATCGCGCCACAGCACATGCCGCGTGCCGTCGAAGCCGACCACGCAACTGGCCCGCAAGCCGATGCGCTTCACAGACGGCTTTCCAGCAAACGGCCACCCGCAGCAATCAACTGGCCCGCGCGAAAGACCTGACGCAACGGCCGCGAAACCACCGCCTCACCCAGTGTTTGTACCGGCATCAACAGGAAGTCCGCCGGCTGGCCAATCTCCAGGCGATTGGCTTGGCAACCCAGCGCCTGGGCGCCGTTGACGGTCGCCGCCTCGAACGCTGCCGCCAGTTCTTCGTCCTTGTTCAAGTCGAAGCGGAACGCCAGCAGCATCGCCCGCTCCAGCATGTCGCCGTTGCCCATGGGCGACCAGGCATCACGAATACCGTCCGAGCCCAGGCACACATTCACGCCGGTTTCGCGCAGGGCCAGGAACGGCGGCACCGCGCAATCGGCCGGGGCCGAGCTCATCAGCGAAATGCCCAATGTCGCCAGACGTTCGGCCACCGGTTTGACCTGGCTCCACGGCAACATCCCCAGGCAGTACGCGTGGCTGATCATCACCCGGCCTTGGCGGCCGAAGCGCTCGGTGTAGTCGGCAATCAGGGCGATCTGCCACAGGCCCAGCTCACCTTTGTCATGCAGGTGAATGTCGACGCCCCGGTCGAATTCGCTGGCCAGTTTGAAGACGAAATCCAGTTGTGCGACAGGGTCGTTATCGATACCACACGGGTCCAGCCCGCCGACGTTCTCCACGCCCAAGGCCATGGCTTCGCGCATCAGTTCGGCGGTGCCGGGGCGGCTGATCAAGCCAGTCTGCGGGAACACCACCAGTTGCAGGTCGATCAGGTCGCGGTAGTTTTCACGCAGTTGCTGCATGGCCTCGACATGCCGCAGGCCGAATTCCGGGTCGATGTCGACGTGGCAACGCATGGTCAGCGAGCCGCGGGCGATGCAGTTTTCCAGCAGGGCGCCGGCGCGTTGCGCAATCGGTGTGGTGACTTCACGCAGGATGCGCCGTTCGTTGGCGATGTAGTCCTTGAGGGTCGGGCCGGCACTGTTGGGGCGCCAGGGCTGGCCCCAGAGGGTTTTGTCCAGGTGCACGTGGCTTTCCACCAGGGCGGGGGTGAGCAACTGGTTCTGGCCGTCGATGTCGGTGGCCGACAGGGCTTCGTTCGAAGCGGGGCGGCGTTGGCTGAAGCGGCCGTTTTCGATCAGCAGGTCTTCGGCGGTGGCGCCGTAGGGGCGCACGTTGCGCAGCCAGCGGGGTTGGGTCATGAGTAACCTCAATGAATTCTCTGGTGTCTGTGTTGGCCTCTTCGCGAGCAAGCCCGCTCCCACATTGTCCGTGTGAACACTGGAGATCCCTTGTGGGAGCGGGCTTGCTCGCGAAGGCCGCGACGCGGTTTCAAGTCAAACGATCAGCCCTTGAGCTTGGCCCAAATGCGGTCCTGCAGCTCCCGCGCCTTGTTGCTGCATTCCTTTTCCGGGCGCAGGCGCGCGGCGAATTCGTCGGGCATGTTGATGGCGTCCATCACCCGCCATTTGGCATCGATCAGCTTGTCGCTCTGGATGCCGTTGGCGTAGGCGATGGCGTTGGACACGGCGGCGGCGTTTTCCGGTTTCATCATCCAGTCGATGAAGATCTTCGCGTTGCCGGGGTGTGGCGCGCTTTTCGGTACGGCGAAGTTGTCCTGGAACATTGCCAGGCCTTCACGGGGGTAGACGTACTTGATGGTGCTCTTCTGCAGGGTGGCCCGCGCTGTAGAACCGTTCCAGTTCTGCATCATGATCACTTCACCGCTGGCCATGCGGTCGACCGTGTTGTCCGAGCTGTACATCTTCAGGAAGGGTTTCTGTTTTTGCAGCAGTTCGAGGATGCGCTTGGCGTCCTGCGGGTTTTCGCTGCACTCGTCGACATTCAGGTAGTGACTGGCGGCGTTGATCACGCTGCTGGAGGTGTCGAGGGCGGCGAGCTGACCTTGCAGTTCCTTGCGCGGCTCGAAGAACTCTTTCCACGAGTCGTCAAGCTTGCCGCCGGGCACCCGGGCGCTGTCATAGGAGAACCCGGTGGTGCCCCACAGGTACGGTGCCGAGAACTTGCGGCCGGGGTCGAAGCTCGGGTCGCGGAACGCCGGTTTGACGTACTGGAAGTTGGGCAGGGCCGAGGCGTCGATTTCCAGCAGCAGGTCCTGGTTGATCAGGGTGCGCATGATCGATTGCGACGGCACGATCACGTCGTACGCCGCGCCGCCGGCCTGCAACTTGGCCAGCAGGGTTTCGTTGCTGTCGTAGCCGTCCATGGTGACCTTGATCCCGGTCTCCTTTTCGAACTTGGCCAGCAGCTCCACCGGGTAGTAGTCGGTCCAGTTGTAGAAGAACAGTTCCTTGGGCTCGGCGGCCTGGGCGCTGAACGCCGTGAACGCCGTGAACGCGGTGAAGCAACTCAAGGCCAGACCGGCAACGGCGAAACGCATGCTTTTCACTTTCTTGCTCATATAGAAGTCTCCAGGCTTATTGTTGTTTGCCGCGCTGTCCCAGCCAGAAGGCCAGCACCACCAGCACGATGGAAATCACCAGCATCAGGGTCGAAATCGCGTTGATCTCTGGCGTCACGCCGGCCTTGATGGCCGAGAAGATGTACACCGGCAGGGTTGTGGAGCCGGGACCTGCGACGAAGAAGGTCATGATGAAATCGTCGAGGCTGACCACGAACGCCAGCACCGAACCGGACAGCACCGCCGGCCACAGCAGCGGCAAGGTCACCCGGCGGAACACCTGCCAGGGGTTGGCGTACAGGTCGTTCGCCGCTTCCAGCAGGCTCTTGTCCAGGTCATTGAGCCGCGCGCGGATCGGCAGGTAGGCGAAGGGAATGCAGAAGCCGATGTGCGCGACGATCACCGTCAGCAGACCGAGCTTGATCCCCAGTGCCATGAACAGCAGCAGGGTGGCCACAGCGGTGACGATCTCCGGCAGGATCAACGGCAGGTTGATCCCGCCCTCGACCATTTTCTGTCCGTAGAACGGCCGGTAGGTCGCCAGTGCCGCGAGCAGGGCAATCGCCGTGGCGCAGACCGTAGCGATGCTGGCGACGATGATCGAGTTGAGCGCCGCGGTCTGGATCGACGGGTTGGCCAGGATTCGCCCGTACCAGTCGAACGAGAACTCGGTCCACACCGTCGCCGAGCGGTTGGCGTTGAAGCTGTAGGCGATCAGCACGAATATCGGCAGGTACAGGTAGGCCAGCATCAACAGGCTGACTTCACGGGTCAGGGGCAGTTTCTTCAGGTGCAGGGCGATCATGCTTGTGCTCCCGGGCGTTGGGTCTTGGCGGCTTTGCGGCTATAGAGGGCGTAGAGCACCAGGGACAGCAACATGATCCCCAGCAACAGGAACGACAGCGAACTGCCCAGCGGCCAGTTGCGCGCGGTACCGAACTGCTGCTGGATCAGGTTGCCGATCATCAGCGTCTTGCCGCCGCCAAGGATCGCCGGGGTAATGAAGGCGCCCAGGCTTGGCACGAACACCAGCAAGGCACCTGCGATCACCCCCGGCATCGACAGTGGCAGGATGATCCGCCGCAACGCGTGCCAGCGATTGGCACCCAGGTCATAGGCGGCTTCCACCAGGCGCCAGTCGAGTTTTTCCAGGGTCGAGTAGATTGGCAGGATCATGAACGGCAGGAAGCTGTAAACCAGGCCGACGCTAACCGCGAAGTCGTTGTAGAGCAGGGTGATGCCACCGGCCTGGGGGAACAGCGCGTTGAGGCTCTGGGCGACCCAGCCGTGCTCGCGCAGGATGATCAGCCAGGCGTAGTTGCGGATCAGCAGGTTGGTCCAGAACGGGATGGTGATCAGCAACACCATCAGGTTGCGTCGACGGGGTGTCAGGCTCGACATCCACAACGCCACGGGGAAGCCGAACAGGAAACACAGGACTGTGGTGCCACCGGCCTGGAACACCGAACGCAGCAATGCCTGGGCGTAGACCCAGTTCAGCTCCAGTTCGCCGTCGAAACCTTCCTGGAAAAACAGTTGCACGTAGCTTTGCAATTGCCAGTCGGCCTGCCAGTCGACGCCGCCATAGACGTTGCGCGGCAGCAGGCTGATGTAGCCCATGATGCCCAGCGGAATGGCGATCAGGGCCAGCAGGGTCAGGACCACCGGGCTGAGCAACAGCGCGCGGTTGAGGGCTGGGGAAGTGCTGCTGACGCTCATCTCAGGCCTCCATCAACAGGCAGGCGTGGGGCGGCAGGTTGACCGCGACGCGATCACCCACCACCCGACCATGGTTCAGGCCTTCGTTGTTCTCGCGCAGCATGACCTTGATGTCGTTGTTCAGGCGGCATTGATAGAGCGTGGCCGTGCCGACATACAGCACGGCCTCGATCACACCGCGCAGGTGATGCGGCTGCGTCGGCTCGACCAGTTGCGAACGCTCCGGGCGGAACGCCAGTTGCACCTTGCTGCCGTCAAAGCCCTGGGCCGGGCAGGGGATTTCCACGGGCATGCCGTTGGGCACGAAGAGCTTTTCGTTCTGTTGGCCACGTTTGATATGGCCGGGAAGGAAGTTGATGTCGCCGATGAATTGCGCGACGAACTGGTGTTGCGGCCGTTCGTAGATTTCATTGGGCGAGCCGATTTGCAGGATCTTGCCGGCGGACATCACGGCGATGCGATCGGACAGGGTCAGCGCTTCTTCCTGATCGTGGGTGACGAAAATGAAGGTGATCCCGGCTTCTTTCTGTACGCGCTTGAGTTCGACCTGCATTTCCTTGCGCAGCTTGAGGTCCAGGGCCGACAGCGGTTCGTCCAGCAACAGCACTTTGGGTTTTGGCGCCAGGGCCCGGGCCAGAGCCACCCGTTGCTGTTGGCCGCCGGACAGTTCGGCCGGTTTACGCTTGGCCAGGTGCTGCATTTGCACCAGCGCGAGCATCTCATCGACCCGCTGCGGAATCAGTTTGCGATCAAGGCCCTGCATCTCGAGGCCGAAGGCGATATTCTGCGCAACACTCATGTGCGGAAACAGCGCGTAACTCTGGAACACCGTGTTGACCCGACGCTTGAACGGCGGCAAATCGTTGACCGGCTCGCCCGCGAGGCGGATCTCACCGTCGCTGACATGCTCGAAGCCGGCGATGGTGCGCAGCAGGGTGGTTTTGCCGCAGCCGGAGGGGCCGAGCAGGGTGAAGAATTCGTTGTCGGCAATGTCCACCGAGACGTTATCGAGGGCAGGAGCCAGCCCCGGATCGTCGGAATATCGCTTTGAGACGTTTCGCACTTCGATTGCTGTTGGATGACCCATTATGGTGCATTCCTCTAATTATTGTATGCAAAATCTGGATGCAATTTAGAAATACCCGGATTAATCTGTCCGTGCAAGCCCCTTTTTCAATGGCTGTTCATTCGCCAGGGTCGTTTGCACAGGGCGCAAGGAGTTGATGAATGACGGAAAAGAAACTGGAAACTACGGTCGACCGCGTCTACCAAGGGGTTTACGAGGCGATCAGCAAGCGTTCGTTGCGTCCGGGCATGAAGCTCGGCGAAGCCTCTTTGGCCGAGCTGTTCAATGTCAGCCGCACATCTGTCCGGGCCGCGCTCAAGCAATTGGAGGCCGACGGGCTGGTCACCACCGAGCCCAATAAAGGTGCGTCGGTGTCGCTGCCCAGTGACGAAGAGATCCGTTCGCTGTTCGAAACCCGTCGCCTGGTCGAGATCGGCATCGTCAGCGAACTGTGCCGTCGGCGTGATACGGCGGTAACCCAGGACCTGCGCGATCACTTGCTGTTGGAGGATGAAGCGCATCAAAGCGGTGATCACGAGCGGTTGATTCACCTGCTCGGCGAGTTCCACATCAAACTGGCCCGCAGCCTGAACAACCCGGTGCTGCTCGACTGGTTCCAGAAGCTGATTTCCCGGGCGTCGCTGTATGCCGCCGCTCTGGATGACGACAGCCACGAAGCCTGCCGCGACGACGAACACCTGCGGCTGATCGAATACATCGAAGCAGGCAACCAGAGTGCGGCCATCGAACTGACCTGCATGCATTTGAATGGCATCGAGAAGGCCATTCTGGATGTCGCGGCCACCCTGAAAAGCAGTTACAACCCGCTGAAGCACTTGATCGAGGTGTAGTGCACGGACTCTCGGTTACCGAGGACCAAATTGTGGGAGCGGGCTTGCTCGCGAAAGCGGTGTATCAGCAGACGAATATGTTGAATGACAC
>NZ_JAHBDG010000066.1:0-236164 GCF_019956305.1 Pseudomonas sp. BF-B-30 | reverse complement strand
CGATGAATTCCTTATCGGCGCTTTAGGTAGAAAGGGCGGAACGAGAAGTCTCCCACGGTCCGTACTGGCTAGAGTCGGAATCGAGCTGTTAGTCCCGCCCACCCCTTCAAGTCTAAACATACAAGCGGGCTTGCTCGCGAAGAGGTCGCCACATTCAACATTTAAGTTGACTGACAGTCCGCTTTCGCGAGCAAGCCCGCTCCCACAGGGATTTGATTGCCAGGCAGCCATTGCGGCTGCCTGGCGTATCGGTGTTAACCGATGGTCATCAGGCTGGCATTACCACCCGCCGCAGCGGTGTTGACGCTCAACGCACGCTCGATCACCAGACGCTCCAGCGCAATGTTGGTTTCGCCCTGCGACAGGCCCTGAACCCCAACGATGGCGCCGGCACGCTTGGCAACCTGCTGGCACACTGCACGCAACTGGTCGGAATGGCCGTGATGCAGAACCGCATCAAACACCACTTCGTCCTTGTTCCAGTCGGAAACCAGCTTGATGCGCGCCTGAATGTCCTTCGGCAGGCGTGCGAACAATGCCTTGGTCATGTCAGCTTCCGGCCATACCGCCGAACCGCCGACAGCCAATACCGCCGCCAGTTGCGTCAGCAGATCACCTTCGACTTCCGCCAGGCACAGCACGTGTTCCCGTGGCAGGATCGCATAGCTGTTGCGTTCGCCGGTCGGGCCGGCCAGGAGGCGGGTGATACCGCTTTGCGATTGCGCGGCGAACTGTACGCACAGGGTGCTCAAGTCGGCAAACTTGTTGCTGTCGGCCCAGGCTTTCAAGGCGGTCAGCGGCTTGCTCATGGCATCGCGCAGACGAACGTCCGGTGCCGCGGCAGCATCGCCACGAGCGAAGGATTGTTCGATCGCATCCGCAGGGCGGGTCGACAGCAGGCGGTACAGGTACAGCGGGCCGCCGGCTTTCGGGCCGGTACCCGACAGGCCTTCGCCGCCGAATGGCTGCACGCCTACTACTGCGCCAACAATGTTGCGGTTGACGTAGACGTTACCGGCGTTGACGTTGTCGATCACCTTGGCAATGGTCTCGTCGATGCGGGTGTGCACGCCCAGGGTCAGGCCGTAGCCGGAAGCGTTGATCTGACCGATCAGTTGATCGATGTCCTTGCGCTTGTAGCGAACCACGTGCAGCACCGGGCCGAAGATCTCCCGTTGCAGTTCATCGAAGCTTTCCAGTTCGATCAGTGTCGGCATCACGAAGGTGCCGCGTTTGACTTCTTCGGCATCGGCGATGGCCACCTGGTACACGCTGCGACCTTTGTCGCGCATGGCCTGGATGTGCTTCTCGATGCCAGCCTTGGCTTCAGCGTCGATCACCGGGCCGATGTCCACGGACAGACGCTCAGGGTTGCCGAGACGGCTTTCAGCCATCGCGCCCTTGAGCATTTCGATGACGCGGTCGGCGGAATCTTCCTGCAAGCACAGTACACGCAGAGCCGAGCAACGCTGACCGGCGCTGTCGAAGGCCGAGGACACCACGTCGATCACAACCTGTTCGGTCAGTGCCGAGGAGTCGACGATCATCGCGTTCTGGCCACCGGTTTCGGCGATCAGCGGAATCGGACGACCCTGGCTGTCCAGGCGGCCGGCGATGTTGCGTTGCAGCAAGCGCGCGACTTCGGTGGAGCCGGTGAACATCACGCCTTTGACGCGATCGTCGCCGACCAGGCCGGCACCGACGGTTTCGCCACGGCCCGGCAGCAGTTGCAACACGCCTTCCGGGATGCCGGCTTCGAGCATCAGGCGCACGGCCTGAGCGGCGACCAGCGGCGTTTGTTCCGCAGGCTTGGCCAATACCGGGTTACCAGCGGCCAATGCAGCAGCCACCTGGCCACTGAAGATCGCCAGCGGGAAGTTCCACGGGCTGATGCATACGACTGGGCCCAACGGACGGTGAGCGTCATTGGTGAAATCGTTGCGTGCCTGCACCGCGTAATAACGCAGGAAATCCACGGCTTCACGCACTTCGGCGATGGCGTTGGCGAAAGTCTTGCCGGCTTCGCGGGCCAGCAGGCCCATCAGCGGCTGGATCTCGGCTTCCATCAGATCGGCGGCACGTTCCAGGATCGCGGCGCGCTCGGCGGGCGGCGTGGCCTGCCAGATCGGTGCAGCGTTGAGGGCGCACTGGATCGCGTTGTCGACGTCTTCGACGGTCGCTTCCTGCACATGGCCGACCACGTCACGCAGATCGGACGGGTTCAAGACCGGTGCCGGGGCTTCGCTGCTGGAAGCGCAACCGAGCATCGGCGCCGCTTTCCAGTGGTTGTGTGCGGTAGCGAGAAGCGCGCAGGACAGGGATGCCAAACGATGTTCGTTGGCCATGTCGATGCCGCTGGAGTTGGCGCGCTCGGAGCCATACAGGTCACGCGGCAGCGGAATGCGCGGGTGCGGCAGGCCGAAACCACCTTCCACGGTCGCCATTTGCTCGATACTGGCTACCGGATCGGCCACCAGTTCCTGGATCGAAATCGACTGGTCGGCAATACGGTTGACGAACGAAGTGTTCGCGCCGTTTTCCAGCAGGCGACGCACCAGGTAGGCCAGCAGGGTTTCGTGGGTGCCGACTGGAGCGTACACGCGGCACGGACGGTTCAGCTTGCCTTCGGAAACTTTGCCTACAACCTGTTCGTACAGCGGTTCACCCATGCCGTGCAGGCACTGGAACTCGTACTGGCCCGGGTAATAGTTCTGACCGGCGATGTGATAAATGGCCGACAGGGTGTGGGCGTTGTGCGTGGCGAACTGCGGGTAGATGACTTCCGGTACCGACAGCAGCTTGCGGGCGCAAGCGATGTAGGACACGTCGGTGTACACCTTGCGGGTGTAGACCGGGTAGCCTTCCAGGCCTTCGACCTGGGCGCGCTTGATTTCGCTGTCCCAGTACGCGCCTTTTACCAGGCGGATCATCAGGCGATGACGGCTGCGGCGAGCGAGGTCGATCACGTAGTCGATCACGTACGGGCAACGCTTCTGGTAAGCCTGGATCACGAAACCAATGCCGTTCCAGCCAGTCAGTTGCGGCTCGAAGCACAGGCGCTCGAGCAGATCCAGTGACAGCTCCAGGCGATCGGCCTCTTCGGCGTCGATGTTCAGGCCGATGTCATATTGCTTGGCCAGCAGGGTCAGCGACAGCAGGCGCGGGTACAGCTCGTCCATCACGCGCTCGTACTGGGCGCGGCTGTAACGCGGGTGCAGGGCGGACAGCTTGATCGAGATGCCCGGGCCTTCATAAATCCCGCGACCGTGGGAGGCTTTGCCGATCGAGTGGATGGCTTGTTCGTACGAGGCCAGGTACTTCTGTGCGTCGTGCTCGGTGAGTGCGGCTTCACCCAGCATGTCGTAGGAATAGCGGAAACCTTTGGTTTCGAACTTGCTGGCGTTGGCCAGGGCTTCGGCGATGGTTTCGCCGGTCACGAACTGCTCGCCCATCAGGCGCATGGCCATGTCGACGCCTTTGCGGATCATCGGCTCGCCGCTCTTGCCGATAATGCGGCTCAGGGACGACGTCAAACCAGCCTCGTTGTGGGTCGACACCAGTTTGCCGGTCAGCAGCAGGCCCCAGGTGGCGGCGTTGACGAACAGCGACGGGCTGTTGCCCAGGTGCGGCTGCCAGTTGCCGGTGCTGATCTTGTCGCGGATCAGGGCGTCGCGGGTGCCTTTGTCCGGGATGCGCAGCAGCGCTTCGGCCAGGCACATCAGCGCCACACCTTCCTGGGA
The DNA here is from genome assembly GCF_019956305.1 of Pseudomonas sp. BF-B-30. Lineage (NCBI taxonomy): Bacteria > Pseudomonadati > Pseudomonadota > Gammaproteobacteria > Pseudomonadales > Pseudomonadaceae > Pseudomonas > Pseudomonas sp. BF-B-30. The sequence goes on along the minus strand of NZ_JAHBDG010000066.1, from coordinate 232,424 downwards.
CGACAGGGAGAACTCCTGCAACAGGCCCTGGACGATGCCGGCACGGCCGCCAGCGCTCTTCTGGTTGCGCAGTTTTTCAGCAATCGAGGCGGCGAGTTTGTTGGTGGCTTCGGCCATCGGTGCCGGCAGGCGAGCCTGCTCGATCAGCATCGGCACGACTTCCGGCTCAGGGCGACGGTAGGCGGCGGTGATCGACGCGCGCAGTACCGATTGCGGCAGGATGCTTTCGGCGAATTCAAGGAAGCACTGGTGGGCGTGATCCAGAGGCGCGTCGACGGAGTCGTCGAAATCCTTGGTCGAACCGTTCAGCTCGGACAGGGTTGCACCACCCTCGAGTTTTTCCAGGTAATTGAAGATTGCCTGCTTGATCAGCCAGTGCGGCGTGCGATCAATCGAGGTCGCGGCGGCCTTGAGGCGTTCGCGGGTCGGGTCGTCAAGTTTGACCCCAAGGGTGGTGGTAGCCATGTTTTTATCCTCATGTTTGCCACGACTGCGTGGCATCAGCTGGCGGCAAGATTAGCCGTGCGACTGTTGAGGTGCAACCGGGTGCAACCCTTTTTTTGTCGGAATATTACGCAGCTCGTCAGGAAATAAATTCTGGTACGGCGGTGCTGCCTTTGCTTGGTGCTTTTTAGGGTGGTTGGCCCTCGTTCTTGCTCCGAAAAGGAGCAAAAAACCGGGTTTGAAATTTATTTCCGACTGGGTGCAACTTATTCTCAAGAAACTGGTTGCACCTTATTTGCTTTGTTGAATAGCATTCGCGCCCAAGGTGCAACCCGGTCGAAACCCGGGTGCTCCGGCTGATGGCTTTCCTGGGGAAACATCAGTCATAAATGCGCGGGAATCCGGATCGTCTGTCAAACGTATGCGTTTGCGAGCGGTTCACCAGCCGCAGCTACATAAAAACAAAGCCAGGGCGTAACTTAATGAGCGTAAGCAATCCAACCCTGATCACGTTCGTGATCTACATCGCAGCAATGGTGCTGATCGGCTTGATGGCCTATCGCTCCACCAACAACCTTTCCGACTACATTCTGGGCGGTCGTAGCCTGGGCAGCGTCGTGACCGCACTGTCCGCCGGTGCCTCCGACATGAGCGGCTGGTTGTTGATGGGCTTGCCCGGCGCAATCTACATGTCCGGCCTTTCCGAAAGCTGGATCGCCATCGGCCTGATCGTCGGCGCCTACCTGAACTGGCTGTTCGTCGCCGGCCGTCTGCGTGTGCAGACCGAGCACAACGGTGATGCACTGACCCTGCCGGACTACTTCGCCAGCCGTTTCGAAGACAAAAGCGGCCTGCTGCGGATCATCTCCGCGGTCGTGATCCTGGTGTTCTTCACCATCTACTGCGCTTCCGGCATCGTGGCCGGTGCCCGTCTGTTCGAAAGCACCTTCGGCATGTCCTACGAGACTGCGCTGTGGGCCGGTGCTGCGGCGACGATTGCCTACACCTTTATCGGTGGTTTCCTGGCCGTGAGCTGGACCGATACCGTACAAGCCACCCTGATGATCTTCGCGTTGATTCTGACGCCGGTTATCGTGTTGCTGGCCACCGGCGGCGTCGACACCACTTTCCTGGCCATCGAAGCGCAAGATCCAAGCAACTTCGACATGCTCAAGGGCACCACTTTCATCGGCATCATCTCGCTGATGGGCTGGGGTCTGGGCTACTTCGGCCAGCCGCATATCCTGGCGCGTTTCATGGCTGCCGATTCGGTTAAATCGATCGCCAACGCCCGTCGCATTTCCATGACCTGGATGATCCTGTGCCTGGGCGGCACCGTGGCAGTCGGCTTCTTCGGTATCGCCTACTTCTCGGCGCACCCGGACGTGGCTGGCGCAGTCACCGAGAACCACGAGCGTGTGTTCATCGAACTGGCCAAGATCCTGTTCAACCCATGGATCGCGGGTATCCTGCTGTCGGCCATTCTGGCTGCCGTCATGAGCACCCTGAGCTGCCAGTTGCTGGTGTGCTCGAGCGCCCTGACCGAAGACTTCTACAAGACCTTCCTGCGTAAGTCCGCTTCGCAGCTGGAACTGGTGTGGGTCGGCCGTGCCATGGTGTTGTTGGTTGCCCTGGTGGCGATCGCCCTGGCGTCCAACCCGGAAAACCGTGTACTGGGTCTGGTGAGCTACGCCTGGGCCGGTTTCGGTGCCGCATTCGGTCCGGTCGTGCTGATCTCCGTGATCTGGAAAGACATGACCCGCAACGGCGCACTGGCCGGTATCCTGGTCGGCGCGATCACCGTGATCGTCTGGAAACACTTCGAACTGCTGGGCCTGTACGAAATCATCCCTGGTTTCATCTTCGCCAGCCTGGCGATCTACTTCGTCAGCAAGATGGGCACGCCGACTGCCGGCATGTTCCAGCGTTTTGCTGCTGCAGAGAATGATTACCGCCTGAACAAGTGATGAGTGATGGGTTGAACTCTACCCATCGCTGATAAAAGAACGGCTCGCAGCCTCAGGTTGCGGGCCGTTTTTTTTGCGTTCACTTTGGCTCCTATTTCCGCTTCGTAACCCTTTTCTGCAGGACTTGTAGGAGGTTTCCTGATTTGCCCAGATGCCTTGAATTACCTCTCTGCTCACGTACTTTGCGCTAGCCCGACTCATTTCCGAACCGGGATAACTCATCGTTAACAACGGTGCATTTCCCCAAGGGGTGGGGGCGCCAGTTGAAAGGGATATCAAGACATGGCTATCGGGCATTACATTGGGCTAGGTGACAAAACTGACTGCGGCGGCACCGTTCTGGAGGGGGACCACACCTTCAATTTCGGTCTCATCCATGCGCGTGAGGGTGATCTGGTCAGTTGCGGAAAAGATAAGCAGAGCTACCGGATCATCGGCGGCGTCTCTCACGTCCTGAGCGAGGGGCGACGAGTGGCCGGCACGCTGGATAGTTTCAGTGGTTGCCCTTGTCGAGCCAAACTACTCCCTTCGAATTTCGAGGGGAGTTATGTCAATGAACCCCCTGCACCGAAAGCAGCCAGGGCAACCGCACAATCGGCCGCGACTACGCCTTCGATGACAGCCACCAGCAATTCGACCGCGCAGCGTCCATCCAGCTTTACGTCAGTGCCAAGTGCGTCGTCTCGATCACAGCCCACTGGTCTCGACGTTCCGGAACCCGGCTTTTATATCGTGCCCAAAAGCACAACCCGCGAACAACTTGAAGCCTCGCTATTCACCCTGCGCGACCCGGCGGTGATGGGCAAATTCAAACTGCTCAATCCCAACCTGCGCGACGTCAAAGCCGGCTCGATGATCGTGCTGAGCGACCCGAACAACTACCAGTGCACCCGTGAAGAAGCCCTGCTCATGGACGTGGCGGCCAAGACCAACCAGGTGCTTGAAACGCTCAGCCCGGAGGAGGCGGATTTCATGGTGCAGCACCGTGATGCCATCCAGACCTTCCTGGGCCATGGCTCGACCGCAATCGGCGTGGGCGCGAGTATTCTCAAAAACAATCTGGATAACGTAAGCGACACCCTGAAAAAAATCGAAGCGTTGCATCAGAATTCATTTCTGCGCGATGGCCACCTGAGCTCACCGACGTTTCTGGCAGAGCGTCAAAAACTGCTCGCTCAACTCGATATCCACCTGACAAGCCTGACGCGCAAGGGTATCGGTTTCCCCGACCACTCCAATTTGAATCGTGCAATGTTCCTCTCGCCTCCCAGCCTGGTTCATCGCTGGACGGATGCTGGCGGCGTAGGGCAGATGCCAGGTTACGCGACTCATCTTGATGGGGTGGCCAAGGCTTCCAAATACCTCAAGTACGGTAGCTGGGTCGGCTCGGCTATTGGTGGCGGGGCGTCGGCCATGAAGGTGCAGGATGTGTGCACGGCGGGAAATCCCGAGGCCTGCAGGCGAGTTAAATTTACTGAGGCGGGGAGTTTCGCCGGTGGCATCGCAGGAGGCGCAATAATAGGTACAGCCTTAACCGCTAATACAGTTGGTGGGATTTGCCTCGCGGTCGGCGCGACCACGGCAGGAGTCGGAACCTTAGTATGTGGCGTGGTGGTCACAGCGGGATCGTTAGTAGGCGGCGCAGTGGGTAGCGGGCTTGGTGAGTTATTTGGCGACATCGTTTACGAGATGAATTAATGACACCTGCAAAATTGATTTTCGGCATTTTCGGTGGCGTGGTTCTGCTGATGATATTCATTTGGATGGGGTTAGCACTTTACTTGTCCTACACCAAGATAGACGTGATGCTAAAACATCTGAAAAACAGTACTGCAGTCATGGCTTTATCTCGCTATCGACATCTCGGTGCATGGGGCCACTTACATTTGATTGCGGGAATCGCAGCACTTGTCGCGTTCCCTGATCGCCATATTAGAAATGGCACTCTAAGTGCTAGCGACCTAAACAGTCTTCCTGGTTCACTTAAGCGCCAGCTTGTCATTTGGCGCTGGGGAGTACTGATTCTGTGTGGATTGCTTTTGTTATTAGGTGGCGTTGGTACAGCGACTGACTGGATATAATTAAAGTTCACTTGAAGATCAGATCGACTTAAAAATCTTCCCCCCCAACAAAAAATGGGCACCCAACCAGGTTGGCGTGCCCATTCTTTATGCCACTTTCTCGTCAGGCGGGTTAGGAGGATGCGTTACGGAATAACACTATCCTCCAACGACTTACCCAGTTTGAGCGCAACAGTCTCAAATCTCTTTGGTGGATTGGGGTTGCTGCGAATTTTTCCGGGCAAGGTCCTAGGACGTTTCCTTCAAAACCTAGCGGTTTTCATGAAGTGGTGCGATGCGATTTCCGTCGATAATCTTTGGCGGTCACTGACAATTCAGTGGTGGGGTGTAGGAACCCGTTAAGACCAGAAACGCTTTGACGTCGACACCTGATTTGCGGCCACTAACGTGCGCCCGTAAGATCTGTTGCGGCGGCTGTGCGCGGGCACGCTTCGGCGTGGTCGAGTTCTCTGGTCTCGATATTCCTACCCCGCGTATGGCTGCCACCCAAGCCTGTAGGAAGGCCGATGGTAGCCCTCACTTCTACCAGAGGTTTAAAAAATGAAAACAATTCACCCCGATCCGCCCTACGAAAAGCCGATCCCCCATCCCGACAACCGCTTCATGGCATTGACCAGCAACTGCACCGATATGCCCACCCTGTTCGTCGACACCCACGCACCACTCGACATCCTCACCGACGCCGCCAACTACAGAATCCGCGCAGTAACCCAAGTGCTTGAGAACCTGTCCATGCGCGGCTCAATCGAGTGCGAGTCGTTCATCCTCAGCGATTTCGCCTTGCTCTGCGCAATTACGTTGCGCGATGGCTGTGATGTGCTGGATGTGGTTGGGCGGCGGTTGCGGGCACGGCCTTCTGCGTAGCGCCAGGCGGCTTTTGTGGCGAGGGGGCTTGCCCCCGTTGGGTTGCGCAGCAACCCTGAGTTCAGCGACCCGGTGTTATCAGGCACACCGCAGTACTTGGGGTTGGCGACTGCTTCGCAGTCGAACGGGGGCAAGCCCCCTCGCCACAAGGGTGTGCAGTGCCTCAACTGACCCGCTCAGCCGCCAACCCCTGACTTGCCGGCCGGTAAAAGGTAAACTTCCCGGCCTTCGCAGGAGCAGCCATGAATTATCGCCACGCCTTCCATGCCGGCAATCACGCCGATGTGTTCAAACACCTGACCTTGACCCGCCTCATCGCCCTGATGTCGCGCAAGGAGCAGCCGTTTGCCTATCTCGATACCCACGCCGGCATCGGTCTGTATGACCTTCAGGGTGATCAGGCCAATCGTACCGGTGAGTACCTGGAAGGCATTGCGCGTTTGTGGGATCAGCCGGATCTGCCGATCCTGACCGCTGATTACATGCAGGTGCTGCACGAGATGAACCCGGATGGCCAGTTGCGCTATTACCCGGGGTCGCCGGAGTTGGCGCGGCGCCTGACCCGTCCGCAGGATCGTGTGTTGCTCAACGAGAAGCACCCGGAAGATGGCGTGCTGCTCAAGGACAACATGGCCGGTGATCGCCGGGTCAAGGTTCACCTGGGTGAAGGCTGGCACGTGTCCCGGGCCTTGCTGCCCGTGCCGGAGAAACGTGCGGTGATGTTGATCGATCCGCCGTTCGAGAAGCTCGATGAGATGCAGCGCTGTGCCGCGTCATTGAAGGAAGCGATTGGCCGGATGCGTCAGACCGTGGCGGCAATCTGGTACCCGGTGAAGGATCAGCGCGCGCTGCGCCGCTTCTATCAGGACCTGGCCGGTACCGGTGCGCCGAAGTTGTTGCGGGTGGAGTTGCTGGTGCATCCATTGGATACGCCCAACAGCCTGAACGGTTCCGGGTTGGCGATTGCCAATCCGCCGTGGGGGCTGGAGGAAGAATTGCGTGAGCTGCTGCCGTGGTTGTCCGAGAAGCTTGGGCAGACCCAGGGTGGGTGGCGGATGGACTGGTTGATTGCCGAGAGTTGATCTGTAGGAGCGAGCTTGCTCGCGAAGGTCGTGAACGTTAACGCGTAAAACCGGATGCCCAGCGGCGTCCTTTGGTTTTTCGCGAGCGGGCTCGCTCATACAGTCAGTTGTCAGATCGGGCAGGTCACGCCGGTACCGCCGATGCCGCAGTAGCCTTCCGGATTTTTCGCCAGGTACTGCTGGTGATACGTCTCGGCAAAGTAGACGGTCGGGGCCTGGTCGATTTCGGTGCTGATTTCACCGAGACCGGCCTTGGACAGCTCGGCCTGGTAGGTTTCCTTGCTCTTGAGCGCCGCGTCCAGTTGTTCCGGGCTAGTGGCGTAGATCACCGAACGGTACTGGGTGCCGATGTCATTGCCCTGGCGCATGCCTTGCGTCGGGTTGTGCAGTTCCCAGAACATCGCCAGCAGTCCTTCGTAGCTGACCTTGGCCTTGTCGTACACCACCAACACCACTTCGGCGTGACCGGTCAGGCCCGAGCAGACTTCTTCGTAGGTCGGGTTCGGTGTGAAACCGCCGGCGTAGCCGACCACGGTGCTGACCACGCCTTCACGCTGCCAGAAGCGGCGTTCCGCGCCCCAAAAGCAGCCGAGGCCGAAGATCGCGAAGTCGACATCTTCGAAGAACGGGCCGAGCAAGGGGGTGTCTTTAAACACAAAGTGCTTTTCAGGCAGGGTCATCGCGGTTTCGCGGCCAGGCAGAGCTTGTTCTTTAGTAGGGAGCACGTTTTTGTTCACCAGAATTTCCGAGCGCAGAACCATGATCAGTCCTCTCAGTCAGGTTGGGTTGTAAATAAACAGACCGTCAGTGTGCCCAATACCTGCCCGATACGCACTACCCCTGTAGGGGTGAGTCTGCTCGCGATAGCGGTGTGTCGGTGTCATGGGGGCTGACTGGTCCACCGCTATCGCGAGCAAGCTCGCTCCCACAGGTTTTTTTGCCTGCCTCAGAGTTTATGTCTGCCACAGGTTCTGTGTCTGTCAGGCGATTGGGCCACGCGGGTAGCGTTTGAGCTTGTCGATCAGCTCGTTGCCCGGGATCGGGCGGTCGAACAGGTAGCCCTGGCCGACGTCGCAGCGGTGGCGGCGCAGAAACGACAACTGCTCGGCGGTTTCGATGCCTTCAGCCACGACCTTGAGTTTCAGGTTGTGGGCCATGGCGATCACCGCGGAGGTGATTTCCATGTCGTCCTGGTTGTCCGGGATTTCGTGGATAAAGCTTCGATCGATCTTGATGATGTCGATGGGGAATTTTTTCAAGTAACTGAGCGACGAGTAACCGGTGCCGAAGTCGTCCATGGCCAGAGTCAGGCCCAGGCGCTTGAGCTGGTCGAGCTGCAAGTGGGTGTCTTCGGTAGCCTCCAGCAGCAGGCCTTCGGTCAGCTCCAGCTCCAGCAAATGCGCCGGCAGGGCTTCTTCCTTGAGGATGTTGGCAATGGAGGCCACCAGGTCCGGGTCGGAAAACTGCTTGGGCGACAGGTTGATCGCCACTTGCAGGTTGCCCAGGCCGGCGGCGGTCAGCGCTTTGCTCATGCGGCAGGCCTGGCGGGCGATCCACTTGCCGATCGGAATGATCAGCCCGGTTTCCTCGGCGACGCTGATGAACTGATCCGGGCGGATCATGCCCTTTTCCGGATGGTCCCAGCGCAGCAGGGCTTCCATCCCCAGCAGGCGACCGCTGCGCAGGCACAGCTTGGGCTGGTAGAACACGTCGAGTTCGTTCTGGGTCAGGGCGCGGCGCAGGTTGTTTTCGACGAACAGCTTGTAGCTGGCCTCGGCGTTCAGCGCTTCGGTGAACACCTGCACCTGATGTTTGCCGTTGGCCTTGGCCTTGTGCAGCGCCAGCCCGGCATTGCGCATCAGGGTTTGCGGGTCACGCCCGTGCAGTGGCGCGCAGGCCAGGCCCACGGAGCCGGTGACACTGATCAACTGGTTGTCGACGAACATCGGTTTGTCGAGGGTCGCCAGCAACTGGTTGGCCACTTGCTGGCCCGTCGTGAGGTCGCTGTTGTCCAGCAACACGGCGAATTCGTTACTGGCGAAGCGTGCCAGGCTGCCGCTCGGGATCAGGCTGTTGCGCAGGCGCCGGGCCAGGCTGATCAGCAGTTTGTCGCCGGTCTGGTGGCCGAGGCTGTCGTTGATCCGCTTGAAGTTGTCGATGTCCACCAGCAACAGGCTGATCGGCGCGTCGCTGTCCCGGGCGAAGCGTTCATCGAGGTTGCGGATGAACGCCGGGCGGTTGCCGAGGTTGGTCAGGTTGTCGGTGTAGGCCAGGCGCTCGATGCGTTGTTGGGCGAGCTTGGTCTGGGTGATGTCTTCGTAGATGCCGATGTAGTGGGTCAGCTCGCGGTTGTCGCCGTAAACCTTGGAGATCGACAATTGGCCCCAGTAGGGTTCGAGGTTTTTCCGGCGGCTCTTGAATTCACCTTGCCAACTGTTGCTCTTGGCCAGCGCCGAAGGTGCATCGAACAGCAGTTCGCTGAGGTTCTCCAGGGCCGGTAGTTCTGACAGGCGCTGACCGTGCACTTCTTCGGTGGAATATTGGGTGATCGCGGTGAAGCTCGGGTTGACGTATTCCACCACGCCATCGCAGTTGACCAGCAAAAAGGCGTTGGCACTTTGTTCGACCGCGCGCTGGAACAGGTGCAGGGCGCTGGTGGCGGTTCGCCGGTTGTGGTTGCTGATGACCTGGGCAAACTGGTCCGCCAGTTCTCCGGCGAACGCGATTTCATCCGACTGCCAGGCGCGGGTTGCCCCGGTTTGCTCCAGGCACAAAACGCCGACCACCTGGCCATCGACGCGGATACTGGCGTCGAGCATTGCGTTGACGTCCCGCGGGCGCAGGCTTTCGGCCATCTCCCGGGTGCGTGGGTCGCGCATGGCGTTATGGGCGTCGATGGCGCGGCCGGTGTGCAGGGCGTCGAGATAATCGGGGAAAAGACTGACGTCGATCGGTTGCGGCAGCAGGTATTCCTGATTCGTGCGGTGATAGGCCGAGATCGGCACCAGCATCGAGCCTTCAAGGTGCCACAGGCTGGCACTGTCGATTTCGTAGATGTCGCAGGCGCTGCGGGTGATCAGCTCGGCGGCTTCGCGCAAGGAGTTGTTGCTGCTGTAGCGTTGACGGGTGAGCAGCAGGATCAGATCCTGCTGGGCTCGCACCCGCTCCAGATGCAGCAGTTGCTCCTGCTGGGTGCGCTGATTGAGTTCCAGGGCGATTTGCAGGCGCGAGTTCTGGGTTTCAAGGTCCATGGCCGGTTGCAGCGGGTCATCCTCGAACAGGCCGTCGATGACCAGCAGGTAGCCGCGCAACAGGTGTCGATTGTGTTGTTTGTAGGCTTCGCCCAGCTCCAGCAGAGTCAGGGAGCCAGCGGCGGTGTGCAGGGTATAGCGGATCAGGTAGTGCGGGCTTTCAGTCAGCTGTTGCTGGACTGCGTCGTGCAGTTGATAGCGCGCTAGCGGCTCCATCAGGCTGGCGTAGGGCGAGCCCACCAGCGCACACAGTTCCACGGCTGGCAGGCCGAACTGGCGTTCGCAATTGGGATCGAGAAACAGCAGCGCCCAGCTGGGTTCATTAAGCCGTTCGAAACGCAGCATGCCGAGCCGCGAGGGCACAGGCAACTGCGTCACTACCTCGGCCACCATACGGCTGGCGGCATCGGGCTGGCTTTTCATGGAGGGAAACTCGCTTCGAATATGCTGAACGCGCTGGGCTCTCGCCCTCTTTACTGTTGCCTGCGGCAAGGTTGCATCATTGCGACACCGACTGACAAGAGAGATGAAGGCCAAGTGCTATAAGAATATGTCGGCAGACGACAAGTTTTCTTCAGTCGGTGGCAAAAAGTATTGCCAGTCGCTGAAAAATCGCAGTTTTGCAAGTATTGCCAGTGACTGCGATCTGTTTCCGGGTCAGCGAATCGGGATGCCAATGGACTGCAAATGCTTGCCCTCCCGGTCGTGGAAATTCACCTGAAGCTGCCCGGCATCGACGACCAGGTGTGCAAAATTATCCTGGCTGATCACCTTGCTGGTCAGTTCATGTCGATAGTCGCCTGCGGCGGTGCGGGCCAGGGGGTGATCGAGGACGAATGTGGCGGTCGTGGCATAGGGCAGCATTTTGCTGTTGCACAGCGGTGACGAGACGATGGTGTGGACCTCGAAGTCCGCATCCTCGCTGTGGCTCAGCCGACTGGTCAGCGAGCCGTGGACATCGCCGGAAATGAAGAAGACATTCTTGATGCGGTGTGTGCGAATGGTCTCCAGCAACCGTAGCCGTTGTTCTGGAAAGGCCTGCCAGGCGTCATCATCCGTGCGTTTGCGATCAGGGTAGAACATGACACTGGTGACCACGAATTTGACCCGCGCCGGGCTGTGGATCAGCCAGTCGCACAAGGCTTGTTCCTGGGCTGCGTCGAGAATGCGTCGGTCAGTGGCCGACAGGTTGCGTCGGGTTCGACTGTCGGTAACAAACCATTCGATATCACCTTCAGTAAATTGATACCAGTATTTGTCCAATCGTTTATTGATAAGTCCATCATCGGTTAGTGCATGGGCTGGACTATGGCTGGCCTGATATAACTCATAGGCTCTGATTGCGTTTGCATATAAGTAGTCATCGGACTTGCTCTTGTTGGCGGGCCAGTTGTCCTCTATTTCATGGTCGTCAAGGATCATGTAAGTGGGCAGGCTGGACATTAGGCTGGCGATATTTATCTGCGAAAACGCCACGCGATATTTTTGCAGGATTTCCTTGAGTTCCCGATCAGGAGCAATGATGTTCAAGTCATCGACATAGATTTGGTCACCCGTCATCACCAGCGCACTGACGGGAGGACTGGCTTGCTCCACCAAGCGTGAAATTGAAGCGAAGATTCTGTCGCCCAAGTGAGGGGCGAATGCGATGCCTGCGGTCATGCGCAGGTATCGGCAGGAGCCGACAATGTAGGCTCTTGGCAGGCCGGCCTGGCTGGAGCGGGTACGCAAATGATAAACCTGCCGTGGCCATTGCAGCGGGAGTTCCTTCACCGTGTCGACGGTGTGCGCCGGCCCCGTCGGGCTGAACCACCCGGCCTGATATTCATAGTCGGAGTCGGCGAGCAGGTTGTTTAGTGCAAAGACTTCGCACATGTCATGCTCGGGTTCGAGTTTCGCAAAGTTACCTTTTGACCAGTGATCTTCGCCTTGTCGTCTATAACGAATGCCAGCAAATACCAAAGTGTTTTTGTTGTGTTCACCGCGCAAAAAAATACGCGCGTGATTAGTTGTGGTGTGGCCAATAATCGGGCCGACAGTTGGATTGAACATGATTGAGTCCATTCGGCTGCTAATGAATTAGTCAGATGGTTGTTTCGGATGTAATAAGTAGTCTTCCAGCCAAGACTAGTTATTTGGCCCGAAAAAATATCTGGCAGAAATGGACTCGAGTTGTGGGCGGTATCAGCCACAAATGTAGGAAGACGTTTTAAGTAATAACTTCAGGCAAAAAAAAGCCCCGCCAAATTGGCGGGGTTGAGGTACGAGCGTGGCGCTCGGAAACGTGGAACGCAACAGGCCCTCCGGAGAAGGAGGGCCGGTCGGTGTTACAGGAGCATGGTGCGGATGTCGCCCAGCAGATCGCTCAGACGCTTGGTGAAGCGTGCAGCAGCGGCGCCGTTGATCACACGGTGATCGTAGGACAGCGACAGCGGCAGCATCAGTTTCGGCTGGAAGGCTTTGCCGTCCCAGACTGGCTGGATGGTTGCCTTGGAAACACCGAGGATCGCCACTTCCGGCGCGTTGACGATCGGCGTGAAGCCGGTGCCGCCAATGTGGCCGAGGCTGGAAATGGTGAAGCAGGCGCCTTGCATCTCGTCCGACGAGAGTTTCTTGGTCCGGGCTTTTTCAGCCAGGGAAGCAGCCTCGGCGGCCAATTGCAGCAGGCTCTTCTGGTCGACGTTCTTGATGACCGGTACCAGCAGGCCATCCGGGGTGTCGACGGCGAAGCCGATGTTCACGTATTTCTTGCGGATGATCGCTTTGCCGCTTGGCGCCAGCGAGCTGTTGAAGTCCGGCAGTTCCTTGAGCAGGTGCGCGCAGGTCTTGAGCAGCAACGGCAGGATGGTCAGCTTGACGCCGGCCTTTTCTGCAACGGCTTTCTGGGCAACACGGAACGCTTCGAGCTCGGTGATATCCGCCGAGTCGAATTGCGTCACGTGCGGTACGTTCAGCCAGCTGCGATGCAGGTTGGCGGCGCCGACCTGCATCAGGCGGGTCATCGGCACTTCTTCGATTTCACCGAAGCGGCTGAAGTCCACGACCGGAATCGGCGGGATGCCCGCGCCACCGGTTGCGCCAGCAGCAGCGGCCGGTGCTTCCTTGGCCTTCTGCATCATGGCTTTGACGTAAACCTGCACGTCTTCCTTCAGGATGCGACCGTGCGGGCCGCTGGCGCCAACGGCGCTCAGCTCGACGCCGAATTCGCGGGCCAGTTGACGCACGGCAGGGCCGGCGTGAACTTTGGCGCCTGGCTTGGCTGGAGCGGCAACCGGGGCAGCAGCAGGAGCAGCGGCAGCCGGAGCAGCAGCGGCTGGAGCCGGAGCGCTCGGAGCAGCAGCGGCAGGTGCAGTCGCAGCAACAGGTGCAGCAGGAGCGGCGCCTTTGACTTTCAGCTTGAGGATCAGGTCACCGGTACCGACTTCGTCATCGAGCTTGATGGAAACGCTTTCCACCACGCCAGTGGCTGGCGACGGGATTTCCATGCTCGCCTTGTCGGATTCCAGGGTGATCAGCGACTGGTCGGCCACAACGGTGTCGCCGGCCTTGACCAGGACTTCGATGATCTTGGCCTTGCCCGCCGAACCGATGTCCGGAACATGGATGTCCTGAACGCTGTCGGCCACTGGAGCGGCCGGGGCTGCGGCAGCAGCAGGTGCAGCGGCGGGTGCCGGAGCGGCAGCCTGGGCCGGAGCAGCAGCCGGTGCAGCAGCACCCGCCACTTCCAGGTCCAGGATCAGGTCGCCGGTGCCGACTTCGTCGTTGAGCTTGACGCTGATGGCCTTGACCACGCCAGCGGCAGGCGACGGGATTTCCATGCTCGCCTTGTCGGACTCCAGGGTGATCAGCGACTGATCAGCCGCGACGGTGTCGCCGACCTTGACCTGGATCTCGATGATCTGGGCCTTGCCCGACGAACCGATGTCCGGCACGTGCACTTGCTGAACGCTGGCAGCAGCCGGCGCAGCAGGAGCAGGAGCAGGAGCGGCGGCAGGTGCAGCAGCCGGTTTGGCTTCAGCCTTGGCCGCCGGTGCGGCAGCCGCAGGAGCCGCAGCAGCGGCACCTTCGACTTCCAGCTCCAGCAGTTCGTCGCCTTCTTTCAGGCGATCGCCCAGCTTCACTTTCAGGCTCTTGATGATACCGGCCTTCGGCGCAGGCACTTCCATGCTCGCCTTGTCCGACTCAAGTGTCAGGATGCTCTGGTCGGCTTCGATACGGTCGCCGACCTTCACAAACAGTTCAATTACTTCACCTTCACCGCTGCCGATGTCAGGTACGCGAATGAGTTCGCTCACAGAATCTCTCCTCAGCAGTCCAGTGGGTTGCGTTTTTCCGGGTCGATCCCGAACTTGGCGATGGCTTCAGCCACCACTTTAGGTTCGATATCGCCACGGTCAGCCAGTGCTTCCAGGGCTGCCAACACCACGAAATGACGGTCGACTTCGAAGAAATGACGCAGTTTCTTGCGGCTGTCGCTTCGGCCGAAACCGTCGGTGCCCAGGACTTTGAATTCCTTGGACGGTACCCACTGACGGATCTGCTCGGCGAACAGTTTCATGTAGTCGGTAGAGGCAATGACCGGACCTTGACGGCCGTTCAGGCACTCTTCCACATAGCTCAGCTTAGGCTTCTGGCCAGGGTGCAGACGGTTGGTGCGCTCAACGGCCAGGCCGTCGCGACGCAGTTCGTTGAAGCTGGTAACGCTCCACACGTCGGCGCCGACGTTGAACTGTTCACGCAGGATCTTCGCTGCTTCACGGACTTCACGCAGGATGGTGCCGGAGCCCATCAGCTGAACGTGGTGCGCCGCTTCGCGGTTGTCTTCTTCGAGCAGGTACATGCCTTTCTTGATGCCTTCTTCGGCACCGGCCGGCATGGCTGGCTGCTGGTACGACTCGTTCATCACGGTGATGTAGTAGAAGACGTCCTGTTGCTCTTCGGTCATCTTCTTCATGCCGTCCTGAATGATCACCGCCAGCTCGTAGCCGTAGGTTGGATCGTAGGTGCGGCAGTTCGGGATGGTCGCGGCCAGCAGGTGGCTGTGACCGTCTTCGTGTTGCAGGCCTTCACCGTTCAGGGTGGTACGGCCGGCGGTGCCGCCAATCAGGAAGCCACGGGTGCGGCTGTCGCCAGCGGCCCAGGCCAGGTCGCCGATACGCTGGAAGCCGAACATCGAGTAGAAGATGTAGAACGGCAGCATCGGCTGGTTGTGGCTGGAGTACGAAGTACCGGCAGCGATGAAGGAGCTCATGGCGCCCGCTTCGTTGATGCCTTCTTCGAGGATCTGGCCCTTCTGGTCTTCCTTGTAGAACATCACCTGGTCTTTATCGACTGGCTCGTAGAGCTGGCCGACGGAGGAGTAGATGCCCAGCTGACGGAACATGCCTTCCATACCGAAGGTACGGGCTTCGTCCGGGATGATCGGTACGATGCGTGGACCGATTTCCTTGTCCTTGACCAGTTGCGCGAGGATCCGCACGAAGGCCATGGTGGTGGAGATTTCGCGGTCGCCCGAGCCGTCCAGGATCGCCTTGAGGGTTTCCAGTGGCGGGGTCGGGATGTTGAAGCTCTTGGCACGACGCTGAGGTACGAAGCCGCCCAGTGCGGTACGGCGCTCGCTCAGGTAACGGGCTTCGGCGCTGCCTTCTTCCGGTTTGAAGAATGGCAGGTTTTCCAGTTCATCGTCCTTGACCGGGATGTCGAAGCGGTCGCGGAACAACTTCAGGCTGTCGACGTCGACTTTCTTGGTGTTGTGCGCAGTGTTCTTCGCTTCGCCGGCACCGGTGCCATAACCCTTGATGGTCTTGGCCAGGATGACGGTCGGTTGTTCTTTGTGGTTGACCGCTTCGTGGTACGCCGCGTAGACCTTGTACGGGTCGTGGCCGCCACGGTTGAGTTTCCAGATCTCGTCGTCGGACAGATCTTCGACCATCGCCTTGAGTTCTGGCGTGTTGAAGAAGTGTTCACGTACGAACGCGCCGTCTTTGGCTTTGTAGTTCTGGTACTCGCCGTCGATGACTTCGTCCATGCGGCGTTGCAGGATGCCGTCGACGTCCTTGGCCAGCAGTGGGTCCCAGAAACGGCCCCAGATGACTTTGGTCACGTTCCACTGAGCACCGCGGAACACGCCTTCGAGTTCCTGGATGATCTTGCCGTTGCCGCGAACCGGGCCGTCGAGGCGCTGCAGGTTGCAGTTGATGACGAAGATCAGGTTGTCCAGCTTCTCGCGGCCGGCCAGGGAGATAGCGCCCAGGGATTCCGGCTCGTCGCACTCGCCGTCACCCAGGAAGCACCAGACTTTCTGTTTGCCTGGCTGGATGAAACCACGGTGTTCCAGGTACTTCATGAAGCGTGCCTGGTAGATCGCCTGGATCGGGCCCAGACCCATGGATACGGTCGGGAACTGCCAGAAGTCAGGCATCAGCCAAGGGTGCGGGTAGGACGACAGGCCCTGACCGTCGACTTCCTGGCGGAAGTTGTTCATCTGGTCTTCGGTGATGCGGCCTTCCATGAATGCGCGGGCGTAAACGCCTGGCGAGGTGTGGCCCTGGAAGTAGATCAGGTCGCCGCCGTGTTCTTCGGTCGGGGCCTGGAAGAAGTAGTTGAAGCCGATGTCATACAGGGTCGCACTGGAGGCGAAGCTGGAGATGTGACCGCCGAGGTCAGAATCCTTCAGGTTCGTACGCATTACCATGGCCATCGCGTTCCAGCGTACCAGCGAGCGAATGCGGCGTTCCATGAACAGGTCGCCAGGCATGCGTGCTTCGTGGGTTACCGGGATGGTGTTGCGGTAAGGCGTGGTGATGGCGTAAGGCAACTGCGAACCGCTGCGGGTCGCCAGTTCACCCATACGGGTCATCAAATAGTGAGCACGGTCTTCGCCTTCTTTGTCGAGAACCGATTCCAGGGCGTCCAGCCATTCCTGGGTTTCGACGGGATCGAGGTCTTGCATGGCTTGCTCCAGGGCGGAAAGGCTACCAGAATCGGTTGCCTGAGTTAGCGACTGGCCTTGTGGGCAGACGTTATGAATTCTTGGATTGCCGACAGGTTGTTCCGGCGGCGTGTAGTTTTACTACAAATCATCCGGCATTTCAGCCCGTCTAATGTATATACGAGTAGTAAAACTACAGAAGAGCGGCTTGTGGCCCCCGGCTGCGTTGTGAGAATAATCGTTAAGGTTGGTCTTTTTCCAACTACAAAAGGTAAAAGCTTGATGCTGGCTGCCAAAATAAAAGAAATTTCAGCTATTTCTAACTTTTGTTCGACACTCCCTCAGGTAGTGGGTTTTCGAAAACCACTACATGCAGCCCGTTGCACGCCGATCAAGGATAGACCATGAGCCTCCCCTCGCTTGCCGAACTGCCCGCCATTCTCCTGCCGTTTGTCACCCGTGCCGAGCAGTCGTTCCGGGCTGCCGTCGCCGCTCTGGACGATGACCACGGGTTGTCTGCCTGGACGCCGGAACGTTGGGCGCAATTTGCCCGCGTCACCGCCGCCAGCGATTTCGTGATTGAACAGTGTGTTCGTGACCCTTTGATGTTGCTGGGGCTGGTGCAGTCCGGCGAACTGGACCGCGGCTTCGCTCCCGGTGAGTTGTGCGGGCAGATCGCGGCCGCCGCGAACGTGGCCGAGACCGATGATCAGCTTGGCCGCGCCTTGCGCCGCCAGCGTGCACGCCATCAGGTGCGGATCATCTGGCGCGACCTGACCCGCCAGGCCGATTTGATCCAGACCTGCCGCGACCTTTCGGACATGGCCGATGCCAGCATCGATCAGGCCTATCAATGGTTGTACGTGCGGCATTGCCAGCAGTTCGGCGTGCCGACCGGGCGGCGCAGCGGCGAGCCGCAGCAGATGGTCATTCTCGGCATGGGCAAGCTCGGTGCCGTGGAGCTGAACCTGTCATCGGACATCGACCTGATTTTTGCCTATCCCGAGGGTGGCGAAACAGTTGGCGTCAAACGCCCGCTGGATAACCAGGAGTTCTTCATCCGTCTGGGCCAGCGGCTGATCAAGGCCCTGGACCCGATGACCGTCGACGGCTTTGTATTTCGCGTCGACATGCGTTTGCGTCCCTACGGTTCGGCGGGCGCGCTGGTGCTGAGCTTCAACGCGCTGGAGCAGTATTACCAGGACCAGGGGCGCGACTGGGAACGCTACGCGATGATCAAGTCGCGGGTGGTGGCCGGGGATCAAGTAGCCGGCGCGCAACTGCAAGAGATGCTGCGGCCATTCGTTTACCGGCGTTACCTCGACTTTTCCGCCATCGAAGCGCTGCGCACCATGAAGCAGCTGATCCAGCAGGAAGTGCGGCGCAAGGGCATGGCCGACAACATCAAGCTCGGTTCCGGCGGTATTCGCGAAGTCGAGTTTATTGCCCAGGCGTTCCAGTTGATCCACGGCGGCCGCGATCTGAGCTTGCAGCAGCGCCCACTATTAAAGGTGCTGAGCACGCTGGAAGGTCAGGGGTACCTGCCGCCGAACGTGATCAGCGAGCTGCGTGAAGGTTACGAATTCCTGCGTTACACCGAACACGCGATTCAGGCGATTGCCGATCGCCAGACGCAAATGTTGCCCGATGGCGAGCAGGATCAGGCGCGCATTGCCTTTATGCTGGGCTTCGCGAACTGGACGGCGTTCCACGAACAACTGATGTATTGGCGCGGCCGAGTGGCCTGGCACTTCGGGCAGGTGATCGCCGATCCCGATGAAGAACAGGGCGCCGAAAGCGAAGTGGTGGTCGGCGGTGAGTGGTTGCCGCTGTGGGAAGAGGCCCAGGACGATGAGGCCGCCTGCCGTCAACTGGAAGAGGGTGGTTTCAAGGATGCCCCAAAAGCCTTGAAAGCCCTGGCTGGCTTGCGCGGCAGCCCGCAATTGAGGGCGATGCAGCGTCTGGGTCGCGAACGTCTCGATGCTTTTATTCCGCGTTTGCTGGCACAGGCCGTGGAACATGACAATCCGGATCTGGTACTGGAACGGGTGTTGCCGCTGGTCGAAGCCGTGGCCCGTCGTTCCGCGTACCTGGTGCTGTTGACCGAGAACCCCAGTGCGTTGCGGCGTTTGCTGACGCTGTGCGCGGCGAGCCCGTGGATCGCCGAGCAAATCACCCGCTTCCCGCTGCTGCTCGACGAATTGCTCAACGAAGGCCGGCTGTTCAAACCGCCATTGGCGCCAGAGCTGGCGGCAGAGTTGCGCGAGCGCCTGACACGGATTCCCGAGGACGACCTCGAACAGCAAATGGAAGCTCTGCGCCATTTCAAGCTGGCGCACCGCTTGCGAGTGGCCGCCTCGGAAATCGCCGGCAGCCTGCCGCTGATGAAAGTCAGCGATTACCTGACCTGGCTCGCCGAGGCGATCCTGGAGCAAGTGCTGGCACTGGCCTGGCGGCAAACCGTGGCCAAGTACGGCACGCCGCTGCGCACCGATGGCACCTTGTGCGATCCCGGCTTCATCATTGTCGGTTATGGGAAAGTCGGCGGCCTGGAACTCGGGCATGGTTCGGACCTGGACCTGGTGTTCATCCACGATGGCGATCCACAGGCTGAAACCGATGGAGCCAAATCCATCGATGGCGCGCAATTTTTCACCCGATTGGGGCAGCGGATCATTCACTTGCTGACGGCACAGACCAACTCCGGACAGTTGTATGAAGTGGACATGCGTCTGCGACCATCCGGGGCGTCGGGCTTGCTGGTGAGTTCCCTGGGCGCGTTTGCCCGCTATCAGGAAAACGAGGCCTGGACCTGGGAGCATCAGGCATTGGTGCGCGCGCGGGTGTTGGTGGGCAGTCAGGATGTCGGCCAGGCCTTCGAGAAAGTCCGTGCCGCGATATTGGGCAAAACACGTGATCTGCCGACCCTGCGCCAGGAAGTCAGCGAGATGCGCGCCAAGATGCGCGATAACCTCGGCAGCAAGAGCACCGCGGCCGGCACCGGGGCAAATGCCTTCGAAGCCACGGCGCCGTTCGATATCAAGCAGGACGCCGGAGGTATCGTCGATATTGAATTTATGGTGCAATACGCGGCCCTGGCGTGGTCCGAAACACACCCGCCATTGCTACGCTGGACGGACAACATCCGCATTCTGGAAGAGCTGGAACATGAAGGGTTGATGCCCGTCGAAGATGCCAGCCTGTTGCGTGAAGCGTATAAAGCGTACCGTTCCGCCGCCCACCGGCAGGCCTTGCAGAAGGACCCCGGGGTGATTCCGGGCGATCAGTTCGCGGACGAACGGCGGCAGGTCATGCGGATCTGGCGTGAGCTGGGGCTAAGCTGAAACGGGATATTTGATACGCCAATATTCCCTGTAGGAGCGAGCTTGCTCGCGATGGTCGTTAACGATAACGCGGCGAGCCTGACACCCTGAGGGGTTTCAGGTTCATCGTCGGATCGCCGCCCGGAGCAAGCTCGCTCCTACAGTAGATTTGCGTTGTTCTGTAGAATTTTCGAGGCGGGGAGGCGTAGGCCTCCCCGGTTCGTTTATGGAAACCACATGAAAATTCTGATCGTTGGGCCCAGTTGGGTCGGTGACATGGTGATGGCGCAGACACTTTTCCAGTGTCTGAAACAACGCCACCCGCAATGCGAAATCGACGTGCTGGCCCCCGAGTGGAGCCGGCCGATTCTTGAGCGCATGCCCGAAGTTCGCCAGGCCTTGAGCTTTCCGCTCGGTCACGGTGTCCTGGAACTGGCAACGCGTCGGCGCATCGGCAAATCCCTGGCAGGCCAGTACGACCAGGCGATCCTGTTACCCAATTCCCTGAAGTCGGCGCTGGTGCCGTTCTTTGCCGGCATCCCGAAGCGCACCGGCTGGCGTGGCGAGTTTCGCTATGGCCTGCTCAATGACGTACGCACGCTGGACAAGGATCGTTATCCGCTGATGATCGAGCGCTTCATGGCCCTGGCTTACGAGCCGGGCTTTGAGTTGCCAAAGCCGTATCCACGTCCGAGCCTGCAGATCGACCCGGTTACCCGCGAAGCGGCGCTTGCCAAGTTCGGCCTGACCCTCGACCGCCCGGTGTTGGCCCTGTGCCCCGGCGCCGAGTTTGGTGAGTCCAAGCGTTGGCCGTCCGAGCATTACGCCAAGGTTGCCGAAACGAAGATCCGCGAAGGCTGGCAAGTCTGGCTGTTCGGTTCGAAAAACGACCACGCCGTGGGCGAAGACATCCGCGCGCGGCTGATTCCCGGCCTGCGTGAAGAATCGGTCAACCTCAGCGGCGGCACCTCGCTGGCCGAAGCCATCGACCTGATGTCCTGCGCCGATGCGGTGGTGTCCAACGACTCCGGCCTGATGCACGTTGCCGCCGCGCTGAATCGCCCATTGGTGGCGGTCTACGGCTCGACGTCGCCAGGTTTCACGCCACCGTTGGCCGAGCACGTCGAAGTCGTTCGCCTGGGCATCGAATGCAGCCCATGCTTCGACCGCACCTGCCGTTTCGGCCATTACAACTGCTTGCGCCAACTCATGCCGCAAGCGGTGAACGAAGCCCTGCAGCGGTTGCAAGGCACTCCGGTCGAGGTCAAATAGCTTGCGGGTTCTGTTGATCAAGACTTCTTCGCTGGGCGACGTCATTCATGCGTTGCCGGCGTTGACCGACGCGGCGCGGGCGATCCCCGGCATCAAATTCGACTGGGTGGTGGAAGAAGGCTTTGCCGAGATCCCGACCTGGCATCCAGCGGTGGGCAAGGTGATTCCGGTGGCGATACGTCGCTGGCGCAAAAACATCTGGCAGACCATCAAGAGCGGTGAGTGGAAGCGCTTCAAGCAAAGCGTTCGCGCCACGAAATATGACTTGGTGATCGACGCCCAGGGCCTGCTGAAAAGCGCCTGGCTGACCCGTTACGTAAAGGCGCCGGTGGCCGGTCTCGATAAAAGCTCTGCACGCGAGCCCATCGCTGCGCGCTTTTACGATCGACGCCTGGCCGTTGCCCGCGGGCAGCACGCGGTGGAGCGAGTGCGTCAGTTGTTCGCCATCGCGTTGGGCTATGACTTGCCCAAAGGCCTGGGCGCCTACGGACTGAATATCGAGCGCCTGGTGGAATTGCCGCGCAAGAATCCGTACGTGGTGTTTCTGCACGGCACCACCTGGGACACCAAGCACTGGCCCGAAGCCTATTGGCGTGAGCTGACCGAGCGGGTCGGCTACCTGGGCGTAGGGGTGAAACTGCCGTGGGGCAATGCGCTGGAGAAAGCCCGGGCCGAGCGCATCGCAGCCGGTTTCAAACACGCCGAGGTGTTGCCCAAACTGAACCTGGCCGGTGTCGGCAAGGTACTGGCGGGCGCGCAAGCCTGCGTGGCGGTGGACACCGGCCTGGGCCATCTGGCCGCCGCGCTGGATGTGCCGACGCTGTCGCTGTTCGGCCCGACCAACCCGGGCCTGACCGGCGCCTATGGCAAGGTGCAGATTCACCTGGCCAGCGACTTCCCTTGTGCGCCGTGCCTGCAAAAGAAATGCACTTATCAACCGACGGCTGAAGATGCCCGTCAGTTTGACCTGAAACGCGAGTGGCCGTTGTGCTTCACGCGTCTGAATCCCGAGCGTGTCGCGAGCCGACTGAGCACGTTGTTAATGGCTGAGGAGCTGCGCTGATGCAATTGGCATTTGTCTTGTACAAGTATTTTCCATTTGGCGGCTTGCAGCGCGATTTCATGCGAATCGCCCTGGAGTGCCAAAAGCGCGGCCATCAGATTCGCGTCTACACGCTGATTTGGGAAGGCGACGTACCGCCGGGTTTCGAAGTGCTGGTGGCGCCGGTCAAGGCGTTCTTCAACCATCGGCGCAACGAAAAGCTCAGCGAATGGATGGAGGCGGACCTGGCCAAGCGCCCGGTCGACCGCCTGATCGGCTTCAACAAGATGCCGGGCCTGGACGTCTACTACGCCGCCGACGGCTGTTTCGAAGACAAGGCGCAGAACCTGCGTAACTCGCTGTATCGCCGTTGGGGCCGCTATCGCCACTTCGCCGAATACGAGCGGGCGGTGTTTGCCAAAGAGGCGAAGACCGAAGTGCTGATGATTTCCGAGGTCCAGCAACCGCTGTTCATCAAGCATTACGACACGCCGCTGGAGCGCTTTCACCTGCTGCCACCGGGTATCGCCCAGGATCGTCGTCGGCCGGCCGATGCCGATGAAATTCGTGCCGGGTTCCGCGCTGAATTCAATCTCAAGGACGATGAACTGCTGCTGGTGCAGATCGGCTCCGGGTTCAAGACCAAGGGCGTCGATCGCAGCCTCAAGGCGCTGGCGGCATTGCCCGCTGATCTTAAGAAGCGCACCCGGCTGTTTGTAATTGGCCAGGATGACCCCAAGTTATTCCAGATGCAGAGCGCGACCTTGGGGCTGGGCGACAACGTCACGTTCCTCAAAGGGCGCAGTGACATTCCGCGTTTCCTGTTGGGTGCCGATCTGTTGATCCACCCGGCGTACAACGAGAATACCGGCACCGTGCTGCTCGAAGCCCTGGTGGCCGGCTTGCCGGTGCTGGTGAGCGCGGTGTGCGGTTACGCCCATTACATCGCCGAGGCCGATGCTGGCCTGGTGCTGGACGAACCGTTCGATCAGGCACAGCTGACGCAGTACCTGACCGGCATGTTGAACGACGCTCAAGCAAGGGCGGCCTGGAGCCGCAATGGTCTGGCCTTCGCCGAAACGGCCGACCTCTACAGCATGCCGCAGCACGCGGCGGATGTGATTCTGGCGGAGCACGCTTAAATGAAGTTGATGCTGGCTGAACCGTTCAAGAGCCTCTGGGCCGGACGCGACCCGTTCGCCGAAGTCGAGGGGCTCAAGGGCGAGGTGTACCGCGAGCTGGAAGCACGCCGGACATTACGCACGGAAGTCGACGGCAACGGGTTTTTCGTGAAAATCCACCGTGGCATCGGCTGGGGCGAAATATTCAAGAACCTGCTGACGGCCAAGCTTCCTGTACTGGGTGCCGGTCAGGAGTGGAAGGCGATTCAGCGACTGCAGGAAGTCGGCGTGCCGACCATGACCGCCGTCGCGTATGGCGAGAAGGGCCGTAACCCGGCCGATCAACATTCGTTCATCGTCACCGAAGAGCTGGCGCCGACGGTCAGCCTGGAAGATTTCAGCATCAACTGGACCCGACAGCCACCGGAGCCAAAACTCAAGCGCGCACTGATCGCCGAAGTCGCGCGCATGACCGGCATGATGCACCGCGCCGGGGTCAACCACCGCGACTGCTACATCTGCCATTTCCTGCTGCACACCGACAAACCGGTGACCGCCGACGACTTCAAGCTTTCGGTGATCGACCTGCACCGTGCCCAGACCCGTCCGGCGATCACCTTACGCTGGCGCAACAAGGACCTGGCTGCCCTGTACTTTTCCGCGCTGGACATCGGCCTGACCCGCCGCGACAAGCTGCGTTTCCTCAAAGGCTATTTCCAGCAACCGATACGACAGATCCTGTGTGAAGAGGCAGCTTTGCTGGCATGGCTCGACGGCAAGGCCAACAAGCTCTACGAGCGTAAACAGCGATACGGGGATGCGCTCTGATGTCGGGTTGGAAGCTGGAACCGGCCTACAGCGAGCTGGCCGATGACTTCGGCAGCCTCGAGGCTGTGTTTGCGCTGCAAGGCGAGCGTTTGACCCGTGACGCGCTCTCGGAGGTCATCCGTGTCGAGCGCAATGGCG
This sequence comes from Pseudomonas sp. BF-B-30, assembly GCF_019956305.1. Taxonomy (NCBI): domain Bacteria; kingdom Pseudomonadati; phylum Pseudomonadota; class Gammaproteobacteria; order Pseudomonadales; family Pseudomonadaceae; genus Pseudomonas; species Pseudomonas sp. BF-B-30. The sequence continues at coordinate 208,080 of NZ_JAHBDG010000066.1, read as the reverse complement.
TCAACTATTACGTCAAACGGTATGTGGGCGCCGGCAAAGGCTTGCGGCGTTACCTGGGCAAGCCTCGGGTGAAGATGGAATGGCAGAACCTCAAGCGCTTTGCCAAGTGGGGTATCCCCACTGCCGAAGTGGTGGCCTGGGGGCTGGAGCGGCGCGGTGCGGCCTACGCTCGCGGCGCGATGATTACCCGGGAGCTGCCGGGTACCGAGGACTTGTCGGCACTGGCCGAGCGCCACGACCCGAAGCTGGCGGACCGCGCCTGGGTCAATACCGTCAGTCGTCAGCTGGCCCAATACACCCGGACCATGCACGACCACCGCTTCACCCATAATGATTTGAAGTGGCGCAACCTGCTGATCGACGATCAGGCTCGAGTGTTTTTGATCGATTGCCCCAACGGCGATTTCTGGCGCGGTTTCTGGCTCAAGTACCGTATTACCAAGGATCTGGCGTGCCTGGACAAGGTCGCCAAATATCAATTGTCGGCTACACAGCGCCTGCGCTTTTACCTGCAATACCGCAACCGGACCCGGCTCAACGCTGCGGACAAAAAACGCATCCGGCACGTGGTGAGATTTTTCGAGGGACGCGAATGACTGACTTTCTGGCCGCTGAAGACCGTGCGCTGCTTGAGCGCCATGGCCTCGGCACGTTCGAGGCACTTTGGACCAAACAGCTCGATGCGGTGGACGAACCCAACACCGTTGGCGGCGGCTGGAGCAGCGTGTTTCGGCTGGATCTGGAAGGTCATGGTTTCTACCTCAAGCGTCAAAGCAACTACCTGACCCGCACCTTGCGCGCACCGTTCGGCGAGCCGAGTTTCGCTCGCGAGTTTCGCAACATCTCCCGTTACCGGAAGATGGGCATTCCGGCGCTCGAAGCGGTGTTCTACGGGGAGCGCAAGGTCAATGGCGAGGTCCGCGCGATCCTGCTGACCCGTGCCCTGGACGGTTGGGACGACCTCGACTCGCTGTTGCAGCGCTGGACTCAATTGAGCCCTGAGCAGCACTCGGAAATCCTCAAGGCCAGTGGCGAACTGGCCCGGCAGCTGCACGCCGCACGCCAGGTGCATGGGTGTTTCTATCCCAAGCACATTTTCATGCGCGCCACCGGCAACGGCTATCAGGCTCAATTGATCGACCTGGAAAAGACCCGGCCGCTGCTGTACGGGCAGCGTGACCGAATCAAGGACCTGGAGCCGCTGACGCGCCGTGCGCCCGAGTGGGGCGAGTCGCAACTGCGGCAATTGCTGGCCGCCTATCTGGATCAGCCGCAGGACAGCTCGCTGATCGATAGCTGGCTGCAGCGATTGACTGCGCGGCGTAGCCAAAAGAGGCCGCGCTGATGCGTTTATCCGAACTGAAGACCGCAGGCCGCACTCCCGTTTTGCCGCTGAGCGTTTCGTTGGCCGACGCCGCCGGCCCCGCCGAGCTGCAACTGCTGAGCCTGTTGCGGGTGTTGCCGGGGCAGCGTTATGTCGGTGCTGGCGTCTGGCGTGGCCGGCCGGTGTTGGCCAAATTGCTGGTCGGCAACAAGGCTGCACGGCATTTTCAGCGTGAACTGGATGGCGTGCGCCTGCTCTCTGCCCAGGGGCTGACCACGCCGCAGCTGTTGGCCGATGGCCTGAAGGACGGCGAGGGTGGCTGGCTGCTGTTTGATTTCCTTGAGCATGCCGAAAGCCTGGGCGACACCTGGAAACAGGTGGAGCAGCAGCCCGTACTGTCCGATGGGCAAGGGGCGGTGTTGGCCGAGGCGTTGGGCGCGATCGGACAGATGCATCGCAAGGGCCTGTGGCAGGAAGACCTGCACCTGGACAATTTGCTGCGTCAGGGTGGTCGCCTGTACCTGATCGATGGCGCAGGTATCTGCTGCGAGACAGCTGGTCAGCCGCTGTCCCGGCAGAAGGTCCTGGAAAACCTCGGGGTGTTCTTCGCCCAGTTGCCGAAGTCGATTGAACCCTTCATTGAAGAGTTGCTGGTGTATTACCTGCTTAGCAACGGCGAACACGCCTTGCCCATGGAGGCGTTGCAGAAGCAGATCGACAAGGTCCGCAGTTGGCGCCTCAAGGACTTCCTGATCAAGGTCGGCCGCGAGTGCACGCTGTTCAGCGTCCAGCGCGGAGCCTTCGGGTTACGGGCGATTCGCCGCGAGGAAGTGCCGTCGATGGTGCCTGTGCTGGAGCAGGCCGATGCCTTGCTCGATCAAGGGCACCTGTACAAGACCGGCGGTGCGGCGAGCGTCGGCAAGGTCGAGGTGGATGGCCGCACGCTGGTGATCAAGCGCTACAACATCAAGGGTTTTGCCCACTGGCTCAAGCGCTTCTGGCGCCCGAGCCGGGCCTGGCATTCATGGCGCGAAGGTAACCGCCTGGCGTTCCTCGGGATTGCCACGCCCAAGCCGCTGGCGTTGCTGGAAAAGCGTTTCCTGTGGCTGCGTAGCCGGGCTTACCTGATCACCGAGTACCTGCCGGGGCCGGACATCATCGAGCGTTTTGCGCCGTATGTGGAGCGTGGTGATGCACCGGAAGCCGAGCTGGCGGCACTGGATCATCTGTTCGCCGAGTTGATTCGTCTACGCATCAGCCATGGCGACTTCAAGGGGCATAACCTGTTCTGGCAGCAGGATCGCTGGGCGTTGATCGACCTCGATTCGATGTGCCAGCACGGCTCCCTCGGTAGTTTCTCCCCAGCGTATGCAAGGGATCGCGCGCGGTTCATGCGCAATTGGCCTGAGGGCAGTGCCCTTTATCAGGTCATCGATCAGCGTCTTCCCAAAGACATCTCCAGCGCGGGCTGAATCGGACCTTCGGTCCTTTCGCGAGCAAGCCCGCTCCCACAGTTGATCTATGTCGCCCACAAATATTGTGTTCGCTGGAGAGCTAATGTGGGAGCGGGCTTGCTCGCGAAGGGGCCGGAACTGCCAGCCGAGAAGGGCGACAAGTTCTTGTGAACCGTCCTACGCGATCTTGGGAAGTCATGAACTGTGGCCCAAATCGCCCGGATGCTAGTTTGCCTGACGTTCTCGGAGGGTAGGCTGTGACGATCAAAATGGCAGTTTCAGCGGGTGTTTTATCAGTGTCGCTAACGGGGTGCGGGACCGCCGCCACCGTCCTGCAGGATGAAGCCCAAGCCGCGCAGGGGCTGCGTCGGCAAAAGACCTATTGCCAATCCATTCCACGGGTCTACAGCGGCCTCGCCTACGACTTCTGTGTCTTGAATGCACCGCCAGACCCTACGGGTGTCCTTGTGCCGCTCGTATTGGTGGACCTGGCCGTGTCTGGCGCGCTGGATACCGTTGTCTTGCCGTACACGATTTACCGGCAAAGCGTGGACGGCAGTATCGCCATCTATTGGCGGCCTGCGCGCGGATAAAAAATGCCGTGAGGTCCCGGCCGTGGTTGCGTGCCGCTTGCGGCTAGAGGTTTGCCGCCGCTTTTACGCTATAATCCCGCCCTTTAGCTGTCTCTCGCTCATTGCGAGGGCACATTAATTTTTGAGGCGCTTGCGCCTGCATGCAGACTAAAGAGGCTAGACCCCTGTGGCATTGACGATTCTTGGCCTGTCCGGCGCCCTTAGCCATGATCCTTCCGCAGCCCTGTATATCGACGGCAAGCTGGTCGCGGCGGCTGAAGAGGAACGCTTCGTACGCGATAAACATGCAAAGAACCGCATGCCCTACGAATCGGCGAAATTCTGCCTGGAACAGGCCGGTATCAAGCCGTCCGACGTTGACGTGGTCGCGATTCCATTCGCACCGATCAGTCTGTTCGGCAAGGCCCGCTGGCAGTACGCCAAGCGTTACTGGTACGCCCCGGACCGTGCACTCGACGCGATCCTGATGGGCAATCGTCGCTACAAGCGCTATCGCAACAAGATCGTCTGGTGCCTGGAGCAGCTGGGTTTTGATCCGAAGAAGATCAAGATCGAGCCGGTCGAGCACCACCTTGCCCACGCCTCCAGCGCTTATCACTGTTCCGGTTTCAAAGAGAAAACCGCGATCCTGGGCATCGACGGCAAGGGCGAGTACGCCACGACCTTCTTCGGTTATGGCGAAAACGGCAAGATCCACAAGATCAAGGAATTCTTCGATCCGGACTCCCTCGGCGGCCTGTATGGCGCGATCACCGAGTTCCTCGGTTTCGATATGCTCGACGGTGAGTTCAAGGTCATGGGCATGGCGCCGTACGGCGACGCCAGCAAATATGATTTCTCGCGCTTGGCTTCGTTCGAAAACGGCGAACTGGTGATCAACACCGACTACGCCAACGTCATCGGCCTGCGTCGCTACAAAGAAAAGGGCAAGGGTTACTACTTCTCGCCGAAACTGATCGAGTGGCTGGGTCCAAAGCGCGAAGGCGACATCGCCGACGAGCCTTACATCCACTACGCCGCCAGCATTCAAGCGCTGTTCGAAAAGATTGCGCTGCAGATGATCGACCACTACCTGGGCGACGTGCTCAAGGAAACCGGCAAACTGGCCTATGCCGGTGGCTGTGCGTTGAACGTCAAGCTGAACCAGAAAATCATCGCCCGCGACGACGTCAAAGAGCTGTTCGTACAGCCGGCGTCCGGTGATGCCGGTACCGCAGTCGGCGCGGCTGCCTATGTGTCCCACGCCCGCGGCGTGCCGGTCGAGAAGATGGAACACGTCTACCTCGGCCCGTCGTACAGCAACGAAGACGTGATTGCCGCATGCGCCCGTCACGAGAACAAGCCGACCTGGCGCAAGCTCGACAACATGCCGGAGCAGATCGCCAAAATCATGGTCGATGGCAACCCGGTGGCCTGGTTCCAGGGCCGCATGGAGTTCGGTCCGCGTGCACTGGGCGGGCGTTCGATCATCGGTTGCCCAAGCGTGCCGGGCGTGGCCGACCGCATCAACCACCAGATCAAGTTCCGCGAGCGCTGGAGGCCTTTCTGCCCGTCGATGCTCGACACCGTGGCGCCGCAGATGATCAAGATCGATCACCCGGCTCCGTTCATGACCTTCACCTTCGAAGTGGCTGAAGAGTGGAAAACCCGCGTGCCGGAAGTCGTCCACGAAGACGGCACCTCCCGGGCCCAGGTGCTCAAGCGCGAATATAACCCGCGCTACTACGACATGATGAAAGCGCTGGAAGTGCTCACCGGCAACGGCGTGTCGCTCAACACCTCGCTCAACCGTCGTGGCGAGCCGATGATCTGCTCGCCGACCGATGCATTGAATATGTTCTTCGGCTCCGATCTGCAGTACCTGATCATGGAAGACATCCTGGTGGTCAAAGAGGGCGCAAACGCTTATGACTCGCTCGGCTGAACGCCATGTGCTGCAGTTCTGCCACGGCTATGACGGGCCGTTCCTGGACTGCGCACGGCAGTACGCCAGTCTGTTCGCGGGCACCGGTTATCGGGTGACCACGGTCTTTCTGACCGGGGCTGCCGATAGCGAGGTGGCCGCAGCGTGTGCTTCCGATGAAGTGTTGTTCATGGAATACAGCTCCAAGGCCATTCGCGGCCTGAAGCTGGGTGCCATCGGCGATCTGCGCAAGATCGCCGCGTCGCGCAACTTCAGTTTCTGCATCGCCCATCGCTTCAAGCCGATCTACATCGCCTTGCTCGGCACTTCGTTGCCGGTGATTGGCGTGCACCACGCGTTTGACGATTACAAGCGCGGCACGCGCAAACTGTTCGCGCATATTTTCCGCAAGCGTCTGAGCCTGCTCGGTGTGTCCGATGCGGTGCGCGACGACATGCGCCAATGCCTGCCGAAATGGCCGGCGACGCGTATTCAAACCCTTTACAACCGCATTGACGTGCCTGCGCTGCAAGCCAGTCAGGTTTCCGCTCGCGAAGCTCGGGAAACCCTCGGTCTCTCGGCTGATGCGTGGATTGTCGGCAACGTTGGCCGACTGCACCCGGACAAGGATCAGGCTACTCTGCTGCACGGTTTTGCTGCGGCGTTGCCGGGGCTTCCGGGCAACAGCCAACTGGTGATTCTCGGCAAGGGGCGTCTGGAGCAGGATCTCAAGGAGCTGGCTCGGGAGCTGGGTATCGGTGATCGGGTGCTGTTCCTCGGTCAGGTGCCGGACGCGCGCAATTATTTCCGCGCCTTTGATGTATTTGCCCTGAGTTCCGATCACGAACCGTTCGGCATGGTGCTGCTGGAGGCAATGGCCGCTGGCGTACCCTTGCTCGCCACAGCGTGTGGCGGGGCGAAGGAAGTGGTCGAAGGCGTGGGCATTCTGTTCCCGCTCGGCGATGCTGAACACCTTGCACAAGGCCTGCAACATTTGGCGGGTATGGATGATCAACAGCGCCGTCAATGCGCCGAGATGATGCTCGATCGCTTGCGTGAGCGTTTCTCCGACCGTGCGGTGCGCGACACCTTCTGGCGTCTGCCGCAAGTTACCGATCTGGCACCGAGGGGCTGATGCTCAACCGATTCCAAGGCTGGCGCGAACGTGGCTGGTCGCCCGTTGACGCCTCTACCTACGCAAAAGCCTGGCAGCAATTTGGCGGAAGCGTCGCGACTCACCCTCTGGTGGTCGAACGTCTGGCGGATCTTGCCGGCATTCCGGTGCGATACCTGGCCTGGGAGCAACAGGGCGAAGTCAAGGCCGCGATCCCGACTTGGGGCCGCGATGTGGCGCTGTCCAAGGATGTGCTCAAGCGCAACGGCAAAAAAGGCCTGTTCGATCTCGGCAATGCCGAGCTGATTTTGCCGGCCGCCGCTGATGTTCAGGCTCCTCTGCGCCATCGTGCACGCTACTTGTCGGCACTCAACGAAACCCGCTTCAGCGGCATGAAGTTGCAGACAGAACAACTGGCCATGGCCCGTACCCCGGAAGAGCTGTCGAAGAAGTTTCGCTACAACCAGCGCCGTGAATTGCGTCTGCTGGAAGAGGCGGGCGGTGTGGTGCGTCCGGTCGGCGAATTTTCCAGCGCTGAATTGGCGGCGATCTACTGTGATCTGTTCCAGCGTCGTTGGGGGTTTCCGGCCACCGGCGCTGCGCGCATGGCCGAAGTCCTCGAGCTGCTGCGCGAGTTGCTGATCGGTTCGGTGATCTTCCTCAACGATGCGCCGATTGCGATTCAACTGGTGTACCGCGTCGAAGCGCCGGAATGGATCAGCGTCGAGTACATCAACGGCGGCGTTGACCCCGAAACCCGCGAATTCAGCCCCGGTAGCGTATTGAGCTTCATCAATACGCAAAGCGCCTGGGAGCATGCCCGGGCGCAGGACAAACCGTTGCGCTTTTCCTTCGGTCGCGCCGACCGTGAATACAAGGATCGCTGGTGCAACCCCGTGCCGGTCTTCACCGTATGAGCCAAACCATGAGCCGCAAACAGCAACTGCTCAAGCGCCATCGGCGCAACAAACGTATCGGCCTGCTGATTGCGCTGGTGCTGTTGATCGTCATGGGTGTACTGGTGGCCTGGTGGTTGCCGCTGGTGCTGGCGGTTCTGGGTTGGGTTGCCCACGAAGCCTGGTTTGCCGACCACCTGTTCTACTCACCGAAAGACGATTACCAATACAGCTTTCCGCCCTACACGCCCCAGCCCAAGGTGCACCTGAACGGTGAACATTTGCGGCTGGACGAGGGCGTGATGCTGGTCGACGATGCGACGCTGGTGCTGGCCCTGCGGGTGAAAAGCACCTGGCTGGGACGTTTTATCGATCCAGTGGTCGAGTTGGCGGGGGGCGAAAACCCTGATCGACAAACCTTCGAACGAGGCGTAAACGGCCTGCGTTACCTCAATCTCAGTGGTCAGGCTCAGGCGCTGTCGCGTGGTGAGCTGCGCTTGCGCGGGCGTTTCTGTCGTGTGTTCGGTGAGCCTGTGCTGTGGGCACTGGAACATCCGGATTATCGGCGTCAAAGGGTGATGGTCATCGCGCCCCACGCCGATGATGCCGAGCTGGCAGCCTACGGTTTGTACAGCCAAGCCGACGAAACCTGGATCGTCACGCTGACAGCGGGCGAAATCGAAGCCGAACACTACCGGCAGATGGGACTGAACAAGGTCGATGCGGCCCGCTTGAAAGGCCGCCTGCGCACCTGGGACAGCATCACCGTGCCACGTTGGGCCGGTGTACCCGAGGCCCACTGCGTACAACTGGGTTATTTCTGCCTGCAACTGGCGAGCATGCAGGCCGCGCCTGCGGTGACCGCGGGATCGCGGGAAGCGGACCTGGACGATACCCGGCTGTTCCGTCAGTTGAATCCTTTCACGCTACCGGGCGATGCCGATGGCGCGCCGACCTGGAACAATCTGCTGGCGGATCTTCGTGAGTTGCTGCTGCGGGCCCGCCCCGAGGTCATCGTCCTGCCGCATCCGACCCTCGATCCGCATCCCGATCATATCTGCGCCCAGGCGGCAGTTCTCGAAGCCTTGCAAGGCCTGGACTGGCAGCCGACCACGCTATTGGGCTATGCCAACCACCTGCACGACAACGACCGCTGGCCGATGGGCGATACCGGTGATGGCATCGCCCTGCCGCCGGCCTTCGATCCGGCCCAGCCGATGCAGCCTTATTGCCTGCCCTTGCCGCTGGAGCAGCAGCGAGACAAGGCCATGGCGTTGGGCATGATGCACGACCTGCAATCGGCGATGCCGTTCAAGCGTCGCTTGCGTCGGTTGATACAACGTTTGTTGGCCGGCCGGTTGCCGTCCAGCTATGGCCAGAACGAATTCTTTCGCAAGGCCGTCCGGCGCCACGAGCTTTTGTGGTCCATCAAGCACACACCAGGCAATGTTTCTCAGCGGGGAGAGTTATGAGTCAGCGGTCGAAGGTCCTGCAGCTGCAGCCTGACTACAACGTCAAAGCCCATGATTTCGCCGACCTCGCGGAGCAAATCGTCAAGGCCCTGCCCGGTGATCGCTATGAAGTGACCGCCGCGTTTCTGCGCGGCAAACCCGGGCCGGGCGAAGCAGTGAGCCGAGCCGACCGTTCGGTGTACTTCGAATTTTCCGACAAGTCCCTCAAGGGCATGCGCCTGCGGGCCATGTGGCAGCTGTACAAGTTCTGCCGTCGGGAAAAATTCGATGTAGTGATCTGCAACCGCTTCAAGCCGGTGAACATGATGCTGGCGCTCAACCGCTGGTTGAAAGTGCCGTTGTGCATCGGCATTTCCCACGGCTTTGGCGAGTACGACCGTTTTTACCGGCGCCGCCAGACCCAGCGCCTGATCGATCGTCACTGGCGCTTCGTCGGCGTGTCGCCAGCGGTGAAACAGTATCTGCTGGACTGTGACTGCGGCTTCACCGATCAGAATACCTATGCCATCACCAATGCCATCGACATCGAGCAGGCCGAAGGTCTACAACACAGTCGTGAAAAGGCCCGTGAAATGCTGGGCATCGATCCGTCGGTGCGGCTGATCGGTGCGTTGGGGCGACTGGTGCCGGTCAAGGGCCATATCTATTTGCTGCAGGCCTTCGCGGCACTCAAGGACAAGTACCCCAATACCCAACTGGCGATCATTGGTGCCGGCCGCGAAGAGTCGCGCCTGGCCGCGGAAATCGACCGCCTCGGCCTCAGCGGTCGCGCCCATTTGCTGGGGTTCAAGGAAATTGCCCTGCAGTACATTCGAGCTTTCGACATCTGGACCATGCCTTCTTTGGCCGAAGGCCTCGGGCTGGCGCTGCTCGAAGGCATGAGCGGGCATTTGCCGGTGATCGCCTCGAACGTGCCGGCCATGTTGCCGCTCATCGAGGGGGCCGGTGGCCTGGCGATTACGCCGAAGGATGTGCCGACGCTGCAGGCGGCGCTGGACACTTACCTTGGCCTTTCGGATGACGAGCTCAAGGCCAAGGGCGAGCAGTCCTTCCGTTATCTGCAGCAACACCATGACATTGAGGAGTTCCGTCGCGAATACCTCAATCTGATCGATTCCGGCCTGGAACAGGCCCGCAAGGAGCAGCCATGAACGACGCGCAACCCATCGTCACGGTCATCATCGCGTCGTACAACCATGCCCCTTACATCGAGGAAAGCATTCTCAGCGTCCTCAACCAGACCTATCGGAACATCGAGTTGCTGGTGGTCGACGACGGCTCGAAGGATGACAGCGTCGAGCGGATCAAGGCATTGCAGGCCATCCATGGCTTCGACTTCCGGGTTCAGGAAAACCAGGGGCTGACCAACACCCTCAACGGTGCAATTGCCCGGGCCAAGGGCAGCCTGATCGTGCCGTTCGGTTCGGATGACATCATGCTGCCGGAGCGAATCGCCACTCAGGTCGCGCATATGGAGGGCAAGCCCGAGGTCGGCATTTGCGCCGGTAACATCGAACTGATCGATGCCGACGGCAATCTCTACCCCGAGAAGCGCCAGCGTCGGGATGTGCCGTTCCGTCGTCTGGATTTCGACGACATGTTCCTCGAGCGCAAGCCCTATCCTCCGGCGCCTACCCTGATGATCCGCCGCGAAGCGCTGGACAAGGTGGGCGGTTTCGACCCGACCATTCGCCTGGAAGACTTGCTGATCGAGCTGAAGGTGACCCATGCCGGTTACTTCATCGATGGTCTGAATGTGTTGATGGCGCGCTATCGCAAGCACGCCACCAACTCCTACAAGAATCACCGCTTCATGATCGATAGCATCCTGCGCACCTACGCGCTCTTCAGCGATCACCCGCTGTATGACGAGGTGCGCTACAAGTTCCTCAATTCCATGTTCCTCAAGACCGCCAACCGTGATCGCAAGCTGGCGCGGGAGTTGCTGGCGCAGATTCCGTTCAAGGCCTGGAACAAGAAAACCTGGCGTGGACTGGGCCGGATGTATTTCTCACGGCTGGAGAAAGACTGAGCCGGAGGCTGGATTCAAGGGGGGGAAGGCGGGGCATTGTCCTCGCAGGCATGCCCCGGAAACGGCTCAACGTTGTTGAGCTGTTTCCTCCGGAAGTTCTTTCCTCGGCTTCCTGTTCTGGCGCAACCAGTGCAGGGTTTTCTTGCCGGCATTGATACCGGGCTTTTCGATGTACAGGTAAGTCAGGCTGCTGATGATGATCAGCAGGCAACTGCACACGGCCAGCAACGGCAGGAAGACCCAGGCTTGCCGGACGTCAAGGTGCAATATCGGCGGCAGTCGCTGCACCAGTACCCATAGCACGAAACCGTGCAGCAGATACGTGCTGTAGCTGATTTCCCCCAGCCAGCGGATGCTGCGTGGTCTCAGGGCGCCGAACAAGGTATTGCCGGACGCCACGATCACAAAGAACAGTGAAAGCAGCAGCAGCGCCCCCAGGTTGAATGCCCGGTTGAACGCCGTAAAGGCGATCGCCAGCGCGAGCAGGGCGACGATGCCCGCCAGTGGAGACAGGCTCCAGGCGACCCATTGTGGACGGCGAATCCAGTACGCCGCAGCGATGCCGCCGAGGAAGCTGGCCAGGAAGTGCTTCTTCAGCGAGTGTTCCCAGCCGACCACCTGGTACAGGGTATAGATGCCGATCAGGCACAGCACCGTCTGCATCCAGCCGCCGCGATAAATGAACACCATGGCGGCCAGTGGCAGGGCCAGGTAGAAAAACAACTCGTACCCCAGCGTCCAGGTGACGTTGGAGATCAGCATGCCGGTCTGGTGGTACTGGTTGACGTCTGGCCGGTCGAAGATCAGCCAGGCCAGGGTCTGGCCAATGAGTTGGGTGCCGGAGTCCTTGAGTTCCCAGTCCTGCAAATAGAACACACAGACAAACACGGTCAACATCAGCGGCAGGTATAGCGGGTAGAGGCGAAACAGCCTGGATACCGCAAATGCCAGCCAGTCGTGCTGCCGTCCGTGGGTGAGCAAGCGGTTCCAGAACAGAAAGCCGGTGATCATGAAAAAGAGGGCGACGCTACCCTGGCCGAGCTGCGAGTAGAAGTTGCTCGGTGGAAAGTCGATCACGCCGGTTTTCAGAAAGATCCAGGTAATGATCGAGTGGTGCACGAACACGCCGAAGGCCAGATACCCGCGTAAGCCGTCGATGCCGGCAAAGCGGCTTTCGCCCCAATGCTCCAGCTCTCGGGGGATTTTCGGCACGCTGCGCAACAGTAGCGCAGCGGTCGCGATGGCGAGCAGGTAGGCCGCCATCGCGATAAGCGGGTTGGTTTCTGTCATCAGTGAGCCTGGGCCGGAGGACTACCGGCCAGCACGTGCCTGTGCAAATTATCCACGTCGGCTTTCGAGGCCGTTGCGGCGTATCCCAGCAGCAGTGCTTCGAAGTGATCCTCGAACAACCAATGCCGATCCGATGCATAGCGCTGCATGTGGCGCAGATTACGCCGACGCAGGGAAGGGCTCAATGCCGAGGGGTAAATTCGCAGGTCGGCCAGGTCGATCAGGCCGAACTCGCCGTCCTCCAGCACCAGCACATTGCCCAGGTGCAGGGAGCGGAAGTAGACCCCTTGCTGGTGCAGTTGAGCCATGAATTTACCGAAGCGCTCCACCAGTGCCTGGCGCACCGCCGGGGCGGTGATGCCTTGCAGGATCTGGCGCAGCGTGTTGCCTGGCAACGGGGAGTAATGCACGGCGGTGCTGCCGTCTTCGAACCGGTAAAGGTCGAGGATGTGCGGTGTCGGGATGCCCATGCCGCGCAGTTGCACGCTATTGACGGCAAACCGATCGGAGTAGGGCGTGAAACTGCCCGAGGTATACCAGCGACGGCGACGGAACAGCTTGAGAAAACTGCCATCGGTCAGGCGCAGGACCTTGGGGCCCAGACCATCCTCTTCGATGACCCTGGCATCGGCAGTCAGCTGTTGCAGGGCGCTTGGTGTCGCCGTCTTGATCGGCGTGTCCAGCAGGCGCCGGGCACGTTGATTGATGCTCAATGCGGCAATCAGCGCCAAGGGGATCCATAGCAGGAACCAGTGCTCCTTGGGGCGAGAGATGATCCCGCCACCTTCAGTCAGGCCTGCACCGATACCGAAGGCCAGCCAGGCTGAGGCGATGATAAACAGCGGTTGCACACGATGGCGCCGGCTGCTGATGAAGCTCCATACAACAAAGAACAGCCATGGCAGCAGGCCGATAATGCCGACGTAGTAGAGCACGCCAAGGGCAAAGCTATGGGGCTCCTGAAGGTTGTAGCCTACGCCGGGATCCAGTCTCAGTGCGGCGTTGTAACCGTGCCCGATCCATGGGTGTTCAGCGATCCGGCTCAGGGTCAATTGCCAGAGCTCGATGCGGAAGGAACTGCCTCTTTCGAAGATTTTGTCCGCAAACAACGCGAAAGTCGCCGTACCGGCGAAGAACATGGTGCCAAGCATGAAGACCGAGCGTTGATTCCAGCAGATGAAACACAGCCATAGCGCCGCCAGCGTCAGTGCAACCAGTGGGGTCCTGGAGCCGGTGGCCAGCACTGCGGCAAACATGATCGCCATCGCCGGTACGCTCAGCCAAAGTACCTGGCGTCGCTTGCAGGTCATGCTCAGGCTCAGCCAATAGGTACAAAAAAAGCCGAAAACGTGGGAGCTGAGCAGTGGATTGTCGAATGCGCCTACACCGATCAAGCGCATTTCCGGTTGGTAGATCTGGTCGAACCTGTACAGGTTGTAGGCAGAGATGACCAGTGCCACCGTTGCGGCGCAGAACAGCAGGGGCTGGATGATTTCGCTGCGAAAGCGCACCAGCAGGTAGCAGCCTACGAACAGCAACAAGGTGTGCAATGGCGGTTTGAACTGGCCAAAGTCGATGTCGTCGTCTGGCCTCCAGCACAGGCTGAGCAGTGCCCACGCCATAAATAGCAGGGCTGCAATGACAATCGGCTCGCGCAGCAACTCTTTGCCGAGCCGCGGCCGCAGGCACAGTGCAAAGAGTGCCGGAATGCTGAACAGGCCATAATAAAGCTTGTGATGCACACTGCGCCCCGGCAGGAAAAACAGCGCACAAAGCAGCAACAGATAACCGAGCGGAAGGATCCACAAACAAATGAAATCGAAGATTCTGTTGGACGTGCTGTTCAAAACGTTTAATTGCATGCTGGGTAACTTATTCCTGAATTGAGCGACCATACCAAGGCAGGGACATCGGGTGGCTATTTGACGCGCCACAATACACAGACTGTATGCGATTGCCAGAACCCTGGGGAAGCTGTGGTAAAGTCAGCGTCCTTTTCATCGACATTCGCGTGATATGACCGACTCCAGTCTCTGCGCAAGCCCATCGAGCTTGAAAATCTACTTCCGCCTGCTCGGCTATGTCCGGCCGTATATCAGCCTGTTTCTGATCAGCATCGTCGGTTTTCTGATTTTCGCTTCGACACAGCCAATGCTGGGCTACATCCTCAAGTACTTTGTCGACGGTCTATCCAATCCTGAAGCGGTGCTGTTTCCAACAGTGCCCTACCTGCGGGATCTGCAACTGCTGCAGGCGGTGCCATTGTTGATCATCCTGATCGCCGCGTGGCAGGGGTTGGGGTCGTATCTGGGCAACTACTTCCTGGCCAAGGTTTCCCTGGGCCTGGTCCATGACTTGCGGGTCCAGTTGTTCAACAACCTGCTGGTGTTGCCAAACCGGTATTTCGACAAGCATAACTCGGGGCACCTGATTTCACGTATTACCTTCAACGTGACCATGGTCACGGGGGCGGCAACAGATGCGATCAAGGTCGTAATCCGTGAAGGCATGACGGTGATCTTCCTGTTTGCCTCGCTGTTGTACATGAACTGGCGCCTGACGCTGGTCATGGTCGCTATCCTGCCGCTGATCGCCCTCATGGTGCGCACGGCCAGCAAGAAATTCCGCAAGCAGAGCAAGAAAATCCAGCTGGCCATGGGGGACGTGACGCATGTGGCGTCCGAAACGATCCAGGGCTATCGCGTGGTGCGCAGCTTCGGCGGTGAAAAGTACGAAGAGAAACGTTTCTTCGATGCCAGCCAGGGCAACACCGACAAGCAATTGCGCATGACCCGCACCGGCGCCATCTACACGCCGTTGCTGCAACTGGTGATCTACACCGCCATGGCCGTGCTGATGTTCCTGGTGCTGTTCCTGCGGGGCGATGCGTCGGCCGGCGACATGGTGGCCTACATCACTCTGGCTGGCCTGCTGCCCAAGCCGATTCGCCAGCTGTCCGAAGTCAGCTCGACCATCCAGAAGGGCGTGGCCGGCGCTGAAAGTATCTTCGAGCAACTGGATGTCCAGCCTGAAGTCGATACCGGCACCGTCGAGCGTGATGTGGTCAGCGGTCGCCTGGATGTGCGCAACCTCAGTTTTACCTATCCTGACACCGAGCGTCAGGTGCTCAATGACATCAGTTTCTCGGTCGAGCCCGGGCAAATGGTGGCCTTGGTGGGACGTTCGGGCAGCGGCAAGTCGACCCTGGCCAACCTGATTCCGCGTTTCTATCACCACGACAAGGGCGAAATCCTGATCGATGGCGTCGAAGTGGAACAGTACAAGCTGTTGAACCTGCGTCGGCATATCGCCCAGGTGACTCAGCACGTGACCCTGTTCAGCGATACCGTGGCCAACAATATCGCCTATGGCGACCTGGCTGGCGCACCCCGTGAAGACATTGAAAAGGCGGCCAAGGATGCCTACGCGATGGACTTCATCGCTCAATTGCCTGAAGGCCTGGACACCCAGGTCGGGGAAAACGGCGTGCTGCTGTCCGGTGGCCAACGCCAGCGCCTGGCGATTGCCCGGGCACTGTTGAAGAATGCTCCGCTGCTGATCCTCGATGAGGCGACTTCGGCGCTCGATACCGAGTCCGAGCGGCATATTCAGGCAGCCCTGGACCAGGTCATGAAAGGTCGCACCACGCTGGTGATCGCTCACCGCCTGTCGACCATCGAGAAGGCCGACCTGATCCTGGTCATGGATCAGGGGAAAATCGTCGAGCGCGGCACCCATGAACAACTGCTGGCGCAAAACGGCTACTACTCGCGCCTCAACGCGATGGGCCTCGACGCCCCGGCCGAAGACATCGCCTGACCCCGAAAGGGCGAGCCTGGCTCGCCCTTTCGCACTCCCGTCGAAACCGGTCAGCCACTACCGTGACTTTGTTGATTTCGCCTAGCGGGTTTATTGCTCAAAAAATGAGCAAAAAATGTTGGCGAATCATCCGGTTGCAGCCACCGCACTAGCCGACACCAACCCTGTGTTAATATCGCGCCCCTGTTCATTCTGTATGTGGGTTGCACCATGAAGTTGTCCATGCCGCGATTCGATCAAGCCCCTGTCTTGGTGGTCGGCGATGTCATGCTCGACCGTTACTGGCATGGTGGTACCTCACGGATTTCTCCTGAGGCACCGGTGCCGGTGGTCAAGGTCGATCACATCGAAGACCGCCCGGGCGGTGCTGCCAACGTTGCCTTGAACATTGCCGCCTTGGGGGCTCCGGCTTCGCTGGTCGGTGTCACCGGCGACGATGAAGCCGCCAACAGTCTGGTCAACAGCCTCAAGGGCGCCGGCGTGCGGGCCATCTTCCAGCGCATTGCGCACCAGCCGACCATCGTCAAGCTGCGGGTCATGAGCCGTCACCAGCAATTGCTGCGTATCGACTTCGAAGAACCCTTCGCCACCGACGCGCTGGCGCTGGCCGCGCAGGTCGATGAGTTGCTCGAAGGCATCAAGGTGCTGGTGCTGTCCGACTACGGCAAAGGCGCGCTGAAAAACCATCAGGCGCTGATCCAGGCTGCCCGCGCCCGCGGCATTCCGGTGCTGGCCGATCCCAAGGGCAAGGATTTCTCGATCTACCGTGGTGCGAGCCTGATCACGCCAAACCTCAACGAGTTCGAAACCATCGTCGGTGGTTGCGCCGATGAGCACGAATTGGTGAGCAAGGGCGCGCAACTGATGCACGACCTGGACCTCGGTGCCTTGCTGGTGACCCGTGGCGAGCACGGCATGACCTTGCTGCGCCCGGATCATCCAGCGCTGCACTTGCCGGCCCGGGCCCGTGAAGTGTTTGACGTGACCGGTGCCGGCGACACAGTAATTTCCACCCTGGCGGCCGCGATTGCTGCGGGTGAGGAGTTGCCCCACGCGGTGGCCCTGGCCAACCTGGCGGCCGGTATTGTGGTCGGCAAGCTAGGTACGGCGGCCATCAGTGCGCCTGAACTGCGTCGTGCGATTCAGCGCGAGGAAGGTTCCGAGCGTGGAGTGCTGGGCCTTGAGCAGCTGTTGCTGGCGGTCGATGATGCCCGCGCGCACAACGAGCGGATCGTGTTCACCAACGGTTGCTTCGACATCCTGCACGCCGGTCATGTGACCTATCTGGAGCAGGCGCGGGCTCAGGGTGATCGCCTGATCGTGGCGATCAACGACGATGCATCGGTCAGCCGCCTGAAAGGGCCTGGCCGTCCGATCAACAGTGTCGACCGGCGCATGGCCGTACTGGCCGGCCTGGGTGCGGTGGACTGGGTGATCAGCTTCTCGGAAGGCACCCCGGAAAACCTGCTGAGCGCGGTCAAGCCGGACGTGCTGGTCAAGGGCGGCGACTACGGCATCGACCAGGTGGTCGGCGCGGACATCGTGACGGCCTATGGCGGTACCGTGAAAGTGCTGGGGCTGGTGGAAAACAGCTCGACCACCGCGATTGTCGAGAAGATCCGCAAGTCTGAATAATCTGCGGCCACCTGTGGCGAGGGGGCTTGCTGTGGCGAGGGGGCTTGCCCCCGTTGGGTTGCGAAGCGACCCTAAAACCTGCAACTGCGGGGTATCAGGTACACCGCATGCACGGGTTCTCCGACTGCTTCGCAGCCGAACGGGGGCAAGTCCCCTCGCCACAAGAATCCACGTGATCTTCCTATCGTGCCGCTTTACGCGGCACTATTTTCTTCAGCAAGAGCTTGGCCTTCCCGCGTAACCGCGCCAGGCCCGAATCCTTCCCCGGCGGGGTCAGGCCCTGCTGCCTCACCCAGTCCTTCCAGCGAATTCGCTCGTCGCGAACCAGCCAGCCTTCCTGTCGGGCAAAACTCTCGGCCAGGTACAGTCCGCGCGTGCTGGCGGGACACAGCTGATCCTTTTTCAAGGTGTAGAGCTCAGCCATCGGGTGGCCGTCCTGCAAGGGCATCAAGTACAGATCGGGGCGCTTGCGGTCGAGGCGGGCGACGAGTTGATCGCCTTCCAGTCGTTCATCGACATGGAACAGGCTCAGGGATTTGGCTTCCTTGGGAACGTCCAGGCGCAAGTCGTAGATCAGTTGCAGTGACGCCGTTGGCAAATGCACGTAAGCCCGCGGACGCTCCATCAGCATCAGGTTGGCGCAACGTACCGGTCGCGCCGAGCCAGACAGTGGCGACAAGCGAAACGGCAGGGCTTCACGGTAATGCAGGGCGGCCGAGTAGGGCGCTGGCAGCCAGGTGTCGTTGAACCGCCCACCGAGCCAGCCTTCCGGGGTTTCCAGCAGGCATTCTTCGGCTATTTCCTGGATCGCCGTGTGCAAGGGCAGATTCAGTTCATGGGCGGGCACATAACCGGAGATCAGCTTGAGCACCACATCGCCACGGTCCTGCCGGCGTTGGCGCACCAGCACCCAATAGTCGCGATTCTGCCAATGCAGGGTCAGGCGCACCGAAACCCCGAGGTTGGCCAGCTCCAGGGCAAACCGTTCGCTGTCGCCGACCGTCACCGGTCGACGACGTTGCAGAGTCTGGGAAAAATTCAGCGGCCTGCCGACGCTCTGATAAGCCAGGCCTTCGGGGGTCGCTTCGACGAATAACGGCAGGGTCTTGAAGTTGCTCGGGTTCTTTCTGATGAGCGTACGCGACATGTCGGCTCCTGCTTAAGGCCGCGTGAGCGGCGTCAGTGGCTACGTAGGACCTGGGCAACGGTCGCGACATTGTGGGCGAGGTGCAGCGGATTGATGGTCCCGACAATAGCACTGGCAACACCCGGATGTTCAAACAACAACTCGAAACTGGCGCGCACCGGATCCACGCCCGGACTCAGGCAGACATGACCACTGGCGAGGGCTTTCTTGACCAGAATGGCTTTGCCGTGTGCAGCAGCATAGTCAATGACGGCCTTCTCGTTTTGTTCGTTCAGATTGTAGGTGACCATCGCGCAATCGCCTTGCTCCAGTGCCTTGAGGCCACCGTCGACGGTTTTGCCGGAAAAGCCGAAGCCGCGAATCTTGCCTTCGGCCTTGAGCGCGGCGAGGGTGTCGTAGACTTCGCAGTCATTGAGGATCGCCAGGTCGTTACCATCGGAGTGCACCAGCACCAGGTCGATGAAGTCCGTTTCCAGGCGGTGCAGGCTGCGTTCCACCGACATTCGAGTGTGTGCGGCGCTGAAATCGTGACGGGACTGGCCGTCGGCAAACTCCTCGCCGACCTTGCTGACAATCACCCAATCCTGACGCTGACCGCGCAGCAACGGGCCGAGGCGTTCTTCGCTGCGACCATAGGCCGGGGCGGTGTCGATCAGGTTGATGCCCAGGTCGCGGGCGAGTTTGAGCAGCCTGCGTGCTTCATCGTCATCGGGAATCTGAAAGCCGTTGGGGTACTTCACCCCTTGGTCGCGGCCCAGTTTCACGGTGCCCAGGCCCAGGGGTGAAACCAGCAGGCCGGTGCTGCCCAACGGGCGATGCAGGTCGTGCAGGGTCGGTTGGCTCATGGCAGCAGTTGCTCCCAGGCCGGTACGCCCATCGGCGGCTTCGGCAGTTCAGGCAGTGCTGCCGGGTGGCTTGGCTGGATACCGTCGCGGGTCAGGCTGGCGATCACCCGGTCGGCGAAGTCCGGTGCCAGGGCGAGTTTTGTCGGCCAACCCACCAGCAGTCGGCCTTCCTCGGCCACAAAGGCGTTGTCGGGACGGGTCAGGCCTGATTGCAGCGGTTCGGCGCGATCCACGCGCAAGGTGGCCCATTGCACTGTGCTCAGGTCGATCCATGGCAGCAATTGACCTAGTTCTTTCTGTGCGGTGGCGATCTGCTCGGCGGGCTCACGGGTCACGCCTTCGGATTCCGCGATATCGCCGCCCAGGTACCAGACCCATTGGCCATCTGCCGCCGGGTGCGTGGTCACGGTGATGCGCGGTTTGGTGCCACCACCCAGGCAGTGGGCGTACAGCGGTTTGAGGCTTGGCCCCTTGGCGATGATCATGTGCAACGGGCGGCGCTGCATGGCGGGCTGGCTCAGGCCCAGCGTTTCAAGCAATGCCGCGGTTCCGGCGCCGGCACTCAGGACGATGCGTTGGGCACGGATCTCGCGCTCGTCCACCTTCAGGCCGACCAGCACGCCGCCTTCGAGCAGCGGCTCGATCTTCTGCCCGGCGAGCAAGCCATCTCCGGCCAGATCGGCCAGGCGCTGGATCAGGCTTGGCACGTCGATCACCAGTTCCGCCAGGCGATAGACTTTGCCCTTGAAACGTTTGTCTTGCAGGGCTGGCGGCAATTGCTCGCCCTTGACCTGATCGACACGCCCGCGCACGGCTTTGCTGGCAAAGAAACTGGTGAGGTTGCCGGCGAGGGTGCCAGGGGACCAGAGGTAATGGGCTTCGGACAACAGGCGCACCCCGGACAGGTCCAGTTCGCCGTCGCCAGCCAAGGCTTCACGCCAGCGGCGCGGCATGTCGGCGATGGCTTCCGAGGCACCGGTCAGGGCGCCATGCAGCGCGTATTTGGCGCCCCCGTGGATGATGCCCTGGGACTTGACACTCTGCCCGCCGCCGAGGCTGGCGCTTTCCACCAGCACGGTCGAAAAACCCTGGCGACGCAGGCGCGCATTCAGCCAGAGGCCGGCGACACCAGCGCCGACAATCAGCACGTCGGTGGAAATAACGGATGGCATTCGGCGACCTCTGTGTTCAAGACGAGGGCGCAGTATACAGACTCGAAGTGGAGGGGATTTACTGGATCAAGAGGTGAGCACAAAACCTGTGGCGAGGGGGCTTGCCCCCGTTCGACTGCGTAGCAGTCGTAATACCCGACTGCACAGTGCATCTGTTAACTCCGTGCTTGCGTGTTTTAGGGCCGCTTCGCGACCCAGCGGGGGCAAGCCCCCTCGCCACAATTGATCGGATTGCCAAAGGGAGTAGTCGTTAATGCCCCGCAGTCTTGGAGAAGAGCTGGATGACCACGACACCCAGCACAATCAGCGCCATCCCCATCATCGCCGGCACGTCCAGCTTCTGCCCATAGATAAACAGGGCCGCGACGCTGACCATCACGATTCCCATGCCGGCCCACACGGCGTACGCCACGCCCACCGGAACGCTGCGCACCACCAGGGTCAGCATCCAGAAGGCGATCCCGTACCCGACGATGACCAGCACCAGTGGCAGCGGGGTGCTGAAGCCTTTGACCGCTTTCATCGAAACAGTGGCAATCACTTCGGCGCAGATGGCAATGGCCAGGTAGTAGTAAGCGGTCATGGGTCAATCCTCGTGTGAAGTGTTGCTCTCTGAGGTCGGCATTCTAGAGATTCGCCAGATGCGGTAAAGTCATTACCTATCTGTTTGAGAGATGGGTTGAGCCATGAGCATGCAATGGAATCTGGAGCAGCTGCGGTTGTTTGTGAGCGTAGCGGAGCAGCGTTCGTTTTCTGCTGTGGCGCGCGATCAGCGCAAGGCGCAGTCGGCAGTCAGCAGTTCGATAGCGTTGCTGGAAGAAGACCTGGGCGTCAGCCTGTTCGACCGCAGCAGCGGCCGTCAGCCGAAACTCACTGAAGCCGGCACGGCTTTGCTGGACGAAGCGCGGGAAGTGTTGCGCCAGTGCGAACGGCTCAATGGCCGGGCGCTGGCGATGATGCGCGGGCAGGAAGCTCGACTGCGTGTGGCGCAGGATGAGGCGATGCCTTATCAGCCGATCATCGAAAGCTTCGAAGCCCTGGCGGAAAAATTCCCCAGCCTTGAAGTGCAACTGACCAGCGCCGCCCAAGGCGATGTCGCGCGCAAGCTGGTGGAGCGGCGCGCCGATCTGGGGCTGCTGTTCTTTCACGATCAGATTCCCGAGGCTCTTGAGCGGCGGGTGCTGGGCAGCGTGGAAATGGTCACGGTGTGCGGCAAGGATCATCCGTTGGCGCGCAAGGGCACAGTGGACGGCCAGCAACTGGCGCAACATCGGCAGTTGCTGATGTCCACAGAGTCGAGCATTTATCCCGGCAGTGATCCGGCCAGCCCGCAGGTCTGGCGCGCCGACAGCTTTTATGTGATGGCCGAATGGCTGGTGCGCGGCCTCGGCTGGGCCTGGTTGCCACGCCACGTGGTGCAGTACCCGACCTATCAGAACCAGATGGTCGAATTGGTCAGCGAATGGACCCCGCCGGCCTTGGTGGTGGAACTGGTATGGCGCCGGGATGAACCGCTCGGTCCGGCCGCGCGCTGGCTCGCCGAACGTTTTGCCGTGCACTTGCAGACGATAGGCGAAAAAAGCCGATAAACTCCGCCGCCATGAATAGAACTCTCTACACCGCGCTGTTTTATCTGGGGCTGCCTTTGGTAGCGATTCGGCTTTGGCTGCGCGCGCGCAAGGCGCCGGCGTATGCCAGGCGCATCGGCGAGCGCTTTTCCTACGGGATGCCGACGATGAAACCGGGCGGCATCTGGGTGCACGCCGTGTCGGTGGGCGAAAGCATTGCGGCCGCACCGATGATTCGCGCCTTGCTGGCGCGTTATCCGAATCTGCCGATCACCGTGACCTGCATGACCCCGACCGGTTCGGAACGCATCCATGCACTGTTCGCCAATGAGCCGCGCATCCAGCACTGCTATCTGCCCTATGACCTGCCTTGCGCTGCCCGGCGCTTCCTTGATCGGGTCCAGCCGAAACTGGCGGTGATCATGGAAACCGAGCTGTGGCCCAACCACATCCATCAATGTGCCAAACGCGGGATCCCCGTGGCGTTGGCCAATGCGCGGCTGTCCGAGCGTTCGGCCAGAGGTTACGGCCGGTTCCCCAGGCTGACCCAGCCGATGCTGGCCGAGATGAGTCTGTTCGCGGTGCAGACCGAAGCCGAGGCCCAGCGCTTGCGCGACCTGGGCGCGCGGACGGAAACCGTCGAAGTGACCGGTTCGATCAAGTTCGACCTGACCATCGACCCGCAACTGCTGGAGCGCGCCGTTGAGCTGCGCGGGCAATGGCAGGCGCTGGAACGACCGGTGTGGATCGCGGCCAGTACCCATGACGGCGAAGACGAGGTGGTGCTGGCGGCCCACCGTCAGTTGTTGGCCAGTCACCCCGATGCCCTGCTGATTTTGGTGCCGCGTCATCCTGAGCGCTTCAATTCGGTGTTCGGGTTGTGCCAGCAACAAGGGTTTGCCACGGTCCGGCGCTCCAGCGGCGAAGCGGTCAGTGCGAATACTTCAGTGCTGCTGGGCGACACCATGGGCGAGTTGCTGTTTCTCTACGCCCTGGCGGACAGCGCATTTGTCGGTGGCAGCCTGGTGCCGAATGGCGGGCATAACCTGCTGGAGCCGGCGGCCCTGGCTAAACCGGTGTTGAGCGGTCCGCATCTTTTCAACTTCCTCGAAATCGCCGCGCAGTTGCGCAGTGCCGGGGCGTTGCAGGAAGTGGAAGATGCCGAAGGGCTGGCGGTGGCGGTGCAGCGACTGTTCGAACTGCCGCGAGATGCGCAGCGCATGGCTGAGGCCGGGTTGACGGTGATGCGCACCAATCAGGGGGCGTTGCAGCGGTTGCTGGATGGGTTGGGGCGGTTGATCGAGCGTTAGACCGAGTTGTATTCATTCGCGAGCAAGCCCGCTCCCACATTGGATCTTCTGTGAACACAGGTTTTGTGTACGACAGCAGCTCAATGTGGGAGCGGGCTTGCTCGCGAAGCTTTTGCTTTTACTGATCAGGCCGCGCTTTCAACTGCTCCTCTGCCGCCTTGGCCAGATCCGGCGGCAGGAAGTCCTTGTCCGGGTTGTAGTTCGGGTTGAGCCAGCGTGCCAGGACTTGCAGGTCCCCCGGATTCAACGTGCCGGCCTGTTGCTTCAAGCGCAGGTTGTCGAGGATGTAGTCGTAGCGGGTGTTGTTGTAGTCGCGAACCGAGGTGTAGAGCGAGCGCTGCGCATCCAGCACGTCGACGATGTTTCGCGTACCCACCTGATAGCCGATTTCAGTCGCTTCCACCGCGCTCTGGTTGGAGATGATCGATTGCTTGCGCGCCTGTACCTGCTCGACATCGGTGTTCACCGCGCGGTGCAGGTCGCGGGTGTTTTCCACGATGCTGCGGCGCAGGGATTCGCGTTGCTGTTCGGTCTGGTCCAGTTGTGCATAGGACTGACGCACCTGGGAGTTGATCAGGCCACCGCTGTAGATCGGGATGTTCAGTTGCAGGCCCACGGTCGTTTGCTCGACGTTGCCGCCGTAGGGTTGGCCCAAGGGAACCGGATTGCTGAAGCCCAGCGCATCGTTGTCGCCTTTCTCGTACTTGGCGACCGCGTCAAGCGTTGGCAAGTGCCCGGACCTGCGCTGCTTGACGGTTTGTTCGGCGGCGCTGACGGCATAGTTGCTGGCCAACAGATTGAGGTTCTGCCTGCCCGCGGTTTCGACCCAGGCCTTGGCGTCGTTCGGTACTGGCGGCAGGATCGGCAAGTCATGCCTGATGCCCCAGATCGAGTTGTACTGACGGTTGGTCAGGGTAATCAATGCTTCAAAGGCGTCGTCCACCTGGCGCTGCGCAACGATGCGGTTGGCGCGAGCGGTGTCGTAGCTGGCCTGTGAGTTCAATACGTCGGTCTTGTCCGAGAGGCCGACATCGAAACGCTCATTGGATTGATCGAGCTGGCGTTTGAACGCCGCTTCTTCGGCCTTGGTCGAAGCCAGGTTGTCCTGGCTGCGCAGCACGTTGAAATAGCTGTCAGCGGTTTGCAGGATCAGGTTTTGCTCGGTCGCCGAGAGTTGCAGGGCGGCCTGTTCGTTGACTTCCTTGGCGGCCTGGAACTGGAACCAGCGATCGGCGCGGAACAGCGGCTGCGCCAGGGTGGCCTGGTAGGAATGAGCATCGCGGTTGGTCGTGCCCGAAGGTTGATCGAGCGACGTACGCACCTCGGAAACATTGGCGCCGCCCGAGAGGTTCGGCAGCAGCCCGGCGCGGGCCTGGGGCACGACTTCTTTCTGCGCGCCATATTGGGCGATGGCAGCCGCCAGGTCGGCGTTGTTGTTGACGGCTTCTTGATACACGCTGACCAGGTCCGTCTTGGCCGATAAGGGCACATCTGCTGCCCAGGCCATTCCGTTGGACGCACAAGACACGGCGAGGGCCAGTGAGAGTTTGCGCAGCATAGACGATCCCTAGAATTGATATTACAGAGGTAATTTGAGCGCCAAGGCTAAGGCCCTGCTTTGACAGCGTCAATGCGCGGCTCAGCGTAGCGAGTGTAGTTGTGCATTCGGACGGCAACAATCCTGATACTGCGTGTAATTACGCCATTCATCATGGTGTTTGCCGTGGGGTTGGCGTTCTTTGCCAGTTGTGTCTAGACTGGCCGGGTTCTTGTCGGGGTGCCTTGCTTTGAGGCTGAGATCGAATAATTTCGGATCCCGTTGAACCTGATCAGGTTAGCGCCTGCGTAGGGAACAAGATTTCTCGTCACCCGGCGAGTCCTCTTGTGCTTCGTCCGGGATGTTGTTCGACAATCGAACACCCCTCGAGCACTGAGCACAGCACAGCTGGTTTTCCCAGCGCCCGTGCGTCCATTCGTTTACAGGTTCGCTCCGACAAAAATCCACTGCCTGGATGTGTGTCTGGAGAGCCCGTGATGACTACAAAAGCAAAAATCGCCACCAACCTGAGTGATTCGGCCAAGGTCGATCAGCAATCGGTTCAGCCGTTTACCCGCTCGCAAAAAATCTATGTTCAGGGCACTCGCCCGGACATCCTCGTGCCGATGCGCGAAATCAGCCTGGACGTGACGCCGACCGACTTCGGTGGCGAGGTCAACGCACCGGTGGTGGTGTATGACACCTCGGGCCCGTACACCGACCCCAATGTGATCATCGATGTGCGCAAAGGCCTGGCCGATGTGCGTTCGCCGTGGATCGAATCCCGTGGCGACACCGAGCGCCTGAGCGGCCTGAGTTCGAATTTTGGCCAGGAGCGACTTGCCGATCCGGAGCTGACCAAGCTGCGCTTCGCCCACGTCAACAACCCGCGCCGCGCCAAGCCTGGCGCCAACGTCAGCCAGATGCACTACGCGCGCAAAGGCATCATCACCGCCGAGATGGAATACGTCGCCATCCGCGAAAACATGAAGCTGGAAGTGGCCCGCGCCGCCGGCCTGCTGGACCAGCAACACGCCGGCCACAGCTTCGGCGCCAGTGTGCCGAAAATCATCACCCCGGAATTCGTCCGTGACGAAATCGCCCGTGGCCGCGCGATCATTCCGGCCAACATCAACCACACCGAACTGGAACCGATGATCATCGGCCGTAACTTCCTGGTGAAGATCAACGGCAACATCGGCAACAGTGCACTGGGTTCGTCCATCGAAGAAGAAGTGGCGAAACTGACCTGGGGCATTCGCTGGGGTTCGGACACGGTCATGGACCTGTCCACGGGCAAGCACATCCACGAAACCCGCGAGTGGATCATCCGTAACTCGCCGGTGCCGATCGGTACGGTGCCGATCTACCAGGCCCTGGAAAAAGTCGGCGGTGTGGCCGAAGACCTGACCTGGGAGCTGTTCCGCGACACGCTGATCGAGCAGGCCGAGCAGGGCGTCGACTACTTCACCATCCACGCCGGCGTGCTATTGCGCTACGTGCCGATGACCGCCAAGCGCGTGACCGGCATCGTCTCCCGTGGCGGTTCGATCATGGCCAAGTGGTGCCTGGCGCACCACAAAGAGAACTTCCTCTACACCCATTTCGAAGACATCTGCGAAATCATGAAGGCCTACGACGTCAGCTTCTCGCTGGGCGATGGCCTGCGTCCGGGCTCGATTGCCGACGCTAACGACGAAGCGCAGTTCGGCGAACTGGAGACCCTCGGCGAGCTGACCAAGATTGCCTGGAAACACGACGTGCAGTGCATGATCGAAGGCCCGGGCCACGTGCCGATGCAGTTGATCAAAGAGAACATGGACAAGCAGCTCGAATGCTGCGACGAGGCGCCGTTCTACACCCTTGGCCCGCTGACTACCGACATCGCGCCAGGCTACGACCACATCACCTCCGGTATCGGTGCGGCGATGATCGGCTGGTTTGGTTGCGCGATGCTCTGCTACGTGACGCCGAAGGAGCACCTGGGCCTGCCGAACAAGGATGACGTGAAGACCGGGATCATCACCTACAAGATCGCCGCGCATGCCGCCGATCTGGCGAAGGGGCATCCGGGCGCACAGATCCGCGACAATGCCTTGAGCAAGGCGCGTTTTGAATTCCGTTGGGAAGACCAGTTCAACCTGGGGCTCGATCCGGACACCGCGCGTTCGTATCACGATGAAACCCTGCCGAAGGATTCGGCCAAGGTGGCGCACTTCTGCTCCATGTGCGGGCCAAAATTCTGCTCGATGAAGATCACCCAGGAAGTCCGCGAGTATGCGGCCAACCAGCGGATCGAAGCGGTCGACGTGGACGTCGCCCAAGGCATGGCCGAACAGGCCGAGCGCTTCAAGCAGGAAGGCAGTCAGCTGTATCAGAAAGTTTGATCTGGTCCTGGATTGGCGGTGCCTGTGGCGCCGCCTTCGCGAGCAAGCCCGCTCCCACATTCGACCTGTGTACGCAGGACCAATGTGGGAGCGGGCTTGCTCGCGAAAGCGCCAGATCAGACAGCGAAACTCTCAATGACAAAACATATTCCTCTGAGATAACACCCTTGAGCATTCAACCCAGCACTTACTCCCCCGATATCGCGGTGCCGACCGACAAGCGTGTATTCGGCGGCCGCGATCTGTTTTCCCTGTGGTTCTCCCTCGGTATCGGCCTGATGGTCCTGCAGACTGGTGCATTGCTCGCGCCGGGCCTTGGCCTGTCCGGTTCGTTGCTGGCAATTTTTCTTGGCACCCTGGTCGGCGTTCTGCTGCTGGCGGCGGTCGGCGTGATCGGTAGCGACACCGGCCTGTCGTCGATGGCCGCACTCAAACTCAGCCTCGGCGCCAAAGGCGCAAGCCTGCCGGCGGTACTGAACCTGCTGCAATTGATCGGCTGGGGTTCGTTCGAAATCATCGTCATGCGCGATGCTGCCAGCCTGCTGGGCGCGAAGGCCTTCAACGAAGGTAGCCTGCTGTCCAATCCCGTGCTGTGGACGCTGTTCTTCGGCGCACTGGCGACCTTGCTCGCGGTCAGCGGTCCGCTGACTTTCGTGCGCCAGATCCTGCGCAAATGGGGCATCTGGCTGCTGCTGGCCGCGTGTGTCTGGCTGACCTGGAACCTGTTCGCCAAGGCTGACCTGGCCGCATTGTGGGCCCAGGCCGGTGACGGTTCGATGCCGTTCGCCGTGGGTTTCGACATCGCCATTGCCATGCCGCTCTCGTGGTTGCCGCTGATCGCCGACTACTCGCGCTTCGGCAAACGGGCGAAAAACGTCTTCGGCGGCACCGCCATCGGTTTCTTCATCGGCAATTTTTGGCTGATGAGCCTGGGCGTGGCCTACACCCTGGCGTTCGCGCCGAGCGGTGAAGTCAATGCCTTGCTGCTGGCGCTGGCCGGCGCCGGCCTGGGGATTCCGCTGTTGTTGATTCTGCTGGATGAATCGGAAAACGCCTTTGCCGATATTCACTCGGCGGCGGTGTCCAGCGGGATTCTGTTGCGCGCCAAAGTCGAGCACCTGGCGTTGGCCATCGGCGTTATCTGCACGCTGATTGCCCTGCTGGCGCCGTTGGCCCAGTACCAGAACTTCCTGCTGCTGATCGGTTCGGTGTTTGCGCCGTTGTTCGGCGTAGTGCTGGTGGATCACTTCATCCTGCGCAAACGCAGTGGCCAGGTGGCGTCAGCCGCGTTGCGCTGGCCGGCGCTGCTCGCCTGGCTGGGCGGGGTCAGCACCTATCACTTGCTGGCCAACCTGTATCCGGATGTCGGCGCAACCCTGCCGGCACTGGTAGTGGCAGGGTTGCTCCAGCTAGTGCTGGGTCGGGCCTTCAGTTACGGCCGGGAAACAGCTCGGGCTTGATGATGCCGTTCAGGCGAGGGTAGGGGATCTTCAGTTCGACATGGCCCAGCGCGTAAGGCGCGATGGTGCTGGTTTCGTATTTGAGGATTACCCCGCCGTAGGTCAGCGCCACGTTCCGGGTTTTCTGGAACGGCCAGCTCTTCACGAACTCCGGTTCCTGATCGAGCTTGGTGCTGATCAACCAGCTGTTGTGTGCCACTTGCGCGGCTTTCCAGAACGCGTCTTCCTGCCCAGGCACCAGCATGTCCGACAGCGTCAGCACTTTATGCTGTTGGCGTGAATAGTTGATGAACCCTCGACCTGGGGTGCCATGGGCACCGCCGGTGTCCAGGTAGCTGGACAATTCGACGATCACCAAGCCGTCATGCTGCTCACGTACCTTTGCCTGCAGATAGCTGCTGAAGCGCGGTCCGGCGGTGCGCAAAAACTCTTCGCGATAGGCCGCCAGGGTCGGGGCGATCGGCGCGTCGGGCGAGGTGCGGGTCATTTGCAGCAGGCGCTTTTCGATGATGCCGTCCAGTGCAGGCTCGTCCGGGAAGTGCAGGGTGTCGATGTTGACCAGCGGGCAATCCGGGTTGCTGCAACCGGGCTTGAGTTGCTCGGAGGCGTCGCGGGTGGTTTCCAGCGGCGTCCGGTAGTTGGGCTGGAACAGGCTCGCGCAAGCGCCCAGGGTCAGGGCGATAGCGGCCACGGAGGCGATTTTGAAAAGCGACATGAGCGTCCTTTCTGAAACAGGGAAGGCAAAAAGTTACCGGCTTCGACTCTCAACAAAGCAGTCAGTTCGCCACTAAGCTAATTAGAGTGGGTTTCGCCCTCACCGTCCATCCCGCTGACGGGAAAGGGGCTGCATCAAACGTCACGGGCGCGTTAGGATGGCGCGAAGTCGAGGCCCAGGAAAAAAGCAGCCTCGAACAGGATTTGCAGTAAAAGAGGATAGTCATGACGGATTTTGCCAACGCCATTCCGACCGCCGTTGATATCGTGCGGCGCGAAAAGTGCTACGAGGGCTTCTACAAACTCGAACGCGTGCACTTGCGCCACGAATTGTTCGCCGGGGGCATGAGTCGCGAGATCAATCGTGAAGTGTTCGTTCGCCATGACGCGGTATGCATGCTGCCTTACGATCCACAACGCGATGAAGTGGTGCTGATCGAGCAGTTTCGCGTCGGCGCCATGGGCAAGACCGACAACCCGTGGCTGATCGAACTGGTCGCTGGTCTGATCGACAAGGATGAAGTGCCGGAAGCAGTTGCTCACCGCGAAGCGCAGGAGGAAGCTGGGCTTGAAATCGGGGCGCTCTGGCCGATGACCAAATACTTTCCATCGCCGGGCGGCAGCAACGAATTCGTGCATCTGTACCTGGGGCGTTGCGACACTACCGGGGTTGGCGGCCTGCATGGGCTGGAGGAAGAGGCAGAAGACATCCGCGTCACGGTCTGGGCTTTCGACGATGCCCTGCAAGCCGTGCGCGACGGGCGTATTGCCAACGCGGCGAGCATCATTGCCTTGCAATGGCTGGCTTTGAACCGCGTTGAAGTGAGGGGGTTATGGTCGTAAACAAGCTGCGCGATCGCTATCGGGTGGACCTGGTGGGGCTGCAAGCGTCCTGCGAGGCGAACTACGCGCGCTTGATGCGACTGCTGCCGGACATGCGCAGCGAGCCCGCCGCGCGGCGCATCGCCGTGACCCATGGCGACCAGATGCTCGGTGTGCTGGCCCTGGAAGTCCTGCTGACCTGCCCCTACACCACGACCCTGCAAGTGCGTCAGGAACACAGCCTGCCCTGGCTGCCGGTGCCGCAACTGGAAGTGCAGGTCTATCACGACGCGCGCATGGCCGAAGTGGTCAGCGCCGAACATGCACGACGCTTTCGCGGCATCTATCCTTACCCGAACGCCTCGATGCACCAGCCGGACGAAAAGGCCCAGCTGAACATGTTTCTGGGCGAGTGGCTGAGCCATTGCCTGGCGCTGGGGCATGAGTACGAAGTTGTCCGTTAAACGAGCAACGCAGTTGTGAACTGTGTCAGGTTCAACAGTTTCCCCTTTCGGTCATCCCCCAGCATAATTGCGGCACTTACCCATCCCCGTGATCACGCCCTGGGAGAACGCCTTGCCGAGCGTATCCACATTGACCACCGCCGATCCGGCGTTGCTGGTGCAACTCTCCGACAGTCACCTGTTTGCCGAAGCGGACCGCGCGTTGCTGGGCATGAACACCCGCGACAGCCTGCAAAAGGTCATCGAACTGGTGCGCGCGCAACAGCCGCGGATTGACTTGATCCTGGCCACGGGTGATCTGTCCCAGGACGGGACGCTGGAGTCCTACCAACAGTTTCGCGACATGACGCGTCAGCTCGATGCGCCGGCGCGCTGGATTCCCGGCAATCACGATGAGCCGCAGATCATGGCCGAGGCGGCGGTGCAGAGCGCTTTGCTCGAACCGGTGGTGGATATCGGCAACTGGCGGGTCACGTTGCTCGATTCGGCGGTGCCAGGCTCGGTGCCGGGTTATTTGCAGGATGAACAGCTGCAGTTGCTCGCCCGCTCGTTGAGCGAAGCGCCGGAGCGCCATCATCTGGTGTGCTTCCACCATCACCCGGTGTCCATCGGTTGTGCATGGATGGAACCGATCGGCTTGCGCAATCCCGAGGCGCTGTTCGCCGTGCTGGATCGCTTCGAGCAGGTACGTGCGGTGTTGTGGGGGCATGTGCACCAGGAAATCGACCGGATGCGCAACGGCGTACGTTTGATCGCCTCGCCCTCTACCTGCATCCAGTTCGAGCCGGGCAGCGAAGATTTCAAGGTCGGGGAACAGGCGCCGGGCTATCGCTGGTTGCGACTGCTGCCCGACGGGCGGCTGGAAACCGGGGTGGAGCGGGTTACCGGGTTTGATTTCACTGTGGATTACGGTTCCAACGGCTACTGATTTTTTCATTTTTTCTGGAAAACCTAGTCGCGCCCTTCGCGAGCAAGCCCGCTCCCACAGGGGGAGCTTGTGACCGACGCAGGTCCAGTGTGGGAGCGGGCTTGCTCGCGAAGGCGTCTACACAGACACCGTGGATTCTGTGGATATCCCCGATTCCCCGAGTCCCTGTAAACTCCGCCTCTTTAGCCGACGCACAGGGAGCTCAAATGTCCGGTTCGATCCTTTATATCCACGGCTTCAACAGCTCGCCGTTGTCGAAGAAGGCCTGTCAGTTGGTCGAGGTGATGGAGCGTCTGGGCCTGAGCGAACACCTGCGCGTTCCGGCATTGCACCATCACCCGCGCCAGGCTATCGAGCAGCTGGAGCAGGCGATTGCCGAGCTGGGGCGGCCACTGCTGGTCGGCAGCTCTCTCGGCGGCTACTATGCCACTCACTTGGCCGAGCGCCATGGCTTGAAAGCCCTGTTGATCAACCCTGCCGTCAGCCCGCACCGGATGTTCGACGGCTATCTGGGGACGCAGAAAAACCTGTATACCGAAGAGACCTGGGAAATGACCCACGACCACGTGGTGGCCCTGGCCGAACTGGAAGTGCCGGCGCCCCAGGATCCACAGCGTTATCAGGTATGGTTGCAGACGGCTGACGAAACGCTGGACTATCGCCTCGCCCAGCAGTATTACCGGGCATGCGCCTTGCGTATCCAGGCCGGCGGCGACCACAGTTTCCAGGGTTTTGCCGGGCAATTGCCGGCCATGTTGAGTTTTGCCGGCATTGGCGCCGATTTGTATCAGGCAATCGATTTCACTGCACTGTGAGCGATAGCCCCATGAATTCTTTTTTCACCGAACACTGACGACGAGACCCCATGGCCACTCCCAGCGCTAGCTCTTATAACGCAGACGCCATCGAAGTCCTCTCGGGCCTCGACCCGGTGCGCAAACGCCCCGGCATGTACACCGACACCAGTCGGCCGAACCACCTTGCCCAGGAAGTCATCGACAACAGTGTCGACGAAGCCTTGGCCGGGCATGCCACATCGGTGCAGGTGATCCTGCATGCCGACCATTCCCTGGAGGTCAGCGATGACGGCCGAGGCATGCCGGTGGACATTCACCCCGAGGAAGGTGTTTCGGGCGTCGAGTTGATCCTCACCAAGCTGCATGCCGGTGGCAAGTTTTCCAACAAGAACTACCAGTTCTCCGGCGGCTTGCACGGGGTGGGTATTTCCGTGGTCAACGCCTTGTCCACCGAAGTGCGGGTGCGTGTAAAACGTGACGGCAACGAATACCAGATGACCTTCAAGGATGGCTACAAGGCCACCGAGCTTGAAGTCGTCGGTACTGTCGGCAAGCGCAATACCGGGACCAGCGTGTTCTTTGCGCCGGACCCGAAATACTTCGACTCACCAAAATTCTCCATCAGCCGCCTCAAGCACGTGCTCAAGGCCAAGGCCGTTCTGTGCCCGGGCTTGCTGGTCAGTTTTGAAGACAAGGCCACCGGCGAGAAAGTCGAATGGCATTACGAAGACGGCCTGCGTTCCTATCTGGTGGATGCGGTCAGCGAATTCGAGCGCCTGCCGAACGAACCGTTCTGCGGCGCTTTTGCCGGTAACAAGGAAGCCGTGGATTGGGCGCTGCTGTGGCTGCCGGAAGGCGGCGATGCGGTGCAGGAAAGCTACGTCAACCTGATCCCGACGGCCCAGGGCGGTACCCATGTCAACGGTCTGCGTCAGGGCCTGCTCGACGCCATGCGCGAGTTCTGCGAATTCCGCAGCCTGCTGCCGCGTGGTGTGAAGCTGGCACCGGAAGACGTCTGGGAACGCATCGCCTTTGTTCTGTCGATGAAGATGCAGGAACCGCAATTCTCCGGGCAGACCAAGGAGCGCCTGTCGTCCCGTGAAGCGGCGGCGTTCGTCTCCGGTGTGGTCAAGGATGCGTTCAGCCTGTGGCTCAATGCCAACCCGGAAACCGGCATGTTGCTGGCGGAACTGGCGATCAACAACGCCGGCCGTCGCCTCAAGGCCAGCAAGAAGGTCGAGCGCAAACGCGTTACCCAAGGCCCGGCGCTGCCGGGCAAACTGGCCGACTGTGCCGGACAGGACCCGATGCGTTCCGAGCTGTTCCTGGTCGAAGGTGATTCCGCCGGCGGTTCGGCCAAGCAGGCGCGGGACAAGGAGTTCCAGGCGATCCTGCCGTTGCGCGGCAAGATCCTCAATACCTGGGAAGTCGACGGCAGCGAAGTGCTGGCCAGCCAGGAAGTGCACAACATCGCCGTGGCCATCGGTGTCGATCCGGGCGCGGCGGACATGAGCCAGCTGCGCTACGGCAAGATTTGCATCCTCGCCGACGCCGACTCCGACGGTCTGCACATCGCGACCTTGCTGTGCGCCTTGTTCGTCCAGCATTTCCGCCCGTTGGTCGATGCCGGTCACGTTTACGTCGCGATGCCGCCGTTGTACCGCATCGACCTGGGCAAAGAGATCTACTACGCCCTCGATGAAGCCGAGCGCGACGGGATTCTCGATCGCCTGGTGGCCGAGAAGAAGCGCGGCAAGCCGCAGGTCACCCGATTCAAGGGTCTGGGCGAAATGAACCCGCCGCAGTTGCGCGAGACCACCATGGACCCGAACACCCGGCGTCTGGTGCAGTTGACCCTGGAAGATTTCGAGGCTACCTCGGAGATGATGGACATGCTGCTGGCGAAGAAGCGTGCCGGTGACCGCAAGACCTGGCTGGAGTCCAAGGGCAACCTGGCCGAGGTGCTGGGCTGATGCGCTTGGGCTTTGCCCTGGCGTGTGCGTTGCTGCTGACCTCAATGACGGTGTCTGGCGAACCGACACCGCAACTGCGTCTGTTGTCCGAGCATGCCGTCGATGGCATGCGCGGCGGCAACCTGTCCGGGTTGGCCCAGTGCGGCAAGGAGCTGTGGACGGTCTCCGACCGTGACGATGATCAGATCTATCGTCTCGATACCCGGGCCAACGTCTGGCGCGCACAGGCCGTGGGCATCGGCGTACCTGAAGTACCTGACAGCGGGTTGCCCTGGGGATTGCGTTCGCGGACCTGGGCCGCTTCGTTCGTGCGTGGCGGCAATCTGGATTTCGAAGGCATCACCTGTGACCGCGCCGGCAATCGTTACGTGGTCAGCGAATCCCATGCAGCGGTGTTGCAAATACCGCCAACCGGGCCGACTTCCTGGCTGAAGATTTCGCCGCTCATGGCGCGCGAAGCCCGGGCCAGAGGCATGTTGTTGCGCTTCAATGCACTGTTCGAAGGCTTGGCAATCAATCCTGAAGGTGACCAGTTGTGGTTGGCTGCCGAGCGCGAGAACCGCGGGTTGCTGCTGATCAAGCGCAAGCAATCGGTGTGGGACTGCGATGGTGGATGCGTGCTGCTGAGTGAAGCCGGGAATGAAATGCAACCCGCACAGTTTCCCCACGCCAGAGCGATGCCTCGGGATTTTGCCGATCTGTCATTGTTCAACGGCAAGCTGTTTACCCTGGAGCGCAATGCGTTCGAGGTCTGCCGCCGAGATGCGCTGACCGCCAAGGTCGAGCGTTGCTGGTCGTTTGCCGAAGAGGCATTGCAGGAAAATCGGCGTTATCCACAGGATTATGGCCTCGCGGAAGCGCTGGTAGTGGACGCTGACGGTGCCTGGATCGGTATCGACAACAACAACGGTGCTCGCGCCGATGGCGAAGTCCGTCCGGTAGTCTGGCGTTTTGCTGCACCGGAAGGTGGCTGGAGTGCCAAGTCATGAGACAACGAAGCCCGGGGCAGCGCATCGGCCGGGTGTTTATGGTACTGGCCTGGTGTGCCGCGTTGTTTCTGGCCACGCGTTTTTTCGGCCAGTGGGAAGCGCGTCAGCAAAATCCGAACGTGGTGGTCAGCTCGGAGCAGGGCGAGGGTTTCATTGAGGTGAAACTGGTGAGCAATGCGCAGGGGCATTTTGTCGCCAGCGGTCAGATCAACGGCCATCCGGTGGACTTCATGCTCGATACCGGGGCGACAGATGTGTCGATTCCGGCGGACCTGGCCAAGCGTTTGAAGCTGGAAGAAGGATTCGGCGTGACCCTGAGCACGGCCAATGGCCTGAGCCAGGGCTATCGCACCCGTATCGAGCGGCTGCAGCTGGGCGACATCGTGCTGCGGGATGTACGCGCACTGGTGGCCCCGGGGCTGCATGGCGATCAAGTGTTGCTCGGCATGAGCGCACTGAACAAACTTGAATTTACCCAGCGCGGTGGCACCATGCTGCTGCGCCAGACAACGAACCGATGAGGCCCGCATGAGCGACTCCCTTGATCTCAGCCTGGACGGTGTAGAACGCCGGTCACTGGCTGACTTCACCGAAAATGCCTACCTCAACTACTCCATGTACGTGATCATGGACCGTGCCCTGCCGCATATCGGCGACGGCCTGAAACCGGTACAGCGGCGTATCGTCTACGCCATGAGCGAGCTGGGGCTGGACGCTGATTCCAAGCACAAGAAGTCGGCACGTACTGTCGGTGACGTGCTCGGTAAATTCCACCCCCACGGCGACTCGGCCTGCTACGAAGCCATGGTGCTGATGGCCCAGCCGTTCAGCTATCGCTATACGCTGGTCGACGGCCAGGGCAACTGGGGTGCGCCGGATGATCCCAAGTCCTTCGCCGCCATGCGCTACACCGAAGCGCGGCTGTCGCGTTATTCCGAAGTGCTGCTCAGCGAACTGGGCCAGGGCACGGCGGATTGGGGCCCGAACTTCGACGGTACGCTGGACGAGCCGCTGGTGTTGCCGGCCCGCCTGCCGAACATCCTGCTCAACGGCACCACCGGTATCGCCGTGGGCATGGCCACCGACGTGCCGCCGCACAACCTGCGGGAAGTCGCCACGGCGTGCGTGCGTTTGCTCGATGAGCCCAAGGCCACGGTCGAACAGCTCTGTGAACACATCCAGGGCCCGGACTACCCGACCGAAGCGGAAATCATCACCCCGCGCGCCGACCTGCTGAAAATCTACGAAACCGGTCGCGGTTCTGTGCGCATGCGCGCCGTGTATCACATCGAAGACGGCGACATCATCGTCACCGCGCTGCCGCATCAGGTCTCGGGCGCCAAGGTGCTGGAGCAGATCGCCGCGATGATGCAGGCCAAGCCGTCCAAGGCGCCGCAAATTGCCGACCTGCGTGACGAATCCGACCACGAAAACCCGTGCCGGATCGTGATCATTCCGGGCGCACGGAAAAACTTCGACCACGATGCGCTGATGCAGCACCTGTTCGCCAGCACCGAGCTGGAGTCGAGCTACCGGGTCAACATCAACATCATCGGCCTGGACGGCAAGCCGCAGCTGAAAAACCTGCGGGCGCTGCTGGTCGAGTGGCTGGAGTTCCGGGTGCAGACCGTGCGTCGTCGCCTGCAATTCCGCCTCGACAAGGTCGAGCGTCGCCTGCATCTGTTGGACGGTTTGCTGATTGCCTACCTCAACCTGGATGAAGTGATCCACATCATCCGCACCGAGGAGCAGCCACGGGCCAGGCTGATCGAACGCTTCGCCCTGAGCGAAATCCAGGCCGACTACATCCTCGACACCCGTCTGCGTCAGTTGGCGCGGCTGGAAGAGAT
Organism: Pseudomonas sp. BF-B-30; assembly: GCF_019956305.1. Taxonomy (NCBI): domain Bacteria; kingdom Pseudomonadati; phylum Pseudomonadota; class Gammaproteobacteria; order Pseudomonadales; family Pseudomonadaceae; genus Pseudomonas; species Pseudomonas sp. BF-B-30. The sequence goes on along the minus strand of NZ_JAHBDG010000066.1, from coordinate 170,585 downwards.
GAAGCTGCGTGCCGAGCAGGATGAACTGCTCAAGGAACAAGCCAAGCTGCAAGCCCTGCTCAGCAGCGAAGCCAAGTTGAAAAAACTGGTGCGCAGCGAACTGATCAAGGACGCTGAAACCTACGGTGATGACCGCCGGTCGCCTATTGTCGAGCGCGCCGAAGCCAAGGCCCTGACCGAGCACGACCTGCTGCCGAACGAGAAAGTGACGGTCGTGTTGTCGGAAAAAGGCTGGATTCGCTCCGCCAAAGGCCACGAAATCGACGCCACCGGGCTTTCCTACAAGGCCGGGGACGGCTTCAAGGCACTGGCAGCCGGGCGCTCCAACCAGTTTGCCGTGTTTATCGACTCCACGGGCCGCAGTTATTCGGTGGCCGCCCACACCTTGCCGTCGGCCCGTGGCCAGGGCGAGCCGCTGACCGGTCGCCTGACGCCGCCGCCAGGGGCGAGTTTCGAGTGCGTGCTGATGCCGGAAGACGATGCGCTGTACGTGATCGCCTCCGACGCCGGCTACGGCTTCGTGGTCAAGGGTGAAGACCTGCAGGCCAAGAACAAGGCGGGCAAGGCCCTGTTGAGCCTGCCGAACAACGCCAAGGTCATGCTGCCGCGTCCTGTGGCCGATCGTGAGCAGAACTGGCTGGCATCGGTGACGACCGAAGGTCGCCTGCTGATCTTCAAAATCAGCGACCTGCCACAATTAGGTAAAGGCAAAGGCAACAAGATCATCGGGATTCCCGGTGAGCGAGTGGCCAGTCGTGAAGAGTATGTGACGGACATCGCGGTATTGCCGGACGGTGCAACACTGGTGTTGCAGGCCGGGAAACGTACCTTGTCACTGAAAGCGGACGATCTCGAACACTACAAGGGTGAACGTGGTCGTCGTGGCAACAAGTTGCCGCGTGGCTTCCAGAGGGTAGACGCGCTGCTCGTCGAAAACCTCAATTAGGCGACTTAGAAGCGCCGAACTACGAATTAACCCGTAGTTCGGCGCTTTACGCTGGAGTCGGAACGCATATTCACGGATGATATGGCCTTTCAAGCGCCGGCGTTGCCGCGCGTTCTTCATATTTATTGAGTATTTTCACTGTGGTCAGCCTTTTAGCGACCACCTGGATGGGACGATGACTGCTCTGCGCCTTCCTTTTATTCTTTTGCTCGCCGGCGTTCTTGGCCTGGCGGGTTGCAGCGTTCACCAGCCGGTGTCGTTGTATCAACTGGACGCTGGTAGTCCGGTTCAGCCCGCACAGAACGCGGGCATGGCGGTATTGTTGGGGCCGGTCACCGTGGCCGACTACCTGCAACGCGAAACCCTGTTGCAGCGTCAGCCCGATGGCAGCCTGCAAGCCTCGACCGACGGTCGTTGGGCTGGCAGCCTTTCGTCGGATATCGATCAGCTGCTGCTGCGCCAGGTCGCGGGTCGCCTGGACAGTCAGCGCGTAGTGCTGGCCCCGGCGACAGTGGGCTTCACCCCGGACGTTCAGGTGCTGCTGACCATCACGCGCCTGGATTCGGGTGAAAAACAACCGGCGATCCTTGACGCGCAATGGCGCCTGATCGACCGTCGCGGGCAGGTCCGCGACAACCGCATCATCCATTTGCAGGAACAGCATGCCGGTACCACGGCGGCTCAGGTCCAGGCACAGGGTGTGTTGTTGCAACGCCTGGCCGAACAACTGTCGGTGGCGCTCAAGCCCCTGGCCAATCAGCCGCCGATCGCCGAAGCCCCACGCAAGCCGGCAGCCAAGGCGGCAGCACCTGCGGTAGAACAGGAAAAGCAGCCGAAGATCCCGATGGCCGCGCCTATTCGTACGGATATGGAAGTGTTCCGCTTCTAAGTGTGGACTGAATCCATACAAAGCCCGCATTGATGCGGGCTTTGTTGTTTTTACAGGTTGGAGATATCTAGCGCCTGTTCTGGCCTCTTCGCGAGCAAGCCCGCTCCCACAGGGGATCTTCAGTGAGCACACCCTTGGGCTAACCCGGATCAAGTGTGGGAGCGAGCTTGCTCGCAAAGAGGCCAGAACAGGCGACAAAAAAGCCCGCAGACGATCACTCATCTGCGGGCTTCTTCATATCGAGGTTAAGGCTTAAGCGCGACGCTCATGCATCCGCGCCAATTGCCGCTCAAGCATCGACGGATACGGCTCCATCAACCGTTCCACGCAGCACGCACCTTCAGGGCTGGCGATCGGGCGGATCCGCGCGCGCTGGCGAATCAACACGTCGTCACTGATCTTGCGCTCCACCAGCAGCAGGTTGCGGCTGTGTTGCGACAGGGCCAGGGCGTCCTGGGCAGGGTCGGTCAGCAGCAAGTCGATCTGGCTCAGGCCGAACAGTTCGTCGCCCAGGGTCAGCCCCAGCTGCAATTGCAGGGTGATGCCACTGTCCGCGACTTCGATCTGCAACTGGTGGCCCAAGGCCCGCAGCAGTTCGCCACAGCAAATGGCGTTGGTCAGGTAATCGTCGCCGCTGTCTTCGGTGTGGAACAGCATCAGCGTGCTGCCATCGTTCAAGGTCTCTACTTCGCCCTGATACAGGGAAGCTGCCTGGTCGAGGCAATCGCGATAGCGCTCGAGCAGTTCTTCAAGACGCGCCCGCGGCAGGCGTCGCAGTTGCTCCTGGGAGCCCAGTTGCACCGCCAGCACCGCGCTGTGTTGCGGTACGCTCGGCGTGGCTTTGCGAATCACCGGTTGTGGGGTGCTGTCCAGCGACTCGTCGCGCAGATCGGCGAACGGGTCTTCGTCATCGTCGTCTTCAACGGTGCTGACGATCTGTCGTGGCGCTGGTTTGAGCGCCGCTACCGGGCGGCTCTCGTCGAAACTCGGATCGCGCAGGTTACGGACTTCGAAGGCCGGGTCGGCCTCGTCATCCATGTCGTCGAACTCCGGTTCCGGTTCTGGCACAGGGGCCGGTTCCGGGGCGAAGTTGGCGTGCAGCTGGCGCGCCAGGTCGCCGATTTCGTCCTGGCGGTCGGTGGCCGGGGTGAATTCATCGATATTGCGCAGCCACACCCGCAATTGCAGCAGCGGCGTGGAGAGATAACGCCCCATGCGCAGGCTCAGGGCCAGGGACAGGGCCAGCAGGATTGCACTCAGAATGCCCATGCTTTGCAGGCTGATGGTCATCGGCTGCTGGAACTGGTCCATGTCCAGGCTGATGCGCAATTGCCCGGCAGTCACGTCCTGGAAGGTGATCTTGCTTTGGTACATGCCCTCGGCTTCGCCCAGCAGGCCATGCTTGGGACGCTGGCCGGATTCGGCAAGGATGCGGTTGTCCGGGCTGTAGATGGCGGCGTGGGCCACCAGCTTGTTCTTGGTCAGGTTGTTGAGCAGCACGTTGAGGCTGAGGATGTCGTTGGACACCAGCAGCTCGGTGGCCGAGGTGGCCGTCTGCGTGGTCAGGCTTTCGCCCAGCGCATCCGCCTGCTCGTGCATGGCCTGCTTGAACTGCAGGCCCATCACACCGGCATAGATGACCAGAGCCAGGGCGACCAGGATCACGTTATGGCTGGCGATGCGCAATGCAATCGGTACACGGCGGTGGCGCAGTGCCCGGAAGATCAGCAGGAAGAAGTTGTCGGTTTTTACTGGCGTGGGCCGGTTCACTTGAGCTCGGCTCTTTTGTCCGTGAAGTTGACGCGCAGTATAGCGACAGGCCCTAGACCGTCAAAGCGCTCACGGTGCCCGATGGTCACTGAAAGTGGGTAGAATGCGGTTTTTTTCCACTTGCGGGGGTGCGCCTTGCGCGAAATCGTCCTGATAAACATCACGGGAGTCGACCGTCCGGGTCTGACTGCGGCCATTACCGGCGTTCTGGCCCAGGGTGGTGTGAACATTCTCGACATCGGTCAGGCGGTGATCCACGACACCTTGTCGTTCGGCATCCTGGTTGAAATTCCCGACACCGAGCAAGGCAAGTCCGTGCTCAAGGACATCTTGTTCAAGGGCTATGAACTCGATCAACAGGTGCGTTTCACGCCGGTGTCCGAACAGGATTACCAGCAGTGGGTCGGCAATCAGGGCAAAAAGCGCCACATTGTGACCCTGTTGACCCGCAAGGTGACAGCCGGGCAGTTGCAGGCCGTGAGCTCGATTACCGCCAAATATGGCCTGAACATCGACCACATCGATCGCCTGTCCGGGCGCATGCCGCTGGACACCCCGGCCGACAAGGGCAAGGGCTGCATCGAGTTTTCCGTGCGTGGCGAGGCGGCTGATCCGCAGGCGCTGCGTGCCGAATTCCTCAGCGTCGCCCAGGAACTGAACGTCGACATCGCCTTCCAGGAAGATTCGCTGTTCCGTCGCAACCGTCGCCTGGCGGTGTTCGACATGGATTCAACGCTGATCGAAGCCGAAGTGATCGATGAGCTGGCCAAGGCGGCCGGCGTCGGCGACAAAGTGTCGGAAATCACCGAGCGGGCAATGGCCGGTGAGCTGGATTTTCGCGCCAGCTTCAAGGAGCGCCTGGCCTTGCTCAAAGGTCTGGACGTCAATGTGCTGGACTCCATCGGTGCCTCGCTGCGCCTGACCGAAGGCGCAGAAACCCTGTTCGCCGAGCTCAAGCGCCTGGGCTACAAGACCGCGATCCTGTCGGGCGGCTTCACCTACTTCGCCAAGCAATTGCAGGCCAAGCTGGGTATCGACTACGTGTTCGCCAACGAACTTGAAGTGGTCGACGGCAAAGTCACCGGCGTGGCGGTCGAGCCGATTGTCGATGCACAGCGCAAGGCGGATTTGCTGAAGGAACTGGCACACAAGGAAGGCTTGCGCCTGGAGCAGACCATTGCGGTCGGCGATGGTGCGAATGACTTGCCGATGCTGGCAATTGCCGGGTTGGGCGTGGCGTTCCGGGCCAAGCCGCTGGTCAAGCAGTCGGCCAAGCAGGCGATTTCCACCTTGGGGCTGGATGGTGTGCTCTACCTGCTGGGTTTCCGCGATCGCGACGGGCAGCTCTAAGCGCCGCAAATCAATGTGGGAGCGGGCTTGCTCGCGAAGGCGTCATCACATTCAACATCTATGTTGACTGTAAGTCCGCTTTCGCGAGCAAGCCCGCTCCCACAGGTATGCAGCTCGGTCTTTAGGCTTTTGGTGAGCCCATGCCCTGACCCATCTGCACGGCTGTACCGGCGGTCATTTCTTCAGCCCACTTCACCTGATCCGGCCCGAACAGCACGACGGCGGTCGAACCCAGTTTGAAGCGACCCAGTTCCGCACCTTTTTCCAGGTGGATCGGCGCGCGTGCGGCTTCGTCGTAACGGAAGGTTTTCAGCTCGCGCTTCGGCGGTGTCACCAGACCGGCCCACACGGTTTCAATCGACGCCACGATCATCGCACCCACCAGCACCACGGCCATCGGCCCGCGTTCGGTGTCGAAAATGCACGCCACGCGCTCGTTGCGGGCAAACAATTCCGGAACGTTTTCAGCAGTGGTCTGGTTGACCGAGAACAGGCGACCCGGGATGTAGACCATCTCGCGCAGGGTGCCGGCCAGGGGCATGTGCACGCGGTGGTAGTCCTTCGGCGACAGGTAGATGGTCGCGAAGTCGCCACCCATGAACGGCGCAGCGTTTGCCGCATCGCCACCCAACAGTTCCAGCACGCTGAAGCTGTGGCCCTTGGCCTGGAACACGCGGCCGTGCTCGATCGGGCCGAGCTGGCTGATCGCGCCGTCGGCGGGGCTGAGGATCGCGCCCGGGGTTTCGTCCAGCGGACGGGCGCCGTCTTTCAGTGCGCGGGTGAAGAACGCGTTGAAGTGCTCGTAGGCGGTCAGGTCTTCGACCAGCGCCTGGGACATGTCCACCTGATAACGCTTGGCGAACCAGGCGGTGAAGGCATTCTTGAACCAGCGCACGCGGCATTCGGCGATGCAGCCGGCCAGACGGGAGAGCAAGTTGTGGGGCAGCAGGTACTGGCCGAGGAGAAACAGACGCTTGTTCATTAACGGTCCTTAAAAATCTTAAATTTCTACCGGGGTATCGGGATGATTGCCCCATTCGCCCCAGGAGCCGGCGTAGCCTTTGACCCGCGGATAACCGAGAGCCTTGGCCACCAGATAGGTGAAACCAGAACGATGATGTGTCTGGCAGTGGGTAATCACTTCTTTGTCTTTGCTGATCCCGAGTTGTTCGAGGATCTGCGGCATGTCGGTGCGGATGCGCAGCTGGCGTGCCCGATCCATGCCAGCGGTCCATTCGAAATTGATCGCGCCGGGAATGTGTCCGCCCTTGGCTGCCAGGACTTTCTCGCCGGAGTACTCCAGCGGCCCGCGCGCATCCCAGATTGCCAGGTCGGCGGCGCCGAGACGGCTTTGCAGGTACTCGCGGGTGGCGGTGGGTTCATCGTGCAGGGTCAATGCAACCGGACCGCCCACGTGCGGCGGGATCTGGATCGACATGGGCAAGCCTGCTGCCAGCCAGGCTGTCAGGCCACCGTCAATATAGTGGTACTTGCTGTGGCCGATGACATCCAGCAGCCAGATGAAGCGTCCGGCCCAACCGCCGCCTTCGTCGTCATACACCACATAGACCGCATCGGGGTTGTGCCCCAGCTCACCAAACAGCGTTTCGAGTGCTGCCTGCGGGGGCATCAGCCCCGGGGCGGGGGCCTGGCCGAGCTGCGTACGCTTTGGATCGACAAAGCGCGCGCCGGGAATGTGCCCTTCGGTGTAGCGGGCGGCACTGGTCAAGTCCACCAGAATCAGTTCGCGGGCGTCGAGGCGAGGGAGCAAGTCGCTCGGCTCGATCACCAGCGGCAAGCCAGAGAAGTCAGACATGTGAGGTCTCCAGAGCACAAAAGGGAGGATTGTAACGCAGCTTATTGGCCACGGTGGCTAAAGCTGTGCAGGGCTTTCTCGATGCACTGTGCGGTTTTGCCGAAGGCCTGTACGGAAATTTCCGAAAACGGCCCGCCGCCTTGATCCGCCACGACGATCATGATCACCCGGCCATTGTTGATCAGCGAACGCAGCAGCAAGTGTTCACCGCTGAACTGCGAGCGCAGGCTATTGGGCAACAGGGCCGAGAATTGCGCGTTGTTGGCAGGCGTCAGGCGCACCTGGGCCTGCTGCGCGAGCAGGCGTTGCAACACGTTGCTCTGGCTGACCACGAAATTCAACCCGGCCGCTTCCTTCGACAGGCCGGCTGTCTGGTGCACGCGCAGGTTGGTGTGGGTGCGATCGGCCATCAGGATCATCACCCGGCGCATGCCGCAGGCCACGAGGGCGTCACGGGCGGCGATGGTCAGGTGCATGGCGTTGGTGAAACGGCTCGGCTCGACCAGCAACTCGGCGCATTGCTTGCGCCACTTCGCCAGGTCTTCGGCGGTAGGTGCCGCTGCCGGCAGCAAGCCTGCATGGACACGGTTCATGCCCCACGGCCAGATCAGCGACTCGGCGGGGTGCCAGAGGTCGGGCATGGCGTGTTGGCGTGCGCTGTTGGCGGCTTGCTGGTGCAATTGCTGCTGCAGTTCGTCCATCGGCATTTGCAGGTAAAGGCTGGTCAGGTACTGCCAGCGCTCGCTGTGGGGGCTGTCCCAGGCGTGTTGCGCCGACAGCGCCAGTCCATTGGCCAGCAGCACCGTATTGGCCGGTTGATTGAGCCAGCGGCGCAGGGTCGGATCGTCATCGAGGCGATTCTGCTGGCGCAGTGGATGGTCGCTGTCACGGGCGATGCGCAGGACTTTCACCAGTTCCCGCTGCTCGGTGAGCAGCAATCGATAGCCTTGCTGCACCCAGATCGGCAAGCGCCAGACCTCCACCAGCGCCTGGCCGATATCCAGCAGGCGTACGCCAAACAGTTGCTGCTCGACTTTGCGTGCCGACTCGCCTTTATGGATGACCCGCAGCTCCCAGTCTTCGAGCAGTTTCGGATGGGTCAGTGCCAGCGGCCACAGGGGCGAAAGAAACAGCAGGCTGCCCCAGTGGATGTCCTGCCACAGGCGCGCCAGGCGGCTGGCAAAAAAACCGTTGGCCTGTTGCGTGGCGTGCTGGCTGATCATCTGCAACTGACGCAGGGCTTTGGGAATCTCGAGCTCGGGTTCGGCGGGTAGCCGCGCGAGCAGCTCTTCGGTGCGCTTCAAACCGAGGCGGTTGATTGCAATTTCAAGGTTTTCCGCAGGCTCGGTCATGCTGCCATGGTTATGCCGGTTGGCTTCGCGAATCACGCTCAAGGCCAGGGCCGGGCTGCCTTGCATGAGGTCGGCGATGTCGCGCAGCGAGCTGCGATTATCGCGGATGGCCTTGCAGACACGGTCATGGCTGGCTTGCGGGACGGGAAGACGTACGCCATCGAGCAGCTTGACCCAGCCTTCGAGGGTCGTTGGTTTTGGCGTTGGAACGTTCGTTTCGTTAACCATGGTGGGAGGCGATCATCGTCAACATTACCTGTGCCCGGATGGGGTCAAATTAGCTTTTCGCCTGAACGGGCTATAGTCTGGCGCAGTTTTGCCGATAAGTAGAAGAAGAGATTTTTTAACTTCCGAATATGACCTTGAACCCGACTCAGTAAGTGCTCTCCTAACCTATGGCTAAAATTATCGGCATCATCGTCGTATTCGCGAGCGTGCTCGGCGGATACGTGCTTTCCCACGGCAAGATTGCCGCCCTGATACAACCTTTCGAGGTCATGATCATTGGCGGTGCTGCCCTCGGCGCCTTCTTGCAGGCCAACCCCGGCTACATGACGATGCACGTGCTCAAGAAGTCCCTGAGCATGTTCAGTTCGCGCTTCAACCACGGCTTCTATCTTGAAGTACTGGGCCTGATCTACGAGATCCTCAACAAGAGCCGCCGCGAAGGCATGATGGCCATCGAAGGCGACATCGAAGATGCCGCTGCGAGTCCGATCTTCGCGAAGTACCCGACGGTACTCAAGGACGAGCGCATGACCGCGTTCATCTGCGATTACCTGCGCATCATGTCTTCCGGCAACATGGCTCCCCACGAGCTGGAAGGCCTGTTCGACATGGAGCTGTTCAGCCTCAAGGAAGACCTCGAACACCCATCCCACGCGGTCAACGGCATCGCCGACGCCATGCCCGGTTTCGGTATCGTCGCGGCGGTACTGGGTATCGTGGTGACCATGGCTTCGCTGGGTGAAGGCGACCAGAAGTCCATCGGCCTGCACGTAGGTGCGGCACTGGTGGGTACCTTCTTCGGTATTCTCGCCGCCTACGGCTTCTTCGGCCCGCTGGCCCATTCCCTGGCCCATGATGCCAAGGAAGAGCTGAACGTCTACGAAGCCATCAAGGCCTCACTGGTGGCTTCGGCTTCCGGCATGCCGCCATCGCTGGCCGTGGAGTTCGGGCGCAAGGTCCTGTACCCGGCGCACCGTCCAAGCTTCGCCGAGCTGGAACAAGCGGTTCGCGGTCGTTAAGCCATGGAAAATAACCAGCCGATAATCATCAAGCGCGTCAAGCGCATCGCCGGCGGGCATCACGGGGGCGCGTGGAAAATCGCCTTCGCCGACTTCGCCACGGCGATGATGGCGTTCTTCCTGGTGTTGTGGCTGCTGTCCACCGCCACGCCGGAACAGAAAATTGCCATCGCCGGTTACTTCAAGGATCCGATCGGCTTTTCCGAAAGTGGCACGCCCTACATCATCGATCTGGGCGGCACGCCGACCCTGGCACCGGAAAACACTCTCAACCCCGAGGTGAAGTCCCAGCCGCAGCCGGACAAGGTCACCATCGATACCGATCAGGTCGAAGGCATGGCCGAGCAGGTCGAAAAAGAGCGCCTCGAGCTGTTGCTGCAAGAACTGCAGAACAAGGTCGAAGAAAACCCGCAGATGCAGAAGTTCAAGGATCAGATCCTGTTCGAAATCACGCCGGACGGCCTGCGAATCCAGATCATGGACGCGGAAAACCGCCCGATGTTCGATTCAGGTTCTGCTCGCTTGAAGCCGTATTTCGAAGACATCCTGCTGGCCATGGCCGACACCATCAAGGCGGTGCCGAACAAGATCAGTATCAGCGGCCACACCGATGCCAAGCCATACACCGGCACCGGTGATTTCGGTAACTGGGAATTGTCTGCCAACCGTGCCAACGCCGCACGACGTGCGCTGGTGGCGGGCAGCTATCCGGATGCGCAGGTGGCGCGCGTGGTCGGTTATGCCTCGTCGGCCCTGTTCGATCGCGAGCATCCGTTCAACCCGGTGAACCGCCGTATCGACATCGTGGTGCTGACCAAGAAAGCCCAGCGTGCCATCGAAGGTTCGCAAGGTGCTGAACCTGCTCCTGATGCACCGCAAGGTTCGGCTGCGCCGGGAGCCGCACCGGCTGCACCGGTCGACCCGAACGCGTTGCCGGCGGACAAGGAACCGCTGCCGGCGCACGAGCTTCGTGAACGGTTGAACCTGTTCGATGATCCAGCGCCGAAAACGGGTGGCCCCGGTGCTCCGGCCGTGAAGCAGTGATTTCCCTGCCATAGATCTCGCGCGGAAGACAAATGCCCGCATCTAGCGATACGGGCATTTTTTCAGCAGGGTGCACTGTGTGTGAATGCGGACTCTATAAAAATATAAGTTATTTATTGGCTGAAGTGAAATCTATCTTAAAGTTTCCACCTATTAATCCAGGTTTGTCCTCACTATCGTCAGCGCTTTCATAACAAACAAACCGGCCTTCAAAGTTTTTATCGCTAATGTCAGTAATAAATATTTCCCCTCGTTGTGCACTCCACGGCCAATCGTTCGGAAACCCCGCAGAGGGCTCAAATATAATAACCCCAGGGTGCGATTTTAAATCATGAGGGCCCAGTCCCCAGCTTGCCGGGATTTTGAACAAAATGTAGTCGCTATTTTGGGATGACGCGTTAATGTAACGATGCTCCGAGTTGCTATCGCCATACAAAATAAATGAGTCGAATGTGCGTTCTGCGTTTACCAGGCGCATCACTGCAGCTACCTTCCCGTTCATTGGTTGTTTATCGTGCTTCTGAGCTGGTTTTTTAATATTCATATATAGGTTCTCGGTGTTGAAGGTGTCAGCCAGGCTGGCTGTGATCAGTCAACCTCTGCTCGTAAAACCTCAGAGAAGAAAGCGCGGTGAATTGTCGGGGTTATCGCTCCATCCGAACTTTTCAAGTGCTCAGCCTCAGGCAATATGGTCAGTGTTTTTTTTGCTTTGATCTACTGTCATATCTGACAGGTTTTTAGAGCTAAGGATAATAAGCAATAGCTTTAGTTTGCTCATTGGCTCTAAGTGATTTTCTTTTATTGAATAAAAGGCTTCGATTTTGCGGCAGTTTCATGACTCAAGTAACTAAAAGGTGAAGGCTCGTTTTTCAGTGCCAAAAAACCATATCTGGCGATATGGTTTTTTAGGTGGGCAACTCAGAAGCCACGAATAATCCTGGACTTGAGATCCGTGTGGAATCGATCAGCGTTAGTCCTGTTAACGCTACGCACCGACTCGCTACCGGTCACAGAATCCAGTGACATCGAGCGCTTGAGCATCGACTCGTTGCGATAGGCATCGATGAAGAACTCGATGTCCCGGTCGCTGGTCAGCTTCGGCCATTTTTCGAGGTACAGCGGCAGCTCTGTCGGGCCGGTCTTGAACGAGCAGATGCGCCGGTTGGTGATGGTCGCTTCGCCGATTTCGAACGGCACCCACCAGGACAGTGCGGTTTTCTCCGACACCACCGCCAGCAGGTGTGTGCATTCGCTGATGTTGCGGGTGATCACCCCGGTGATGTCGTCGGTGGTCTGGGATTCGGCATCCAGTACGTCGAGGTAGGTCTTGATGTTGGCCTGCATCAGGCGCGTGTTGATGTTGATCGCGTGGGCGCGGTCCATGTGGCGGTAGCTGATAAACACTGGCATCAGAAATGTCCCTTGATCGCGAGTTCGCGGTAATAGGCGCCGAGGGCGGTGAGGCGGCAGCCGGTGGAGTGGATGGCGGCGTAATACATGTGTTCGGCGTCCACCGGTTCGACCAGGCTGTGGCGGTTGCACTTTTGCAACTGGGCGAAGACCTCGCCCTGTTCCGGGTTGAACTCGGGCTCGGTGGGCTCAAAGCTGGGGGCGAGGGGGTACACCGACTCTGCTTCGGCAAACCATTCGGGGAGTTTGCGCAGGATTTCCTTGGGGATCAGCGGTGACACTTCGCGCAGGGAAATGAACTGCGAGACATTGGTCTTGAACACCGGACGCTGTTCCCAGGCATCAAGGGTATTGTCGACAAACGAATAGAGGCTGCCGGGGGTGATCTTGCCCAGGATGTTCGCGGCTCCGCCGTGCAGGGCCTGGAGCAGCAATCCGGTGAACACGCCGTGCTGCATGCCCTCCATCGCCGGCTCTTCCTTTTTACAGGCGGTCAGAATGGTCATGCCTTCGCCGACCACACTGCCTTCGCTGCGCAAGGCGCGCAGTTCGCCGGCCGAGCCGCTCTGGCAACAATCGAGAATGATCACTTTGTTTTTGATCTTGGTGGCCTTGCTCGCCCAGTTGAGGATGTCGCTGAGGCGAATCCCGTCCTTGGCGCTCTTGTAATCCTGCGGGATCAACATGCCTTCGTCGGTGTCGGTGTCGAAGCTGCCGTGACCGGCGAAGTACAGTAGCGCGACGTTGCAGTCACCGGAAAACAGCTCGCGAATCTGGTCTTCGAGTTTTTCCCTGCTCAGGAAGTCCTCGGCGGAAGTCAGCACGATGTTCTTGAAGTTAGGATCGCCATTGGCGTCGGTTTTCAGCACGGAGGCCATGGCCATGGCGTCATTGCTGCAACCGCTCAGGCGCGACACATGGGTGTAGTCGTTGATGCCGATAAACAGTCCCTTGCGCATGGTTACACCGCCGTATGCTCGCGAATCGCGCTGATGATGCTGTTGGTGTTCCACGCACATTCGGCATGTGCCGCGTCACGTACCACCGTGGAAATGCGCTCGGCACCGAACGGCTTGATCGCAATGATCACCTTGCCCATGCGCTTGGCGATTTCGATTTCCTTGTTGATCCACTTGCTGTAGGTGGAGTACATCCCGGCCATGATCAACACCGCCGAACACGGGCGAATCTTGTTTTCGATGGCCTCCTCAAGTTGTTTGTCGGTTTTCGCGCCGACAATCGGGTTGTCCGGTGGAACCGAAAAATTCTTGTACGTGAAACCAGGCTTGGCGTTGAGCAGGCGCACGAGATTGTCGTGGGCGTCGGGGTAGTTCCACGAGTGGCTGATGAACAGGTGGTAGGTTTGCATAGGTGTCCCTCGGAGTCGCTGGAGTGCGAAGAGGGCTAGAACTTAGGCGAATACAGGGCGGCTACAAGGGGGCGGCGCGGAAAGAGAAATGCCCTACAAGCGAGCGTGCACAGGTCTTACAGAAAGGTCTGATGTTTAAGCGGGGGGAAGATCCAGCCGCCGGCCACCCCGCTGAAGGCAGGGTGGTCGACACGTCTGTTTAGTAGCCGTTTTCCGGCAGACTGGCGATGATCGAGCGGTAGCTGTTCATCCGCTGTTGCTGCACGCGGCCGTCTTCAAGGGCCTTGAGCAGGGCGCAACCGGGTTCGCGGTCATGCTTGCAATCACGGAAACGGCAGGTGCCAAGCAGGTCGTTGAACTCGATGAAGCCGGCTTCGACGTCGGCACGGCTGACGTGGCCCAGGCCGAATTCGCGGATACCCGGGGAGTCGATCAACTCACCGCCACCGGGGAAGTGGAACAACCGCGCGGTAGTGGTGGTGTGGGTGCCCTGGCCGGACAGTTCGGACAACGGGCCGACGCGGGTTTCGACATCCGGCAGCAGGCTGTTGACCAGCGACGACTTGCCGACGCCGGACTGGCCGACGAATACGCTGATGCGTCCGTCCAGCTGTGTCTGCAATTGCTCCATGCCGTTGCCGTGGTGCGCCGACACTTCCAGCACCGGATAGCCCAGGGTGCGGTATACGGCGAGCAAGGCATTCAGTGCAGGAGCGTTGTTTTCGTCGATCAGGTCGAATTTGTTCAGCAGCAACAGTGGCTTGATGCCTGCATGCTCGGCCGCCACCAGGTAGCGGTCGATCAGGTTGGCATGGGGCTCGGGCAGCGGTGCAAACACGATGACGATCATGTCGACGTTGGCCGCAACCGGCTTGAGCTGACCACGGCTGTCCGGGCGACACAGCTCGGTGTTGCGCGGCAGTTGCGCCACGATCACGCCGATACCCTGGTTGCCGGCACGCCAGACCACCTGATCGCCGGTCACCAGCGCCGGCAGGTTGGCGCGCAGGTGGCAACGGAATACCTGGCCGGCCAGTTCGCCGTCGCGGGCCTCGACCTCGACCTGTACACCGAAGTGCGCGATCACCAGGCCGTGCTGTTCCGGGCCCAGATCGCCGCCCTCAAGTGCCTCGACGGCCGAGGACTCGCGTTTGGCGGCGCGGGCAGCGCGTTCGCCCTGAATCTTTTCGATGCGCCAGTTTTGACGACGATTGAGTTGGCGTTTGGCCATGGGTGTTCCGTATCAAGAATGCAGCGATTAGGTAAAACGGCCGCGAGTTTAGCACGCCCGGCCACCGGCCTAGGCTAAACTGCGCAGCATTGCCTAGGAGCCGACACATGCAAAACCCACAGAACCTGATCTGGATCGACCTGGAAATGACCGGTCTGAACCCGGACACCGACGTCATCATCGAAATGGCCACCATCGTCACCGACAGTGACCTGAACACCCTGGCCGAAGGCCCGGTGATCGCCATTCACCACAGCGACGAAATCCTTGCCGGCATGGACGAGTGGAATACCCGTCAGCATGGCGGTTCCGGGCTGACCCAGCGGGTTCGCGACAGCTGCATCAGCATGGCCGAAGCCGAAGCCGAAACCATCGCCTTCCTGGAGAAGTGGGTGCCGAAGGGCAAGTCGCCGATCTGCGGCAACAGCATCTGCCAGGACCGTCGCTTCCTTTATACCCACATGAAATCCCTGGAAAGCTTCTTCCACTACCGCAACCTCGACGTGTCGACCCTCAAAGAGCTGGCTGCGCGCTGGGCACCGGATGTGCGTGACAGCTTCAAGAAGGGCAGCACGCACCTGGCTCTGGACGACATCCGCGAATCGATCGCTGAGCTGCAGCACTACCGCAAGCATTTCATCAAATTCTGATTCACGGTCGTCCGTTCCGGCCCCATCGCGAGCAAGCTCGCTCCCACAGGTGCAACGTTGCACCTGTGGGAGCGAGCTTGCTCGCGATGGCGTCAGTTCAGTCACCTTGGATGGTTGGAGCGAATCTCAGGCGCCCTCTTTTGGTGCCAGGGTGAACTGAGTAGACTGCGCGCCTTTCTGCAAGGACCGCCACTATGCTGCTGATGCTCTACCTGATCGCCATCACCACCGAAGCCATGACTGGCGCCCTCTCTGCCGGCCGGCGGGGTATGGACTGGTTTGGTGTGGTGCTGATCGCTTGCGTCACGGCGCTGGGTGGCGGGTCGGTGCGCGATGTGCTGCTCGGGCACTACCCGTTGACCTGGGTCAAACACCCGGAATATCTGGTGCTGACCACGGCAGCCGCGATGATCACAGTGTTCACGGCTCGCTGGATGCGGCATTTGCGCTCACTGTTCCTGGTGCTCGACGCCATGGGCCTGGTGGCGTTCACCCTGATCGGCTGCATTACCGCCCTGGAAATGGGCCATGGCATGTTGGTCGCCTCCGTTAGCGGCGTGATCACCGGCGTCTTCGGCGGCATCCTGCGGGACATTTTCTGCAACGATATTCCGCTGATCTTCCGGCGTGAGCTTTATGCCAGCGTTTCGTTCGCCGCGGCGTGGTGCTACATGCTCTGCATCTATCTGCAATTACCCGATGAACAATCGATTCTGATCACCTTGTTCGGCGGTTTTCTGCTGCGCTTGCTGGCGATCCGTTTTCATTGGGAAATGCCCAAGTTCGTCTATAACGACGAAGCCTGACGTTCGGCGTGTTGCCGCAACGCCCACGCGACATGTTCACGTACCAGTTCCGAAGGATGTTCCCGTCGCGCCTTCAGCGCTTCCAGCACCGGAATCGTTGAAGGCGCATTGCCCAGGCCTACCGCCAGGTTGCGCAACCAGTTTTCATAGCCCGTCCGGCGCAGCGGCGAGCCTTCGGTGCTGCTCAGGAATTTCTCTTCATCCCACATGAACAGTTCCGCCAGCCCGGCGTTGTCCAGATTGTGCCGCGGCTTGAAGTCGCTTTCACCGGAAGGGCGGGCGAAGCGGTTCCATGGGCAGACAATCTGGCAGTCATCGCAACCGAACACCCGGTTGCCAATCAGTGGCCGCAGGTCTTCAGGGATCGCGCCTTTGAGTTCGATGGTCAGGTAGGAAATGCAGCGTCGGGCATCCAGCACATAGGGGCCGACGAAGGCGTTGGTCGGGCAGATGTCGAGGCAGGCACTGCACCGCCCGCAGTGTTCGGTGGCATGGGGCGGGTCGACCGGCAGCGGCAGGTCGACGAACAGTTCGGCGAGAAAAAAGTAACTGCCGGCCTTGCGGTTCAAGACCAGGGTATTTTTGCCGATCCATCCAAGCCCCGCCTGTTCGGCGATGGCTTTTTCCAGCACCGGGGCACTGTCGACGAAGGCGCGGTAGCCAAACGGGCCGATCTGCGCCTGAATTTTTTCCGCCAGTTGTTGCACGCGTTTGCGGATCAGCTTGTGGTAATCGCGACCCAGGGCATAACGCGAGACGTAGGCTTTTTCCGGTTGGGCGAGCATTTTTGCCATCTGCGTGTCGCCGGACAAGTAATCCATGCGCAGGGACACCACGCGCAAAGTGCCCGGCACTAGCTCTTCGGGGTGCGAGCGTTTGCTGCCGTGGGCGCCCATGTAATCCATTTCGCCGTGGTAGCCGGCTTCGAGCCAGCGCTCCAAGTGCTGCTCATGCTCGGCCAGGTCGAGACCGCTGATGCCGACTTGCTGAAAGCCCAGCTCGCGGCCCCAGTCCTTGATGGATTGGGCGAGGGCGGGCAGATCTGTGGTAATAGCGGGCATGAGACGAGAGAAACCGGGGCTGAGATGCGTATAATTCTGCCAGACATCGGAGCCCGAAGACGCATGCCGCACACTAAAGATGAATTACCCGACGTGCTGTATAGCGCCGCCCAGGTGCGAGCACTCGACGCGAGCCTGATCGCCGCCGGCACGGCGGGCTTCGAATTGATGCAGCGCGCGGCGCGGGCGACGTGGCGGGCGCTGGTGCGGCAGTGGCCGACAGCAAACGAGCTGAGCGTGCTGGCCGGACATGGCAACAACGCAGGCGACGGGTACCTGGTGGCCGTACTGGCCCAGCGTGCCGGTTGGTCGGTGCGGGTGCTGGCGGTGGGCGATCCGCAGCGCTTGCAGGGTGATGCGGCGTCGGCCCATGCCGAGGCGGTGTCTGAACATGTGCTCATCGAGCCCTGGACGGCACAATCCGGATTGCGCGGCATTGTGCTGGATGCTTTGCTTGGCACCGGTCTGAGCGGTGACGTGCGTAATCCCTATGTCAGCGCCATCGCCGCGATCAATGCCAGCGGACTGCCGGTAGCGGCGGTGGATATTCCGTCAGGGTTGTGCGCGGATACGGGCCGTATCCTTGGTCATGCAGTGCATGCCGACCTGACGGTCACGTTCATTGGCTTGAAGGTGGGGTTGTTCACCGGTGATGCCGCGGATGTGACGGGTGAGTTGGTGTTCAACGATCTGCAGGCAGATCCGCAGTTGCTGGACGGTACTGCGTTCACGGCTCGGCGTTTGTGTATCGCTAACCTGCCGCGTCTGGTGTCCCGGGCACCGGCATCCCACAAAGGCAAGTTCGGCCATGTGCTGCTCATTGGCGGTGATCGCGGTTACGGTGGGGCAATTTTGCTGAGTGCACAAAGTGCTCTGCGCAGCGGTGCGGGCATGGTTTCGCTGTCCACCCGTCCGGAACACGTTTCGCCAGCGCTTTCTCGAATTCCGGAAGCCATGGTGCTGGGCACGTCGTCGGCCAATCAACTGATGGGGTTGCTTGAGAAGGTATCGGTGCTGGTGGTCGGGCCGGGCCTGGGTCAGGCAGGGTGGGGGCGCAGCCTGCTGTCGGCTGCGGCCAATGCGCCTTTGCCGCAAGTCTGGGATGCCGATGCCTTGAATCTGTTGGCGGGTGGACAGGTCGATCTGCCCAGGGGTTGTGTGATTACCCCGCATCCGGGGGAGGCGGCACGTTTGCTTGGGGTGAGCACTGCCGACGTTCAGTCTGACCGTCCCGCCGCAGCCCATGCATTGAGTAAAAAATATACAGCTGTCGTCGTCCTGAAAGGTGCCAGCAGCCTGATCGCCCATCCCGATGGACGTCTGGCGCTGTGTCATCAGGGGCACCCGGCCATGGCCACCGCCGGTTTGGGCGACGTGCTGGCCGGTTTGCTCGGCGCATTGCTGGCCCAGGGCATGGAGCCGTTCGACGCGGCCTGCCTGGCGGTCTGGCTGCACGCCAATGCCGGCGAGCAACAAGGAAAATTGGGCCGTGGGCTGGCGGCCAGTGATCTGATCCCAGCCATTCGTCAGTTGTTGGAGGAGCAAGCACCGTGTCTGAAGTAACCCTGTACCTGGCCGATGAACAGGCCATGAGCGACTTTGGCGCACGCATTGCCCGAATCACCCAAGGCCATGGCCTGATCTTCCTTGAGGGCAACCTGGGGATGGGCAAAACCACGTTGTCCCGAGGCATTATTCGCGGTCTGGGACATGTCGGGGCAGTCAAAAGCCCGACCTTCACCCTGGTCGAACCCTACGAGATCGGCGACATTCGCGCCTTCCATTTTGATTTGTACCGTCTGGTCGATCCGGAAGAGCTAGAGTTCCTCGGTATCCGCGACTACTTCGAAGACGATGCCCTGTGTCTGATCGAATGGCCCGATAAAGGTGCAGGCTTTTTGCCAAAGCCTGACCTGACCATTACCATTAGCCCGCAAGACAGCGGGCGTTCGCTGAAAATTTTATCCCAGGGCTCGCGTGGCGAGGCCTGGTGTGCCGCTTTGGCATTGGAATCCAAATAGATGATGGGGTTAGGTATGCGCTTTCGCGCGTTGGTGGCTGCCGTAGGGGTGTTGTTCTTGGCGGTGACCGTCGACGCTGTGGCCGATTCGAAGGTCAACAGTGTTCGTCTGTGGCGGGCACCGGACAACACGCGACTGGTGTTTGACCTGACCGGCCCGGTGCAACACAGCGTCTTTACCCTGACGGCTCCGGACCGCCTGGTCATCGACATCAATGGCGCTACCCTCGGTGCGCCGCTCAACGTCAACACCTCGAACACCCCGATTACCGCCATGCGCTCGGCCCAGCGCACGCCGACGGACCTGCGGGTGGTCATCGACCTGAAAAAGGCCGTGACGCCGAAAAGCTTCTCCCTGGCGCCGAACGCTCAGTACGGTAACCGATTGGTGGTCGACCTGTTCGATAACGCCGCCGACGCCGCGCCACCGCCTGCGCCGACACCGTCGGTCGCCACGGTGCCTGCCGTGCCGGTCACGCCTGCGGAGCCTGCAATCAAATTGCCGCCAGCCCCGGCCGGCAAACGCGACATCATTGTGGTGATCGACGCCGGTCACGGTGGCGAAGATCCGGGGGCTTCCGGCTCCCGAGGCCAGCGCGAGAAAGACGTGGTGCTGCAGATTGCCCGCGAAACCCAACGCCAGGTCAACGGCATGAAAGGTTTCCGTGCCGAACTGACCCGTACCGGCGACTACTTCATTCCGTTGCGCGGCCGTACCGAAATCGCCCGCAAGAAAGGCGCCGACCTGTTCGTCTCGATCCACGCCGACGCCGCGCCTTCTGCCGCCGCTTTCGGTGCCTCGGTATTTGCCCTGTCCGATCGCGGCGCGACCTCCGAGACCGCCCGTTGGCTGGCCGACAGCGAAAACCGCTCCGACCTGATCGGTGGTGCCGGCAACGTCAGCCTCGATGACAAAGACCGCATGCTCGCCGGCGTGCTGCTCGACTTGTCGATGACGGCATCCCTGACCTCCAGCCTGAACGTTGGCCAGAAAGTCTTGAGCAACATCGGTCGGGTCACGCCACTGCACAAGCAGCGGGTTGAACAGGCCGGGTTCATGGTACTGAAGTCGCCGGATATTCCGTCGATCCTGGTGGAAACCGGGTTCATCTCCAACGCCAACGAAGCCTCGAAGCTTGCTGCGTCAAGCCATCAACAGGCGCTGGCGCGTTCGATCAGCAGCGGCGTGCGCCAGTTCTTCCAGCAGAACCCGCCGCCAGGCACTTACATTGCCTGGCTGCGTGATTCCGGAAAAATCGCCCAAGGTCCACGTGACCATCGGGTAAACCCTGGCGAGACGCTGGCGATGATCGCCGTTCGTTATCAGGTTGCGCCGGCCACCCTGCGCAGCGCCAACAACCTGTCGAGCGATGAACTCAAGGTTGGTCAACACTTGACCATTCCGGGCACTGAACTGGCGGCCAAAGAATGAATCAGGTCGTGAACAACAGCGCTCGCATCGAGCTGCTCAGCCCGCGGCTGGCGAACCAGATTGCGGCGGGTGAGGTGGTCGAGCGCCCGGCTTCGGTGATCAAGGAACTGCTGGAAAACAGCCTCGACTCCGGCGCCAAACGCATCGACGTCGATGTGGAGCAGGGCGGCGTCAAGCTGCTGCGGGTGCGCGACGATGGCAGTGGCATTTCCGCCGATGACCTGCCGTTGGCCCTGGCCCGTCACGCCACCAGCAAGATCCGCAACCTGGAAGACCTCGAGCAGGTCATGAGCCTGGGGTTTCGCGGCGAGGCCCTGGCATCGATCAGCTCCGTCGCGCGCCTGACCTTGACCTCCCGCACCCGCGACGCCGATCAGGCGTGGCAGGTAGAGACCGAGGGCCGTGACATGGCGCCCCGTGTGCAACCTGCGGCCCACCCGGTGGGCACTTCGGTTGAAGTGCGCGACCTGTTCTTCAACACGCCGGCGCGGCGCAAGTTTCTCAAGACCGAAAAAACCGAATTCGATCACCTGCAAGAAGTGATCAGGCGCTTGGCCCTGGCGCGCTTCGATGTGGCGTTCCATCTGCGCCATAACGGCAAGACCATCCTCAGCCTGCACGAGGCCCATGATGATGCGGCCCGTGCCCGGCGCGTGGCGGCGATCTGCGGGCCGGGTTTCCTGGAGCAGGCACTGCCGATCGAAATCGAGCGCAACGGCCTGCATCTTTGGGGCTGGGTCGGCCTGCCGACCTTCAACCGCAGCCAGGCCGATTTGCAGTATTTCTTCGTCAATGGCCGTGCCGTGCGGGACAAACTGGTGGCCCACGCGGTACGCCAGGCCTATCGCGACGTGCTGTTCAATGGTCGGCACCCGACCTTCGTGCTGTTTTTCGAAGTCGATCCGACCGGCGTCGATGTCAACGTGCACCCGACCAAGCACGAAGTGCGCTTCCGTGAAGGGCGCATGGTTCACGACTTCCTCTACGGCACCTTGCATCGCGCCTTGGGCGATGTGCGCCCCGACGATCAACTGGCGGCGCCGGTTGCCACGGCCATCGTCCGGCCTACCGGCCTCGAAGCTGGTGAATTCGGACCCCAGGGCGAAATGCGCCTGGCCGCCAATGCGCTGCTGGAACAGCCTCAGGCTCAGCCGTCGTTCAATACGCCGGCGGGTTCGGGGGCTGGCGCGGGTTATCAATATCAATACACGCCGCGACCGCAGTCCGGTGCACCTGTCGCCGAAGCGCAGGCCGCCTATCGCGAGTTTTTTGCACCGCTGCCCGAGGCCAATGCCGTCGCGCTGCCGGCCGGGCAGGACGACATCCCGCCGCTCGGTTATGCGCTGGCACAACTCAAGGGCATCTACATTCTTTCGGAAAACGCTCAGGGCCTGGTGCTGGTGGACATGCACGCCGCCCACGAGCGGATCATGTATGAGCGTCTGAAGGTGGCGATGGCCAGTGAAGGCCTGAGCGGCCAGCCGTTGCTGGTGCCGGAGTCCCTGGCCGTCAGTCAGCGTGAAGCCGATTGCGCCGAGGAGCATGTCGCCTGGTTCCAGCGCCTGGGCTTTGAATTGCAGCGTCTGGGCCCGGAAACCCTGGCGATACGGCAGATTCCGGCACTGCTCAAGCAGGCCGAAGCCAACCGGCTGGTCGCTGACGTCCTGGCTGACCTGATGGAGTTCGGCACCAGCGACCGCATTCAGGCGCACCTGAACGAATTGCTCGGGACCATGGCCTGCCACGGCGCGGTTCGTGCGAATCGGCGGTTGGCCCTGCCGGAAATGAACGGTCTGCTGCGTGACATGGAAAACACCGAACGCAGTGGTCAATGCAACCATGGCCGACCGACCTGGACCCAACTGGGCCTGGACGATCTGGACAAACTGTTCTTGCGCGGTCGTTGATGAGCCAGTTCCCACCTGCGATTTTCCTGATGGGCCCGACCGCCGCCGGCAAGACCGACCTGGCCATCGAGCTCACCAAGGTCCTGCCTTGCGAGTTGATCAGTGTCGATTCGGCGCTGGTCTACCGTGGCATGGACATTGGCACCGCCAAGCCTTCCAAAGAGCTGCTGGCGCAATATCCGCATCGTCTGATCGATATTCTCGACCCGGCCGAGAGCTATTCGGCTGCGGATTTCCGCCGTGACGCCCTGGAAGCCATGGCCGATATCACCGCACGGGGAAAAATTCCGCTGCTGGTGGGCGGCACCATGCTCTATTACAAGGCTTTGGTTGAAGGTCTGGCAGATATGCCGGCCGCCGATCCCGAGGTCCGTGCGCAAATCGAAGAAGAGGCTGCGCGCCTTGGCTGGCAAGCCTTGCACGAACAATTGGCGGTGATCGATCCGGAGTCCGCGGCTCGAATACATCCGAACGATCCCCAGCGATTGAGTCGAGCACTGGAAGTTTATCGTGTCAGCGGTCAAAGCATGACCGCCCTGCGTTTGCAACAATCTGCGCAAAGTACTGAAGCAGCCGCTTCGGGACTGCAACAATTGCCCTATACTGTCGCGAACTTGGCCATTGCTCCGGCAAATCGCCAGGTACTGCACGAGCGAATTAAACAAAGATTCACTTTAATGTTGGAACAGGGATTCATTGACGAGGTCGTAGCCCTGCGTAATAGAGGAGACCTGCATACCGGGTTGCCGTCTATACGTGCAGTAGGCTATCGCCAAGTCTGGGACTACCTGGATGGCAAGCTGACGTCAGCCGAGATGCAGGAGCGTGGGATCATTGCCACGCGCCAATTGGCGAAACGCCAGTTCACCTGGCTGCGCAGTTGGACTGATCTGCATTGGCTGGACAGTCTGGATTGCGACAATCTGCCGCGCGCCTTGAAATACCTTGGGACCATCTCCATATTGAGCTGAGTCCTTGCAATTGCCGTCTATCCTTGGGGGTGTGACGGCCAAAGCCATCTGATTACCTATTTTTTATATTGAATCCTTAAAGGAGTGCGGCACATGTCAAAAGGGCATTCGCTACAAGACCCTTACTTGAATACTTTACGTAAAGAGAAAGTTGGGGTGTCCATCTACCTGGTCAACGGTATCAAGCTGCAAGGCACGATCGAGTCTTTCGACCAGTTCGTTATCCTGCTGAAAAACACCGTCAGCCAGATGGTCTACAAACACGCCATCTCTACAGTGGTGCCGGTTCGTCCAATTCGTCTGCCTAGCGCAACCGAATCCGATGCAGGTGATGCTGAGCCAGGTAACGCCTGATAGGAGTCTCCTTTGTTCTTTGAGCGCCACGGTGGTGGTGAACGAGCCATTCTCGTTCACTTGGATGGTCAGGACCCTGAGGCGCGCGAAGATCCGCAGGAGTTTCAGGAGTTGGCAATTTCGGCTGGCGCCGAGACCGTCGCGTTTTTCAACGTGCCGCGTCATCGGCCAACCGCCAAAACCCTGATCAGCAGCGGCAAGGTCGAAGAGTTGCGCGACCTGGTCCAGGCCGAACAGGTCGATCTGGTGATTTTCAATCACATCCTCACGCCCAGTCAGGAACGTAACCTCGAACGTATTTTCGAGTGTCGTGTGATCGACCGCACGGGTTTGATTCTCGATATTTTCGCCCAGCGCGCCCGCACCCATGAAGGCAAGCTCCAGGTCGAACTGGCCCAGCTTGAGCACATGAGTACGCGGCTGGTTCGCGGCTGGACTCACCTTGAACGGCAGAAAGGCGGTATCGGCCTGCGCGGTCCGGGTGAAACCCAACTGGAAACCGACCGGCGCCTGTTGCGGGTTCGCCTGCGGCAGATCAAGGGGCGCCTGGAAAAGGTCCGCAGCCAGCGTGAACAATCGCGCCGTGGCCGCAAACGGGCTGACATTCCGACGGTTTCGCTGGTGGGTTATACCAACGCCGGCAAATCGACGCTGTTCAACTCGGTGACCGACTCCGACGTCTTTGCGGCTGACCAGTTGTTCGCCACCCTCGACCCGACCTTGCGCCGGCTCGAGCTCGATGACCTCGGCCCGATCGTGCTGGCTGACACCGTGGGCTTCATTCGTCACTTGCCACACAAGCTGGTCGAGGCATTTCGGGCTACGCTCGAAGAGTCGAGCAACTCCGACCTGTTGCTGCACGTGATCGACTCCCATGAGCCTGAGCGCATGGCCCAGATTGAACAGGTCATGGTGGTTCTTGGAGAGATCGGGGCTCAAGACTTGCCGATCCTGGAGGTCTATAACAAACTCGATTTGCTCGAGGGCGTGGAGCCGCAGATCCAGCGCGATGCCGATGGCAAACCGCAGCGGGTCTGGCTTTCGGCGAAAGATGGCACAGGTCTTGATCTGCTCAAGCAGGCCGTGGCCGAGTTGCTTGGCGATGAGTTGTTTGTTGGTACCTTGCGCTTGCCGAACCGATTTGCTCGACTGCGTGCGCAGTTTTTCGAACTCGGTGCGGTACAAAAGGAAGAACACGATGACGAAGGCATCAGCTTGCTGGCCGTTCGTTTGCCACGGGCCGAATTGAATCGGCTGGTGAGTCGCGAAGGTTTGCAACCGATGGAGTTCATCGAGCAACACACTTTGCAATAAAAGCCTGAGAAAGCGGTTGTGCCGTGGTGACAGGCATTCTGTAGCATTGGTCGGCGCGCCGTGGGTGCGTCTTTGCTTTATCAGATGGAGAGCGCTATGGCTTGGAATGAGCCGGGTGGCAACTCGAATAATCAGGATCCTTGGGGTGGCAAGCGTCGTAACAACGGCGACCGCAAGGGGCCACCGGATCTCGACGAGGCCTTCCGAAAGCTGCAGGAAAGCCTGAACGGTTTGTTCGGTGGTGGTAAGAAACGTGGTGGCGACGACGGCGGTGGTCCGGGCAAGAGTGGCGGCTTTGGCGGCCTGCTCGGCATCGGTCTGGTCGTGTTGGCGGCCGTTTGGCTGTACAGCGCGGTCTATGTCGTCGACGAGCAGGAGCAAGCTGTGGTGCTGCGCTTCGGCAAGTACTACGAGACCGTGGGTCCGGGCCTGAACATCTACTTCCCGCCGATCGACAAGAAGTACATGGAGAACGTCACGCGTGAGCGTGCCTACACCAAGCAGGGCCAGATGCTGACCGAAGACGAGAACATCGTCGAAGTGCCGCTGACCGTGCAGTACAAGATCAGCAACCTGCAGGATTTCGTGCTGAGCGTCGATCAGCCGGAAATCAGCCTGCAGCACGCGACCGACAGCGCCTTGCGCCATGTGGTGGGTTCCACCGCGATGGACCAGGTACTGACCGAAGGTCGTGAGTTGATGGCCAGCGAGATCAAGGAGCGTCTGCAACGCTTCATGGACACCTATCGCACCGGTATCACCGTCACCCAGGTCAACGTACAGAGCGCAGCGGCACCGCGCGAAGTCCAGGAAGCCTTCGATGACGTGATCCGTGCCCGGGAAGACGAACAGCGTTCGCGCAACCAGGCCGAAACCTATGCCAACGGCGTCGTGCCGGAAGCTCGTGGTCAGGCCCAGCGCATCCTTGAGGATGCCAATGGTTACCGTGACGAGACCGTCTCGCGCGCCAAGGGTGAGGCCGATCGCTTCACCAAGCTGGTCGCCGAGTACCGCAAGGCCCCTGAAGTCACCCGCCAGCGTCTATATCTGGACACCATGCAGGAAGTCTTCACCAACACCAGCAAGGTTCTCGTGACCGGCAACAAGAACGGCCAGAACAACCTGTTGTACCTGCCTCTGGACAAGATGGTCGAAAGTGGTCGCAGCACCAGCACCCAGGTGAGCAGTGCGGCAGCCACCAGCAATGAAGCGAATGCGCGTGCGGCAGCTGATCTGCAGCAACAGCCAGCACGTACCAGGGAGAGTCGCTGATGAGCAATAAATCGCTGATCGCCCTTATTGTCGGCGTCGTCGTGGCGATCGCTGCCTGGAACTGCTTCTACATCGTGGCTCAGACCGAGCGTGCGGTGTTGCTGCAGTTCGGTCGCGTGGTCCAGACCGATGTTCAGCCAGGCCTGCATGTGAAAGTGCCCTACGTTAACCAGGTGCGTAAATTCGACGCACGCCTGATGACGCTGGATGCACCGACGCAACGCTTCCTGACGCTGGAAAAGAAAGCCGTGATGGTCGATGCCTACGCCAAGTGGCGCGTGAAGGACGCAGAGCGTTACTACACCGCGACTTCCGGCCTCAAGCAGATCGCCGACGAGCGTCTTTCCCGTCGTCTGGAATCGGGCCTGCGTGACCAGTTCGGTAAGCGCACCCTGCACGAAGTGGTGTCGGGTGAGCGTGATGCGCTGATGGCTGATATCACGGCATCGCTGAACAAGATGGCCGAGAAAGAGCTGGGCATCGAAGTGGTCGATGTTCGGGTCAAGACCATCGACCTGCCGAAAGAAGTGAACCGCAGTGTGTTCGAGCGTATGAGCACCGAGCGTGAGCGTGAAGCTCGCGAGCACCGCGCCAAGGGTAACGAACTGGCCGAAGGCATCCGTGCCGACGCCGATCGTCAACGCCGCGTGCTGCTGGCTGAAGCCTATCGTGAATCCGAAGAGGTTCGCGGTGACGGCGATGCCCAGGCTGCTGCGATCTACTCCAAGGCCTACGGTCAGGATCAGGAGTTCTACGCGTTCTACCGTAGCCTGCGCGCCTACCGTGAAAGCTTCGCGAACAAATCCGACGTCATGGTCCTCGACCCAAGCAGCGACTTCTTCCATTACCTGGAAAAAGCCAAGCCTTGATACGGCGTTGACCTGAATTATCCCCCGCCGGGCGGCTAAAACCTCTGGCGGGGTGATCCTTTGGGAAAACGTGTGTATGATGCGGCAGCCGGGAAATTCCCGGCTTTTTTGCGTCTGCATGTTTGATTGCTGTGTTCAAGCAGATGCCGGGCCGATTGGCTCGACAGTTTTTCGAGGAAAGTGGTTGGCGAAGCCGGTAGAAGGGCTTTTCGCTCCGTCGCTCATGCGCGTGGTTTGTGCGCAAGCCGACCATTTTCTGCTTCACTCAAGGCTCGCCGACAGGCTGGTCGCCCGGAGATAGGGGAAGGCGTAATGGCAACGGTAGACCGCTGGCTTCTGCCAGATGGCATCGAAGAAGTACTGCCACCGGAAGCTGCGCGTATTGAAGTCGCGCGTCGTCAGGTGTTGGATCTGTTCCAGAGCTGGGGTTACGAGTTTGTCGTGACTCCCCATATCGAGTACCTGGAATCCCTGCTGACCGGCGCGGGCCAGGACCTGGATCTGCGCACCTTCAAGGTCATCGACCCGCAATCGGGCCGTCAGATGGGTTTCCGCGCCGACATCACGCCGCAAGTGGCGCGCATCGATGCGCATACCCTGCGTCGTGAAGGCCCAAGCCGCCTGTGCTATGCCGGTAGTGTCCTGCACGCTCAGCCTCGCGCCCTGTCGTCCTCGCGCAGCCCGATTCAACTGGGTGCCGAGTTGTACGGCGACGGCAGTCCGAGCAGCGACGTCGAAGTCATCAGCCTGATGCTGGCCATGCTGCAACTGGCCGATGTGCCGGATGTGCACATGGACCTCGGTCATGTTGGCATCTATCGCGGCCTGGCCCGTGCGGCCGGTTTGTCCGGTGAAGTCGAGCAGCAGTTGTTCGATGCCTTGCAACGTAAGGCCATCGACGAGGTCATTACCTTGACCGAAGGCTTGCCTGCCGATCTATCGGGCATGCTGCGGGCGTTGGTCGACCTGTGTGGCGGTCGTGAAGTGCTGGCTGCGGCCCGCGAGCGTCTGGCCAAGGCGCCGGCCCCTGTTCTGGCAGCGCTGGACGACTTGCTGGCGATTGCCGAGCGGCTGTCCGTGCGTTTCCCTGAGCTGCCGCTGTATTTCGACCTGGGCGAGCTGCGTGGCTACCACTACCACACCGGTGTGGTGTTCGCTGTGTTCGTACCGGGTGTTGGCCAGTCCATTGCCCAGGGCGGTCGTTACGACGACATCGGCGCCGACTTCGGTCGCGCCCGTCCGGCGACCGGCTTCTCCACCGATTTGAAAACCCTGGTGACCCTGGGGCGTGCTGAGATCGAGCTACCGTCTGGCGGTATCTGGATGCCTGACAGTACGGATGCGGCACTCTGGCAGCAGGTTTGCCAGTTGCGCAGTGAGGGTCAGCGTGTCGTTCAGGCATTGCCTGGACAACCTTTGGCCGCCGCCCGTGAAGCGGACTGCGACCGGCAATTGATTCAGCAGAACGGGCTTTGGCAAGTATCGCCACTGGCTTCTTGAGTTTTCCTGCCGGCTGCCGCCGGCACCAAGTTTGCGCGAATGAGGACAAGTGTTATGGGTAAGAATGTCGTAGTCCTGGGCACCCAATGGGGTGATGAGGGCAAAGGCAAGATCGTTGATCTGCTGACCGAACATGCTGCCGCCGTAGTGCGCTACCAGGGTGGCCACAACGCTGGCCACACCCTGGTGATCGACGGTGAGAAGACCGTCTTGCACCTGATTCCGTCGGGCGTGCTGCGCGAAGGCGTGCAGTGCCTGATCGGCAACGGCGTGGTGGTTGCACCCGACGCTCTGCTGCGGGAAATCACCAAGCTGGAAGAGAAGGGCGTACCGGTGCGCGAGCGCCTGCGTATCAGCCCGTCCTGCCCGCTGATCCTGTCCTTCCACGTTGCGCTGGACCAGGCCCGTGAAAAGGCCCGTGGCGAGCTGAAGATCGGTACTACCGGTCGTGGCATCGGCCCGGCATACGAAGACAAGGTTGCACGTCGTGGCCTGCGTGTTGGCGACCTGCTCAACATGCCGCGCTTTGAAGACAAGTTGCGTGAACTGGTGGATTACCACAACTTCATGCTGGTTGGTTACTACAAAGAACCAGCCATCGACTTCGACAAGACCCTGGCCGAGTGCAAAGACTACGCTGAGCTGCTCAAGCCGCTGATGCTGGACGTGACTGCCGAGCTGCACGACCTGCGTCGTGCTGGCAAAGACATCATGTTTGAAGGCGCACAAGGTTCGTTGCTGGACATCGACCACGGTACCTACCCGTACGTGACCAGTTCCAACACCACCGCTGGCGGCGTTGCTACCGGTTCGGGTGTCGGCCCTATGTTCCTGGACTACATCCTGGGCATCACCAAGGCTTACACCACCCGTGTAGGTTCGGGTCCATTCCCGACGGAACTGTTCGACGAAGTCGGCGCGCACCTGGCTAAACAAGGTCACGAGTTCGGCGCGACTACCGGCCGTGCCCGTCGTTGTGGCTGGTTCGACGCCGTTATCCTGCGTCGCGCTATCGATGTGAACAGCATCTCGGGCATCTGCCTGACCAAGCTGGACGTACTCGACGGTCTGGAAACCATCAACATCTGCGTCGGCTACAAAGATGCAGAAGGCAAGGCCGTTGCCCCGACTGATGCTGACAGCTACGTGGGCCTGCAGCCTGTGTACGAAGAAGTGCCGGGCTGGACCGAATCGACCGTGGGTGCCAAAACCCTGGAAGAGCTGCCAGCTAACGCCCGTGCTTACATCAAGCGCGTCGAAGAGCTGATCGGCGCGCCGATCGACATTATTTCGACGGGCCCGGATCGCAACGAAACCATCGTCCTGCGCCATCCGTTTGCTTGATAAGTCGTTGATGTAAAACACAAAGGCCCCTTAATTGGGGCCTTTGTCGTTTATGCCTGCTGGACGGCATGACCTTTGCTATTAGCTTTGCCTAAAACGTCACTTTTGGCGTGCCATCAATTTAATGGCGCTTTTGCAGAGGGATATCAAGTGTCGGCCGTTCTCTCATTGTTACAGAGCCGTTTGTTGCGGCCCGTGTTCGTTACCCTTGGTATCGCCCTTTTGGTGCAGGTGCTGGTAGCTGTCGCTCTGACCCGGAGCACGGTGACCGCGCTGGAAGCCGATCTGGGCCTGCGCCTGGGCGCGGACAGTCAAAAGCTTTCCGCTGAGCTTGAGCAGGCGGGACGCGAAGTCACATCGAGCCTCGACAGTCTCTCTACCAGTACGCGTCAGCGCCTGACCGCCGGTTTGTCCTCGCGTCTTGAGCAGGAGCAGGCGCAATTGCGTTCGGCCCTGGAAAAGGACCTGAAGGACTCCGCCAGCGACATGGCACAGCTTCTGGCTTCCGTCGCGCCTCGCGCCATGTGGGACAACGACATTCCGACACTTTCCGAGTTCGCCCGCCGGGCCCAGCGCAATCCCAATGTGCTGTTCGTGGTGTATGACGACGCCACCGGCCAGCACCTGACGCGCTACCTCAATCGGGAAAACCCGATCAACAAGGCGCTGCTGGAAAAAGGCCAGGGCGAGCGTGCGCTGGACAAGGTGCTGGATGCGGCGAAGAACGATCCTTCGGTGTTCTACATCGAGGCCCCGATCAATCCTAACGGCGTAGAAATCGGCAAGGTCCTGATGGGGGTCTCGACGGCTTCCGTGGAGACTGATCTGGCGGCCCTCGACAAGCGCTTCTCGGCGTTGATCGCCAGCAGCGATCAACTGGTGGGCGACAGCCTCAAGGGTGCGGCTGCTGACAGCGCAACGGCCATGCGCTCGCGTCTGCAGTCGGCGCAGTCCACGGCGGCGGAAATGAAGGCCAATACCACCAGCACCGTGCAGGAAGCTGCTACGACATTGCGCTGGCGCATCGGCGTGTGTCTGGCGGTGGTGGGCTTCGGTGTCCTGCTGTTGTTGGCGGTGGTGCTCGGTCGCCGAGTGGTCAATCGCCTGAAAATGCTGATCGTTGCCATGGATGACCTGGCGGCGGGCGAGGGTGATCTGACCAAGCGTGTGCAGATCAACAGCAAGGATGAAATCGGCGACATGGCCTCGGCGGTCAATCGCTTTGTGGATAAGTTGCAGCCGATCGTGCGTGAGGCGGGGGATGTCGCCCAGCGTACCGGCGTGGAGATCGGCGCCATGACCTTGCGCAACGCCGGTGCGGACGCGGCGGCTGGCATGCAGCGCGACGAGGTGGCGGAGAGTTTGCGCGCCTTGTCGCAAATGGCTGATGAGGCGCAGTCGGAAAGCCATGCCATGCAGGCGGCGCTGAAGCAGGTGGTGGACATTCGTCAGGCCACCGATGAAAACACCCGGACCTCGGCGAAAGTCGGCAGCCTGATCGAGGAGTTGGCGGGTCAGGTCAACACTGGCGCGCAAGTGATCGAGCGCCTGGCGCAGCAAAGTGAGCAGATTGAGGTGGTGCTGACGGTGATTCACGGCATCGCCGAACAGACCAACCTGCTGGCGCTGAACGCAGCGATTGAGGCGGCGCGTGCCGGCGAGACCGGGCGCGGGTTTGCCGTGGTGGCCGATGAGGTGCGGGCGCTGGCGAGCAAGACGCAAAGCTCCACCGGCGATATTCAGGCGCACATCGTGGCCTTGCAGCAAGGTGCGCGTGAGGCGGTGGCGGCGATCGGTCAGGCCGGGCGCCAGGCCAGTGAGGGTTTACTGGTGCTGCGTGACAGTGCGCGGTTGCAGCAGTCGGTGCAGGCATCCGTCGAGCAGGTCCATGCGGCGATCGGTTTGGCTACCCAGGCTGCAGCGCATCAGGCGCAGGGCGCGCAGGCAGTTCGGGGGCGGGTGCAGACCATTCATGCCCAGGCCGAGAAAGCGGCGCAAGCTGTCGTGGAGACTACGGCGAGCGGCAAGGTGCTCGATGGTCTGGCGGCGCAGTTGAAGGCGAGCCTGGGGCAGTTCAGGGCTTGATCGGTTGTTGGTGCCGGCCCCTTCGCGAGCAAGCCCGCTTCCACATTGGCTCTTTGTGAACATCATATTTGTGTTCGACAGAGGACCACTGTGGGAGCGGGCTTGCTCGCGAAAGCGGTTTCAGCGACTCAGATACATCCGGGTCGTCAGCAAATAGACCGGCAACCCTGACACCAATATCAACAACGCCGCATAAGGCGCCGCCGCCGCAAACTCCACATTCGCGGTATGCGCCCAGACTTCCGTCGCCAGTGTATTGAGTCCGGTGGGGCTCAGCAGCAAGGTCGCCGTCAGCTCCTTCATCGCATCCAGGAACACCAGGGCAAAAGCCGCCCCCAGCGCCGGGAAAATAATCGGCAGTGTCACTCGGCAGAAGGCACTGAATGACGAGGCTCCCAGTGTGCGCGCCGCCTCCTCAAGCTGCGGTGCCGCCTTGTTCAGGGCGGTGCGGATCGGCGCCTGGGCCAGCGGCAGAAACAGCAGGGCATAGGCGATCAGCAGCAATGCCGAAGTCTGGTAAAGCATCGGCACGTAGTGCAGGGCGAAATACACCAGGGTCAGGGCAATAACCAGCCCCGGCAGCGCGTGCAGCAGATAGGGCAGGCGCTCGGCCCAGATCGCCAGTTGGCCTTTGTAGCGCACGACCAGCAGGCCGACCGGCACCGCCAGCACCAGGCACAGAGCAGCGCCACCCAGCGACAGAGCGAGGGACGACAGCAATGCTTCGCCGATTGCCGCTACGGGAAAGGCTGCCGATGTTCCTACCGCCAACCAGTAGACCAGCATCCCCAGCGGAATCCCGCTGCCAATGATTGCCAGCAACAGGCAATAAAGCTGTCCCGCCACAGCCCAGGGTCCCAGTTGAACCTGTTCCGCGCGTCGCGCCGCACCCTGTCCGGTGCGCACGTGTCGACCCTTGCCGCGCACGCGCAGCTCCAGCCACAGCAGCGCCAGGCACAACATCAGCAGTACGGCGGAGAGCATCGCCGCGTTGGCATTGCTGAACTCCAACTCGAACTGCTGATAGATCGCCGTGGTGAAGGTTTGCAGGCCGATGATCGACAAGGCGCCGAACTCCACCAGCATGTGCAGGGCAATCAGCAACGAACCCGCCAGCAGCGAAGGCCAGAGCAGGGGCAGGGTGACGCGAAAGAACACGCCCCAGCGATTTTGCCCCAGCGTGCGAGCCGACTCTTCCAGGGACGGATCGAGATTGCGCAAGGTTGCCGCCACGGGCAGAAAGATCAACGGATACTTGGACAGGCTCATCACCAGGATCGCACCGCCGAGCCCTTCGAAATGAGCGCTGAGGGAAACCCATGTGAAGCTGCTGACAAAGGCCGGTACGGCAAACGGCAGGCAGAGAATCACGCCCCACAGTCGTCGGCCCGGCAGATTGCTGCGCTCGAGCAACCAGGCCAGCGACAAGCCGATCACCCCGCAAACAATGGTGACGCCAATCATCAATGCGAGTGTGTTGCGCAGCAAGCCGAACACATAAGGTCGCCATAGCAAATGCAGTGCTTCTGCCCAACCTGCTTGCCAGGCTTTGAGTCCGACATAGGCCAGCGGCAGGAAGCTGAGGACGACCAGCAGCAAGACCGGCAACATCAACCCTATCGGTGGACGCTTGCGGCGGGGTGCGTTGTTGCTGCGCAGGCTGGTGGCAGATAGCGATGCGCTCATCAGTTCAAGCCAACGTCACGTTCCAGGTCCAGGGCTTCTTCGGCATTGCCGAGGTCGGCTGGCGTGACTTTCGGCGCTTGCAACTCGCTGAATGGCTTGAGTCCGCGATCAGACTCCATGCCTTTGTGCAGCGGGTATTCGGCGGTGGTCTGGGTGATCACGCGCTGGCCTTCCTCGCTGGCCATGTAGGCGAGCAACTGCTGTGCTTCCTTGGGGTGTTTGCTGGAATTGAGCACCGCAGCACTGGAAACCGTGATCAGTCCGCCGACATCGCCACCGCTGAAGTAATGCAGTTTCGAGTCGAGCTGGCCTTTTTCACGCTGCAGGGCGAACCAGTAGTAATTGTTGACGAGTACGGTGGCGACTTCGCCATTTTCCACCGCTTTCAGCGCAACCATGTTGTTGCTGTAGGTCTTGCCGAATGCTCGCAGACCGGTCAGCCACTCTTCGGCTGCGTCCATGCCGTGCACCTTGATGATCGCGACCGCTTGCTCCTGGAAGGCGCCGCTGGTGGGTACGAAGCCGACCTTGCCTTGCCATTTCGGATCGGAGAATTCCATCACCGAGGTCGGCAGGTCTTTTTCATCGATCAGCTTGGGGTTGAACGCAACGACGCGCACCCGGGCGGTCACGCCAATCCAGGTGCCGTTACCGGCGACGTATTCCTTGGGCAGAACGGCCAGTGTGGCGTCATCGGTCTTGGCCAGCAGGCCTTGTTCGCCGAGTTTGTTCAGGGGTGGCGATTCTTCGGTGTAGATCACGTCGGCGGGGGAGCGATCGCCTTCTTCGACGATCTGGCTGGCGAGCTGGTTGCTGCTGCCTTTGCGCACATTGACGTGGATCCCGGTCTTGGCTTCGAAGGCCTTGGCGACCGCGTCGCCGACTTCTTTGTGCTGGCCGTTGTAGAGGGTCAGGGCAACCGGATCGGCGGCTTGGGTGAGGGGAGTGGCGAGTGCCAGGCCGAGGAGGGTGGTGATCAGGCCGCGGCGCAGGGTATTTCGAAACATCATTCGCAGGGTTCCTCACTGTCACATTGCAAAAACTTGTAACAATGATAAACGATATTGTTTCTCAAATGCGCCGATAAATCCTGTAGGAGCGAGCTTGCTCGCGATGGGCGTGAACGAAAACGAGGGGTGTCTGGAGAAATGCGTTGCCTGCGCAACCATCGCGAGCAAGCTCGCTCCTACAAGGGAGAGGGGATGTTTTCAAATGCCAGAAACGCAAAAACCCGCTTTCGCGGGTTTTTGTGAAATCCAAGGTCGTAACCTTGAATTTGAATTGGTGCCCAGAAGAAGACTCGAACTTCCACGACCGTAAGGTCACCAGCACCTGAAGCTGGCGTGTCTACCAATTTCACCATCTGGGCATTCATCTTCAGCGTTGCCGCTGTTGATGTGGCGCACTATACGGAGAGCGTTTTGATCTGTAAACCCCTGATTTTAAAATTAATAAACCAGTGGTCAAAAATGCAAAAACCCGCTTTCGCGGGTTTTTGTGTGAGCCTTGAAATTGAACTAATCTCAAGCTCGAAATTGGTGCCCAGAAGAAGACTCGAACTTCCACGACCTTGCGGTCACCAGCACCTGAAGCTGGCGTGTCTACCAATTTCACCATCTGGGCAGTATCGGCAACGTTGTCCGTCGTCGATGGCGCGCACTATACGGAGCGTCTTTTTAACTGTAAACCCCCGGCCTCAAAAAAACCTGAAAAAATTCACCAACGGTCTGCAATTCAGCTTTGAGGTGTCGATACAGGGCTTTAGATGGGTCGTCTTAGCTTGAAATTTCCCGTTTCATTACGCCTATGCCAAACTAACCCGCATATAGACAAGGTGAAAACTCTCTAATGGCCGATTGGCAGTCCCTCGATCCCGAGGCCGCTCGTGAAGCGGAAAAATATGAAAACCCTATTCCTAGCCGCGAACTGATCCTTCAGCACCTTGCTGATCGAGGTTCGCCTGCTAACCGCGAGCAACTGGTCGAAGAGTTTGGTCTGACCACAGAAGACCAGATCGAAGCCCTGCGCCGCCGTCTGCGCGCCATGGAGCGCGATGCTCAACTCATCTATACCCGTCGCGGCACTTATGCACCGGTGGACAAGCTTGACCTGATCCTGGGTCGCATCAGCGGTCACCGCGACGGCTTCGGCTTCCTGGTGCCGGACGACGGCAGTGACGACCTGTTCATGAGCCCGGCGCAGATGCGTCTGGTGTTCGATGGTGACCGTGCCCTGGCCCGGGTATCCGGCCTGGACCGTCGCGGTCGCCGCGAAGGCATGATCGTCGAAGTGGTGTCCCGCGCTCACGAAACCATCGTCGGCCGCTACTTCGAAGAGGGCGGCATCGGTTTCGTGGTTGCGGACAATCCGAAGATCCAGCAGGAAGTGCTGGTGACGCCGGGTCGTAACGCCAACGCGCAGATCGGTCAGTTCGTCGAAGTGAAGATCACTCACTGGCCGACGCCACGCTTCCAGCCGCAAGGCGACGTGGTTGAAGTCGTGGGCAACTACATGGCGCCGGGCATGGAAATCGATGTTGCCCTGCGTACCTACGACATTCCTCACGTCTGGCCTGACGCCGTGCTCAAGGAAGCCGGCAAGCTCAAGCCGGAAGTCGAAGAGAAAGACAAAGAGAAACGCATCGACCTGCGTCATCTGCCGTTCGTCACCATCGACGGCGAAGATGCCCGCGACTTCGACGATGCGGTCTATTGCGAAGCCCGTCCGGGCAAGCTGCGCCTGTTCTCGGGCGGCTGGAAGCTGTACGTGGCGATTGCCGACGTATCCAGCTACGTGAAACTCGGTTCGGCGCTGGATGCCGAAGCGCAGGTTCGCGGCAACTCGGTGTACTTCCCCGAGCGCGTGATTCCGATGCTGCCTGAGCAGCTGTCCAACGGTTTGTGCTCGCTGAACCCGCAAGTCGATCGCCTGGCCATGGTTTGCGAGATGACCATCTCCAAGTCCGGTGAAATGACCGACTACTGCTTCTACGAAGCGGTGATTCACTCCCATGCGCGCCTGACCTACAACAAGGTCAGCGCGATGCTGGAAACGCCGAAAGCCACCGAAGGGCGCAAGCTGCGCGGTGAATACACCGACGTGGTGCCGCACCTCAAGCAGCTGTACTCGCTGTACAAGGTGTTGCTGGCGGCCCGTCACGTACGTGGCGCGATCGATTTCGAAACCCAGGAAACCCGGATCATCTTCGGTTCCGAGCGCAAGATCGCCGAAATTCGTCCGACCGTGCGCAACGATGCGCACAAACTGATCGAGGAGTGCATGCTGGCGGCCAACGTGGCCACCGCCGAATTCCTGAAGAAACACGAAATTCCGGCGTTGTATCGCGTTCACGATGGCCCGCCACCGGAGCGCCTGGAAAAGCTGCGCGCGTTCCTCGGCGAGCTCGGCCTGTCCCTGCACAAAGGCAAGGATGGTCCGTCGCCGAAGGATTACCAGGCACTGCTGGCCGGCATCAAGGATCGTCCGGATTTCCACCTGATCCAGACTGTCATGCTGCGTTCGTTGAGCCAGGCGGTGTACAGCGCCGACAACCAG
The DNA here is from genome assembly GCF_019956305.1 of Pseudomonas sp. BF-B-30. Lineage (NCBI taxonomy): Bacteria > Pseudomonadati > Pseudomonadota > Gammaproteobacteria > Pseudomonadales > Pseudomonadaceae > Pseudomonas > Pseudomonas sp. BF-B-30. The sequence continues at coordinate 133,335 of NZ_JAHBDG010000066.1, read as the reverse complement.
GGCCACTTCGGCCTGAATTACGAGGCGTACACCCACTTCACTTCGCCGATTCGCCGCTACCCGGACTTGCTCACGCACCGGGCGATTCGCAGCGTGATCCATTCGAAGCAGAACACCCCGCACGTTCGCCGTGCCGGTGCGATGACCATTCCGAAAGCGCGCATCTATCCGTACGACGAAGCGGCCCTGGAGCAACTCGGCGAGCAGTGCTCGATGAGCGAGCGTCGTGCCGACGAAGCGACCCGCGACGTAGTGAACTGGCTCAAGTGCGAGTTCATGAAAGATCGCGTTGGCGAGTCGTTCCCGGGTGTGATCACCGCCGTGACCGGTTTTGGTCTGTTCGTCGAACTGACCGATATCTACGTCGAAGGCCTGGTGCACGTCACCGCGCTGCCGGGCGATTACTACCACTTCGATCCTGTGCACCACCGCCTGGCCGGTGAGCGTACCGGTCGCAGCTTCCGCTTGGGCGATACCGTGGAAGTGCGTGTCATGCGCGTCGACCTCGACGAACGCAAGATCGACTTCGAGATGGCCGAGAAAACCATCAGCGCGCCGATCGGCCGCAAGAAGCGTGGTACCGAAAGCACGGCACCCGCTGCGAAAGTCGAAGCAGAACCGGCCCCGGCGAAAACCGGTCGTCGTCCTGCCAAGGAAAAGGCTGTAGAGGCCTATCGCCCGAGCGATGCAGCGGCGAAAAACGCCGAAGTGCGCAAAAGTCGTGAAATGAAGCAGGCGTTGCTCGCCGGTGCGAAAAGCGGCGGTAAAGCGGCGTCTGGGGGAAAGACCAGTCGGTCGACGCCTGACAAGGCTGTCGGCGGCAAGCCAGCCAAACCGAGCAAACATCGTAAAGGCCCGCCAAAAGCGGGCTCGGCTCCAGCCAAGAGTGGCGGGGCGCGTAAACCTAAGGCCAAGCCATGAGTCAGTTGGAAAAGATCTACGGCGTACATGCTGTAGAAGCGTTGTTGCGTCACCACCCGAAACGCGTGAAGCAGATCTGGTTGGCCGAAGGTCGCAATGACCCTCGGGTCCAGACACTGATCGAACTGGCCAACGAAAACCGGGTCCAGGTCGGCCAGGCCGAGCGCCGTGAAATGGACGCCTGGGTTGAAGGCGTGCACCAGGGTGTGGTCGCGGACGTGAGTCCGAGCCAGGTCTGGGGCGAGGCGATGCTCGACGAGCTGCTCGATCGCACCGACGGCGCACCGTTGTTGCTGGTGCTCGATGGCGTGACCGATCCGCACAACCTCGGCGCCTGCCTGCGCTCCGCCGATGCGGCGGGCGCGCTGGCCGTGATCGTGCCGAAGGACAAGTCGGCGACTCTGACTCCGGTTGTACGAAAAATCGCCTGCGGTGCGGCGGAAGTGATTCCGCTGGTTGCCGTGACCAACCTGGCGCGCACCCTGGAAAAGCTCCAGCAGCGCGGCTTGTGGGTTGTCGGTACGGCCGGTGAAGCTGAGGTCAGCCTGTATGACCAGGATCTGACCGGCCCGACCATCCTGATCATGGGTGCCGAAGGCAAGGGCATGCGTCGCCTGACCCGCGAGCATTGCGACTACCTGGTCAACCTGCCGATGGCCGGTAGCGTCAGCAGTCTCAACGTTTCCGTGGCGACGGGTGTCTGCCTGTTCGAAGCGCAGCGTCAGCGCAGTGTCAAAGCCAAGGCTGCTGCCAAGAAGTCCTAAGCTCGACGCAATCAAAATGTGGGAGCGGGCTTGTTCGCGAAAGCGGAGTAACATTCAGCAAAGATGTTGGATGTAGTACCGCATTCGCGAGCAAGCCCGCTCCCACATTGGTTATGCGTTATGTTGAAGATTGGTGGTTCGAACGGACTGTTCAAATAATCGCCAATTACCTTGCGCCTCCCTCGCCCCTTCTCTACAATTGCGCCCCTTGCTGTGATGGCAGGCACCAACGTGTCTAGCGTCCGCAAGTCCATAAGTGTCATTCACTCCTTGTCTGACCGCTTTTGAGCGGCAGGCTACAACCCGTAAGGAGCATTCATGCGTCATTACGAAATCATCTTTTTGGTCCACCCGGATCAAAGCGAGCAAGTCGGCGGCATGGTTGAGCGTTACACCAAGCTGATCGAAGAAGACGGCGGCAAAATCCACCGTCTGGAAGATTGGGGCCGTCGTCAACTGGCCTACGCAATCAACAATGTTCACAAGGCTCACTACGTGATGCTGAACGTTGAGTGCACCGGCAAGGCCCTGGCCGAGCTGGAAGACAACTTCCGCTACAACGATGCAGTGATCCGTAACCTGGTCATCCGTCGCGACGAAGCCGTTACCGGCCAGTCCGAGATGCTCAAGGCTGAAGAAAACCGCAGTGAGCGCCGTGAGCGTCGCGACCGTCCTGAGCACGAAGGCGCTGAAAGCGCTGATAGTGATGACAGCGACAACAGCGATAACGCTGACGAGTAATCCACGGACCTTTTAAGGAGCCAATTACATGGCACGTTTCTTCCGTCGTCGTAAATTCTGCCGCTTCACCGCTGAAGACGTGAAAGAGATCGATTACAAAGATCTCAACACTCTGAAAGCCTACGTATCCGAGACCGGCAAAATCGTTCCAAGCCGCATCACCGGTACCAAAGCTCGTTATCAGCGTCAGCTGGCCACCGCTATCAAGCGCGCCCGCTTCCTGGCCCTGCTGGCCTACACCGACAGCCACGGCCGCTGAGACCGGGCAGTCGACACGTAGCAAAGGATTGAATGCATGCGGGCCATAGCTGAGTTCATCATGCGCGGCCGTATGCAGGCCACTCTGGTAGTGGCTGGATGCGCGGCATTGCCGTTGTTGTATTGGTTGGGTGCTGCCGCCGGATGCCTTGTGCTCCTGCGGCGCGGATTGCGGGACGCCCTGGGCGTTCTTGCTCTGGGACTGCTGCCGGCATTGGCCTGGTGGCTTTACTCCGACGACCCACGGGCACTTCTGGTGCTGCTGGGGTCTGCGAGCCTTGCGTTGGTTTTGCGCGCAAGCGAGTCCTGGAACCGCGTGCTGCTGGTCAGCATAGCGATGGGGGTGGTGTTTTCAGTGGTGTTGGGGACAGCTTTTGCTCCCCAGATCGAGATGCTGGCGCAGGCTTTGATCAAAGTCATGCCGTCGCTACTCGGTGATGTCTACCAGAAGTTGTCGGTAGACGAACAAGCGCGTTTCGCGTCCCTGATTGCACCGGTCCTGACCGGCCTGATTGCGGCGTTGTTGCAAATCGTCAGCTTGCTGAGCCTGCTTGTCGGGCGTTACTGGCAGGCGTTGTTGTACAACCCGGGCGGTTTTGGTCGCGAGTTTCGCGCCATCCGCATCCCGCTGTTGCCGGCGATGTTGCTGCTGGCGTGCATGCTTCTGGGGCCGAATCTCGGTTCACAGATGGCCATGTTGACGCCGTTGTGCAGCGTACCGCTGGTGTTCGCCGGGCTGGCCCTGATTCACGGGTTGGTGGCGCAGAAGCGACTGGCCAGGTTCTGGCTGGTGGGGTTGTACGTGACGCTGTTGCTGTTCATGCAACTGATCTATCCGTTGCTGGTGGTCCTGGCCATCGTCGACAGCCTGATTGATTTTCGCGGTCGTTCGGCACCGAAAGATGCCGATAACGCGAACGGTGAAGGTTAAAAGTTAAGAGGATTTTCACATGCAACTGATCCTTCTGGAAAAAGTCACCAACCTGGGCAACCTGGGTGACAAAGTGAACGTTAAGGCTGGTTACGGTCGTAACTACCTGCTGCCTTACGGCAAAGCTACCGCTGCGACCCCAGCCAACCTGGCTGCGTTCGAAGAGCGTCGCGCTGAGCTGGAAAAAGCTGCAGCAGATCGCAAAGCATCGGCTGAAAGCCGCGCTGCCCAACTGGCCGAGCTGGAAGTGACCATCACTGCCACCGCTGGCGACGAAGGCAAGCTGTTCGGTTCGATCGGTACTCACGACATCGCTGACGCACTGACCGCCTCCGGCGTTGAAGTGCAGAAGAGCGAAGTTCGTCTGCCGAACGGCACCATCCGCAACGTAGGCGAATTCGACGTAGCCGTGCACCTGCACGCCGAAGTTGAAGCCACCGTACGCGTTGTCGTGGTAGCAGCTTAAGCAGCACTTGTCGGCTGGCACCCTCGGGTGCTTGCCGGTAACATCGGGCACGATCCTGTTTACAGGTCGTGCCCTTTGTCTTTCTGAACCCCCTGCTTTTCATCACCCAAAACACAAGTGGCCATGAACGATATCTCCGCTCCCGAGCAATACGATCTGCAAACCGCCGCCCTGAAGGTGCCGCCGCACTCCATCGAGGCCGAACAGGCCGTGCTCGGTGGTCTGATGCTGGACAACAACGCCTGGGAACGCGTGCTCGATCAAGTCTCCGACGGCGATTTCTATCGACATGACCACCGCCTGATTTTCCGTGCGATCGCCAAGCTGGCCGATCAGAACATGCCGATCGATGTCGTGACCCTGTCCGAGCAACTGGACAAGGAAGGTCAGACTTCGCAAGTCGGTGGCCTCGGTTACCTCGGTGAACTGGCGAAAAACACCCCGTCCGTCGCCAACATCAAGGCCTATGCGCAGATCGTTCGCGAACGGGCGACGTTGCGCCAGCTGATCGGTATCAGTACCGAAATCGCCGACAGCGCGTTCAACCCTGAAGGCCGCACTGCCGCCGAGATTCTCGACGAGGCTGAACGGCAGATCTTCCAGATCGCCGAGGCCCGACCGAAAACCGGTGGCCCGGTGGGCGTCAATGACCTGCTGACCAAAGCCATCGACCGCATCGACACCCTGTTCAACACCGACAACGCCATCACCGGCCTGTCCACCGGCTACACCGACCTCGACGAGAAAACCAGCGGCCTGCAACCGTCCGACCTGATCATCGTCGCTGGCCGTCCATCCATGGGTAAAACCACCTTTGCGATGAACCTGGTGGAAAACGCCGTGTTGCGCAGCGAGAAGGCCGTCCTGGTTTACTCCCTCGAGATGCCAGGTGAATCGCTGATCATGCGTATGTTGTCTTCCCTGGGGCGTATCGACCAGACCAAGGTCCGTTCCGGCCAGCTGGAAGATGACGACTGGCCGCGCCTGACCTCGGCGGTCAACCTGCTCAACGACCGCAAGCTGTTCATCGACGATACCGCCGGCATCAGCCCGTCGGAAATGCGCGCCCGGACCCGCCGTCTGGTGCGTGAACACGGCGATGTCGGCCTGATCATGATCGACTACCTGCAACTGATGCAGATCCCGGGCTCCAGTGGTGACAACCGGACCAACGAGATTTCCGAGATCTCCCGATCCCTGAAAGCCCTGGCCAAGGAATTCAACTGTCCGGTGGTGGCGCTCTCGCAGCTCAACCGTTCCCTGGAGCAACGGCCAAACAAACGCCCGGTGAACTCCGACTTGCGGGAATCCGGAGCGATCGAGCAGGACGCCGACGTGATCATGTTCGTTTACCGCGACGAGGTGTATCACCCGGAGACCGAGCACAAGGGCATCGCCGAAATCATCATCGGCAAGCAGCGTAACGGGCCGATCGGCTTTATCCGCCTGGCGTTCATCGGCAAGTACACCCGCTTCGAGAACCTGGCGCCGGGTAGCTATAACTTCGACGACGACGAATAACCTGTGGGAGCGGGCTTGCTCGCGAAGGCAGTGTGTCAGGCAACATCTATGTCGACTGACACACTGCCTTCGCGAGCAAGCCCGCTCCCACATGGGTTGTGCGCAATTTCCGACCATGGCCGTCGGAATTGGTCAAAATTTGTGCTATATTCCGCGCCCGCGAAATTCAATGAAAGCCAACACCGGTTATCGACATGCAAGCAGCCAAGCCGTTATTTGACTATCCCAAGTACTGGGCCGAATGTTTCGGGCCAGCGCCGTTCCTGCCCATGAGCAGGGAGGAGATGGATCAGCTCGGCTGGGATTCCTGCGACATCATCATCGTCACCGGTGATGCCTACGTCGACCACCCGTCGTTCGGCATGGCGATCATCGGCCGGCTGCTGGAGTCCCAGGGCTTCCGCGTCGGGATCATTGCCCAGCCGAACTGGCAGTCCAAAGACGATTTCATGAAGCTCGGCGAGCCGAACCTGTTCTTCGGTGTCGCGGCCGGCAACATGGACTCCATGATCAACCGCTACACAGCGGACAAGAAAATCCGTTCCGACGACGCGTACACGCCGGGTGGCCTGGCCGGCAAGCGTCCGGACCGCGCCAGCCTGGTCTACAGCCAGCGCTGCAAGGAAGCCTACAAGCACGTGCCGATCGTGCTCGGCGGCATCGAAGCGTCCCTGCGCCGCATCGCCCACTACGACTACTGGCAGGACCGTGTGCGCAACTCGATCCTGATCGACGCCAGCGCCGACATCCTGCTGTACGGTAACGCCGAGCGTGCGATTGTCGAAGTCGCCCAGCGCCTGTCCTACGGTCACAAGATCGAAGACATCACCGACGTGCGCGGCACCGCGTTCATCCGTCGTGACACGCCGCAAGGCTGGTACGAAGTCGACTCCACGCGTATCGACCGTCCGGGCAAGATCGACAAGATCATCAACCCGTACGTCAACACCCAGGACACCCAGGCCTGCGCCATCGAGCAGGAAAAAGGTCCGGTTGAAGATCCGCAGGAAGCCAAGGTCGTGCAGATCCTGGCCAGCCCGCGCATGACCCGCGACAAGACCGTGATTCGTCTGCCGTCGGTGGAAAAGGTCCGTAATGACGCAGTGCTCTACGCTCACGCCAACCGCGTGTTGCACCTGGAAACCAACCCGGGCAACGCCCGTGCGCTGGTGCAGAAGCACGGCGAAGTCGACGTCTGGTTCAACCCGCCGCCGATTCCGATGACCACCGAAGAAATGGACTACGTGTTCGGCATGCCTTACGCGCGCATTCCGCACCCGGCGTATGGCAAGGAAAAAATCCCGGCCTACGACATGATCCGTTTCTCGGTGAACATCATGCGTGGCTGCTTCGGCGGCTGCACCTTCTGCTCGATCACCGAGCACGAAGGCCGGATCATCCAGAACCGTTCCCACGAGTCGATCATTCGCGAAATCGAAGAAATTCGTGACAAGGTTCCGGGCTTTACCGGCGTGATCTCCGACCTCGGCGGCCCGACCGCGAACATGTACCGCATTGCCTGCAAGAGCCCGGAAATCGAATCCGCGTGCCGCAAGCCATCGTGCGTGTTCCCTGGCATCTGCCCGAACCTGAACACCGACCACTCGGCGCTGATCCAGTTGTACCGCAGTGCCCGTGAATTGCCGGGTGTGAAGAAGATCCTGATCGCTTCCGGCCTGCGCTATGACCTCGCGGTCGAATCGCCGGAGTACGTCAAGGAACTGGTGACCCACCACGTCGGCGGCTACCTGAAGATCGCCCCGGAACACACCGAGGAAGGTCCGCTCAACCAGATGATGAAACCGGGCATCGGCAGCTATGACAAGTTCAAGCGCATGTTCGAGAAGTACTCCAAGGAAGCGGGCAAGGAGCAGTACCTGATTCCGTACTTCATCGCCGCCCACCCGGGCACCACCGATGAAGACATGATGAACCTGGCCCTTTGGCTCAAGGGCAACGGCTTCCGTGCCGACCAAGTGCAGGCGTTCTACCCGTCGCCGATGGCCACCGCCACCGCGATGTACCACTCGGGCAAGAACCCGCTGCGCAAGGTCACCTACAAGAGTGACGCGGTGACCATCGTCAAGAGCGAGGAGCAGCGTCGTCTGCACAAGGCGTTCTTGCGTTATCACGACCCGAAAGGCTGGCCGATGCTGCGTGAGGCACTGACCCGCATGGGCCGCGCCGACCTGATCGGGCCGGGCAAGAACCAGTTGATTCCTTTGCATCAGCCGTCGACTGACAGCTACCAGAGCGCCCGTCGCAAGAACTCGACGCCGGCGGGCAGCCATAAGGTTGCAGGGGAAAAGACCACCAAGATCCTGACCCAGCACACCGGCCTGCCACCGCGTGCCAGCGATGGCGGCAACCCGTGGGACAAGCGCGAACAGGCCAAGGCTGCGGCGTTCGCCCGCAACCAGCAGGCGGCCAAGGAACGCAAGGATGCGGCCAAAGGCAAAGGGCCAAAGCCGACCCGCAAGCCGGTCGTGCCGCGCTAAGCCTCGCTTGAACTGAACAGAACGCCAACCTTCGGGTTGGCGTTTTGCGTTTCTGGAGGAGTAAAGGCTGTATCACAGCCTGAAAGTGGGGTGTGGCAACTGGCCTCTTCGCGAGCAAGCCCGCTCCCACAGTGTTCGAGGTTGCCCGCGATTGTGTGTTCGCAGCAGATCCCTGTGGGAGCGGGCTTGCTCGCGAAGAGGCCGGGTTTGGCAGCGACTATGCAGCTGAACGCCACAAATACGTGCAACTCTTGCAAGCCAATTCTGCGCATCGCCCGATATTGGTGCTGTACTGCCTCAGGCAACCGAGGAAAGCGCCAGCATTGCTGGATGGCATAAGTCTTGCGCGCTTTCCAATACGCTCAAGGCTCGCAGGAGGCACGCCGTGTCGATTCATGTCGCATTGCACCACGTCACGCATTACCGCTATGACCGCGCTGTCGAACTCGGCCCGCAGATCGTTCGCCTGCGTCCCGCCGCCCACAGCCGCACGCGGATTCTGTCCTATGCGTTGAAAGTCTCCCCCGAACAGCACTTCATCAACTGGCAGCAGGACCCTCAGGGCAATTACCTGGCGCGGCTGGTGTTCCCGGAAAAAACCGAAGAGTTGCGAATCGAAGTCGATCTGCTGGCCGAAATGGCGATCTTCAATCCGTTCGACTTCTTCCTCGAACCCTACGCGGAAAAAATCCCCTTCAGCTATGCCGCGGATGAGCGCAAGGAGCTGGCGCCGTACCTGGAAACCCTGCCCCTGACGCCGAAGTTCAAGGCCTACCTGGACGGCATCGACCGCACACCGTTACCCGCCGTGGACTTTCTCGTCGCGCTCAACCAGCGTTTGAGCGAAGACATCGACTACCTGATCCGCATGGAGCCCGGCGTACAAACACCTGAGCACACCCTCGACCAGGCCTCCGGTTCGTGTCGCGATTCCGCCTGGTTGCTGGTGCAACTGCTGCGCAACCTCGGACTGGCGGCGCGTTTCGTGTCGGGCTACCTGATCCAGTTGACCGCCGACGTCAAAAGTCTCGACGGCCCGTCCGGCACCGAAGTGGATTTCACCGACCTGCACGCCTGGTGCGAGGTGTACCTGCCCGGTGCCGGCTGGATCGGCCTGGATGCGACCTCCGGGCTGTTTGCTGGTGAAGGACATATTCCGTTGGCCTGTAGTCCCGATCCGTCCTCTGCGGCGCCGATCAGTGGCCTGGTGGAACCGTGCGAGTGCGAATTCAGCCACGAAATGTCCGTGGAGCGGATTTGGGAAGCACCACGGGTCACCAAGCCCTACACCGACGACCAGTGGCAGGCGATTCAAACCCTGGGCCGGCAGATCGATGCCGATCTGCTGGAAGGCGATGTACGCCTGACCATGGGCGGCGAGCCGACCTTTGTGTCCATTGATGACCCGGACGGCGCCGAGTGGAATACCGCGGCACTGGGGCCGGATAAACGACGGTTGTCCGCCGAACTGTTCCAGCGCATGCGCAAGCACTACGCGCCCCAGGGGCTGGTACATTTCGGGCAGGGCAAGTGGTATCCCGGCGAGCAACTGCCGCGCTGGTCGCTCAATTGCTACTGGCGCCGTGACGGCGTGCCGATCTGGCACAACAGCGCGCTGATCGCCGACGAGCAGGAGGATTATGGCGCCGACGGTGCGCTGGCCGGGCGTTTTCTGGCGAGTGTCGCCGAACGCTTGAAGATTCCGACACGCTTTGTGTTCCCGGCCTACGAAGACAATTTCTATTACCTCTGGCGCGAAGGAATGTTGCCGCAAAACGTCAGCGCCGAAGACTCACGCCTGGAAGAGCCTTTGGAGCGTAAGCGCCTGCGCAAGGTCTTCAGTCAAGGCCTGGACAAGGTCATCGGCCAGGTCCTTCCGCTGGCGCGCACCGCCAAGGGCGATCAGTGGCAGAGTGGCCGCTGGTATCTGCGCGACGAGCACTGCCGACTGGTCCCGGGGGACTCGCCGCTGGGTTATCGCTTGCCGCTGGGTTCGCAGCCGTGGGTGAAAGCGGCTGAATATCCGTTTATTCATCCACGGGACCCGAATCAAGACTTCCCGCCGCTGCCCGATACCGCGCAACTGCAAAGCCAGGGCGAGACTGCCAAGGTGCAGGAGCGCACACCGAAGTTCGACGAATCCGCCGACTGGCTGACCCGCACGGCGCTCTGTGCCGAGGCGCGGGAAGGCCGTTTGTACCTGTTCATGCCGCCGCTGGAACGGGTCGAGGAATACCTCGAGCTGGTCGCCGCCATCGAAGCCACCGCGCAAGAGCTGATGTGCCCGGTGTTGCTGGAGGGCTATGAACCGCCGAGCGATCCACGCCTGAGCAACTTGCGCATCACCCCGGATCCGGGGGTGATCGAGGTCAACGTGCAGCCGTCCGCGACCTGGGATGAGCTGGTCGAACGCACCGAATTCCTCTACGAACAAGCGCGCCAGACTCGGCTGACCACTGAAAAATTCATGATCGATGGCCGCCATACCGGCACGGGCGGTGGTAACCATTTCGTGCTGGGTGGCGCGACACCGGGGGACTCGCCGTTTCTGCGTCGCCCGGATCTGCTGCGCAGCCTGATCAGCTACTGGCATAACCATCCGTCGCTGTCCTACCTGTTTTCCGGATTGTTCATCGGCCCGACGTCCCAGGCGCCGCGGGTCGATGAGGCGCGCAACGATGCCTTGTACGAGCTGGAAATCGCCTTCGCGCAGATGCCTGAAGCGGGTGAGGAGTGTCCGCCATGGCTGGTGGATCGACTGCTGCGCAACCTGCTGATCGATGTAACCGGCAACACCCACCGCGCCGAGTTCTGCATCGACAAACTCTATTCGCCGGACGGTGCCACCGGGCGCCTCGGATTGCTGGAGCTACGTGCGTTCGAGATGCCGCCCCATGCGCGCATGAGCCTGGCGCAACAATTGTTGCTGCGGGCGCTGGTTGCGCGGTTCTGGCGCGAGCCCTATGCGCCGCCGAAACTGGCGCGCTGGGGCACGGAGCTGCACGATCGCTTCCTGTTGCCGCACTTTATCGAGCAAGACTTCGCCGATGTCATCGTCGACCTCAACGCCGCCGGTTATCCGGTGCGGGCCGAATGGTTCGCCGCGCATCTGGAATTCCGCTTCCCCAAGGTTGGCGACTACGCCGTCAGCGGCATTGCGCTGGAACTGCGCCAGGCGCTCGAGCCCTGGCACGTGCTGGGCGAAGAGGGCGCCATGGGCGGTACGGTGCGCTACGTGGATTCTTCGCTGGAGCGTTTGCAGGTCAAACTCAGCGGCTTGCCGCCCCAGCGATATCTGCTGACCTGCAACGGCATTCCGGTGCCATTGCAGCCCACCGGGCGTGTAGGCGAATTCGTCGCGGGCGTGAGATTCCGTGCCTGGCAACCGGCTAACTGCCTGCAACCGACCATTGCGGTCCACGCGCCCCTGGTGTTCGACCTGCTCGACACCTGGATGCAGCGCTCGCTGGGCGGTTGCCAGTACCACGTCGCCCATCCGGGCGGGCGCAACTACGACAGTTTGCCGGTGAATGCCAACGAAGCGGAGAGCCGGCGAATGGCGCGCTTTTTCCGCATCGGACACACGCCGGGAAAGTTTCCTGTACCCAATCTGGAAATCAGCGACGAGTTGCCGATGACACTCGATTTGCGACGTTTCTAAACCGTACGCGACGCTCGGATTTTTCGTATATCCGGGCGTCACGAGCCTGCGTTAGTCTGACCGTTCATTGCTGTCTGCCGAGCTTTCCATGCCTGACCTGCTAGACCGCTACCCGCTGACGGCGGGCACCTATCACGAACTGCTCGACGACAGTGGCGCCGTGCGCCCGCACTGGCGCCGGCTGTTCGAACAGTTGCAACGCAGCACGCCGGCACAACTGGTGCAGCGTCAGGCCCTGCTGACCCGGCAGATTCAGGAAAACGGCGTTACCTATAACGTCTATGCAGACCCCAAGGGCGCGGACCGGCCGTGGGAGCTGGACCTGCTGCCCCATGTCATCGCGGCTGAGGAGTGGCAACAGTTGTCGGCCGGCATCGCTCAGCGGGCGCGGTTGCTCAATGCCGTGCTGGCTGACCTTTACGGTCCGCAACGGCTGATCGCCGAAGGTCTGCTGCCCGCCGAGCTGGTGTTCGGTCACAACAACTTCCTTTGGCCCTGTCAGGGCATCAGTCCGCCTGACGGAGCCTTTCTGCATCTGTATGCCGTGGATCTGGCGCGCACACCCGATGGCCGTTGGTGGGTGACGGCGGATCGTACCCAGGCGCCTTCAGGAGCCGGGTATGCGCTGGAAAACCGCACGATTGTGTCCCGGGCCTTTCCCGAGCTGTACCGTGATCTGAAAGTGCAGCACCTGGCCGGGTTCTTCCGCACCTTGCAGGAAACCCTGGTCCGTCAGGCCCCGAGTGACGGAGACGCACCGTTGGTGGTGCTGCTGACACCGGGGCGTTTCAACGAAAGCTATTTTGAACATCTGTATCTGGCTCGTCAGCTCGGTTATCCGCTGGTGGAGGGCGGCGACCTGACGGTGCGCGATGCCACGGTCTACCTGAAGACCCTGAGTGGCCTGCGTCGGGTCCACGCGATCATGCGCCGGCTCGACGATGATTTCTGCGACCCGCTGGAGCTGCGTACCGACTCGGCCCTTGGTGTGCCGGGGCTGCTTGAGGCTGTGCGGCAGGGGCGGGTGCTGGTGGCCAACGCCCTCGGCAGCGGTGTGCTGGAGTCGCCTGGTCTGTTGGGTTTCCTGCCGAAGATCAATCAATTCCTGTTCGGCGAAGAACTGATCCTGCCGTCCATCGCCACCTGGTGGTGCGGCGAAGCGCCGGTATTGGCCCAGGCCCTGGAGAAACTTCCAGAGCTGCTGATCAAACCGGCGTTTCCGTCCCAGAGCTTTGCACCGGTATTTGGCCGTGATTTGAGTGATAAGCAGCGCAACGAGCTCGCAGAGCGCATGCAGGCGCGTCCTTATGCCTATGTGGCGCAAGAACTTGCGCAATTGTCCCAGGCGCCGATCTGGCAAGCCGAAGACGGTCAACTGCAACCCCGTGCCATCGGCATGCGCGTGTATGCAGTGGCCAGCCGCGAGGGATATCGGGTACTGCCCGGTGGCTTGACCCGGGTCGCCGCCCAAGCCGATGCCGAAGTGGTGTCGATGCAGCGCGGCGGCGCCAGTAAAGACACCTGGGTGCTGGGCGATCGTGCGCCGAGCGGCGAACAATGGAAGGCCCAACGCAACATCGGTGTGCATGACCTGGTGCGGCGCGATCCGTACTTGCCGTCGCGGGTGGTGGAAAACCTGTTCTGGTTTGGTCGTTATTGCGAGCGTTGCGACGACAGCGCCCGTTTACTGCGCATCATGCTGGCGCGCTATGTCGACGGCGACGACCCGCAAGCCCTGCAGGCAGCGGTGGACCTCGGCGAACGGCTGATGTTGCTGCCCGAGGAGGGCGAGTTGCCGGAACGCCTGTTGGCGGCGCTGCTCGGCGATGACTGGCCGTTCAGTCTGCGTTCCAACCTGCAACGCTTGCAGTGGGCTGCTTCGCAGGTGCGCGGCAAGCTCTCGCGGGAAAACTGGCAGGCGCTGGTGGAGTTGCAGCGCGAAGCCATGGAGCTGGAAACCGAAGAGCCGGATTTCGGTGAGTTGCTGGATTTTCTCAATCGTCTGGTGATGTCCCTGGCGGCGCTGTCCGGCTTTGCCCTGGACGACATGACCCGGGATGAAGGCTGGCGTTTCCTGATGATTGGTCGGCGAATCGAACGCCTGCAATTTCTCAGCGGCAGCCTGGCGGCGTTCCTGCGGGGCGCCGGGGTTTTCGATCAGGCCGGGCTGGAGTGGTTGCTGGAGCTGGGCAACAGCAGCATCACTTACCGTTCTCGATACCTGGCGGTGGCGCAGCTGATCCCGGTGCTCGACCTGCTATTGCTCGACGAGCAGAACCCTCACGCCGTGTTGTTCCAATTGAAACTGGTGACCCGCACACTCAAACGCCTCAACGATGACTTTGGCGTGCCGCGTGAAGCAGCGCTGCCGCAATTGGTCGAGCGTCTGGCGCGATTCGATCTGGGCTGCCTGGAAAACCCGCTGTTCGGCGACGCGAGTGTTCGCGCTGCCATCGAGGGGCTGGCCGCGCTGCTGCAAGAGATCGCCGACGCCAGCGGGCAGGTTTCCGATCGCCTGGCGCTGCGGCATTTCGCCCATGTCGATGATGTCAGCCAGCGCACGGTGTCCGTCTGATGAGCGCTCACTACCAGATTTTCCACGACACCCATTATCACTACGACAGCCCGGTGTCCCTGGCCCAGCAACTGGCGCATTTGTGGCCGCGGCCTTGTGCCTGGCAGCGCTGCACCGACCGGCAATTGCAGATCAGTCCGCAGCCGACCTCGCGCCGCGATGAACTGGATGTATTCGGCAATCCGCTGACCCGGCTGGCGTTTGAACGTCCTCATGATGAGCTGCTGGTCAATGCCAGCCTCACGATCGAGGTACTTCCCCGGCCCGTGCTGGACTTCAATCTTTCACCCCCATGGGAAGACACCCGTAGCGCGCTGACTTACAGCAGTCAGCCGCTGTCGCCCGAATTGCTTGAAGCCTGCCGTTACCGCTTCGAATCACCTTACGTGCATCTAAAGCGCAACTTCGTCGAATTTTCCGAGAGCTGCTTCCCGACGGGGCGGCCGCTGTTGCTCGGCGTTCAGGCTTTGATGGAGAAAATCTTCAGAGAGTTCACCTTCGATGCCGAAGCGACTCAGGTGGCGACGCCGCTGGTAGAAGTGTTGGAGCGTCGGCGCGGGGTCTGCCAGGATTTTGCCCACCTGATGCTCGCCTGCGTACGCTCCCGGGGCTTGGCCGCGCGCTACATCAGCGGCTACCTGCTGACCCAGCCACCGCCGGGCCAGCCACGACTGATCGGCGCCGACGCCTCCCATGCCTGGGTGTCAGTGTTTTGCCCGGTGCTGGGGTGGGTGGATTTCGATCCGACCAACAATGTGCAGCCGGCACTGGAGCACATCACCCTGGCCTGGGGCCGGGATTTTTCCGATGTGTCGCCGTTGCGGGGGGTGATTCTTGGGGGAGGGAACCACGACCCGGAAGTTCGGGTGACGGTGATGCCACTGGAGTAACAGGGATCAAAATGTGGGAGCGGGCTTGCTCGCGAAAGCAATTTCATATTCAACAAGGATGTTGCCTGACACTGCGCTTTCGCGAGCAAGCCCGCTCCCACAGGGGATGTGCAGTGGTTTCTGGATAGGGGTGTTTCAGACTGGCCTGTGAGGGTCGGCAGCAAAGCTGCCAACCCTGGACACAGATCCGGTGGGCCTGATCAGATCAACCGGCCCGGAGGTTCTCAGGCGTCGGGCGCCGAGTCTTTCGGTGCATCAACATCGTCTTCTGCCGCCACTTCACCCTCAGGGTTCAGTGTCGCTTCTTCAGCTGTAGCTTTCTTGCGCTGAAGCTTTTCCTCTTTCTTCTGCTCCTTGGCCAAGTCTCTCTGACGTTTGGCGAAGGAATAATTAGGTTTGGCCATGGGCGATCCTCTGGGGTCGAAGGTGAGGTTGAGCGGCGCATATTCTGCCCTGTATCGGTGCCGAGCCGTTAGCTGGGTTTTTGCTCGGCCCATTTTGGCGCTATGGACGGTTGCCAGGCATCCAGAGCATCGAGCAGGGTTTGCGGCGATTCGCTCACTTGCAGCATGTCACGGTGCTGCTCGCGAACGAAGCCTTCGCCGACGATGTGATCAAGAAAAGACGTCAATTTGCTGTAGAAACCATTCACTTCCAGCAAACCCAGCGGTTTGCCGTGGTAGCCGAGTTGGCCCCAGGTCCAGACTTCGAACAGCTCTTCGAGGGTGCCAAGGCCGCCGGGTAGTGCGATAAAGGCATCGCTGAGCTCGGCCATCCGCGCCTTGCGCGCGTGCATGCCATCGACGACTTCCAGGCGAGTCAGGCCGCTGTGGCCGATTTCCTTGTCCTTGAGGCTTTGCGGGATGATGCCGATCACTTCACCGCCGGCCGCCAGGGCCGCATCGGCGACGATGCCCATCAAGCCCACGGCGCCACCACCATACACCAGGGTCAGCTTGCGCTCGGCCAACGCCCGGCCAAGGGCCACGGCTGCTTCGCGGTAAGCCGGGTTGGTGCCGGTGCTGGCACCACAAAATACACAAACGGATGTTAAAGACATGCCTTGCTCCTTGGTCGATCAGGGCCACAGAGTAAAGGCAGGCGCGCGGCACTCCAAGGGCTAGACTTGGTGTTCCGGGGTTTCGTACGTGCCGCTGGCGCCGCAGGCGTAGGCGGCCAGCAAACTGCACAACAAGCTGTTGATCGACATGACAGACATTCCATTTGAAGGGGGACGGCCTGATGATAGGCCCGGGCCAGACACTTGGCCGGTAGATATTTCGCATCGGTGCCATAGCGCGAAAGTTGTATACAATTTTTGATTCAAGTCATATGAACTTGCGAAGTTTTCAGGCAGTCTTCTGTTTATTCGCGATTTCCTTAACCCTGCCTTGGAGATTCACCATGTTTGCCAAACTTGTTGCGGTATCCCTGTTGACACTGGCCAGCAGCCAATTGATGGCTGCAGAGTGCAAAGTCACCGTCGACTCCACCGACCAGATGTCTTTCGACACGAAGGCTATTGAAATCGACAAGAGCTGCAAGACGTTTACCGTGGAACTCAAGCATTCCGGCAGCTTGCCGAAGAACGTCATGGGCCATAACTGGGTGCTGAGTAAAGAAGCCGACATGCAGCCGATCGCCACCGACGGCCTGAGCGCCGGCATCGACAAGAACTACCTGAAGGAAGGCGACGCCCGCGTGATCGCCCACACCAAGATCATCGGCGCCAAGGAAACCGACTCGGTGACCTTTGACGTGTCGAAGCTCGACGCCAATGAAAAATACGGTTTCTTCTGCTCGTTCCCGGGCCACATCTCGATGATGAAAGGCACCGTGACCCTGAAGTAAGACTGACCACCGCGTTATCGTTCATCGCGGGCAAGCCACGCTCCCACAGGGCCACCACCGTACCTGTGGGAGCGGGCTTGCTCGCGAAGGGGCCAGAAGCATCAACGCATGTTTTGGCCAAAGAAAAGCCCGCTGGGGATCACTCCTCAGCGGGCTTTTTCATTCACTCACGCCTCAAGGCGCAAACGGCATCACCCGCTTGTGATGGGTCTTGTTGTAGGTGTCGCAAATGATCCTGAACGCTTCCTCGCGCACCGGGTTGCCGTGCAGGAACGCATCGATCTCGGCATAGGTCACGCCGTGGGACGCTTCGTCCGGTTTGCCGGGCGACAGGTCCTCCAGATCGGCGGTCGGGACTTTCTCCACCAGCGACTCCGGCGCGCCGAAGCTGCGGGCGATGGCGCGGACCTGATTTTTCACCAGGCCACTCAGTGGCGCCAGGTCGCAGGCGCCGTCACCGAACTTGGTGAAGAAACCCATCACCGCTTCCGCCGCGTGATCGGTGCCGATCACCAGGCCATGGGCCGCACCGGCGATGGTGTACTGGGCGACCATGCGCATGCGCGCCTTGGTGTTGCCGAGCACGAAGTCCACCGACACCGCATGTTTGCCTTCGAAGGCCGCCACTTCATTGGCCAGTGATTTGACCGCCGGACCGATGTTCACGGTGTGGCGCTCGTCCGGCTTGATGAAATCCACTGAAGCCTGGGCGTCGTGTTCATCGAACTGGGTTTCGTAGGGCAGGCGCACGGCGATGAATTTGTAGGCGGCATCACCGCTGCGCTGGCGCAGTTCACGGACGGCCCGTTGGGCCAGCAGGCCGGCGGTGAGGGAGTCGACACCACCACTGATGCCCAGTACCAGGGTCTTGAGCCCGGAATTGACCAGGCAGTCCTGAATGAAGGTCACCCGCCGGGCGACTTCGGCCTCAAGGGCGGCTTCGTCGGCGAATGGCGGCTGGACCTTGAGCTGTTCAGCAATCTCACGCTGTACGGCTTGCATGAATTCACTCCTTGCTTGATGTACTTGAAAGGGCGGCAGGAACCTGGAAAACGTGTCGCAAGTAAGCGACGAAATTCGGGTCTTTGCAGTGCGTCTTGCCTGGCTCGTCGGAGATCTTCGCCACCGGCTGGCCGTTGCAGGCGGTCATTTTAAGCACGATGCTCATCGGTTCGACACCCGGAATATCACACGTCAGGTTGGTGCCGATGCCGAAGCTGACATTGATCCGACCGCGCAGCGCCCGGAATATCTCCAGAGCCTTGGGCAGGGTCAGGCTGTCGGAGAAAGTCAGCGTCTTGCTCATCGGGTCGATGCCGAGCCTGTGATAGTGGGCGATGGCTTTTTCCGCCCAAACCACCGGATCGCCTGAGTCGTGGCGCAAACCGTCGAAAAGCTTGGCGAAAAACAGATCGAAATCGCCGAGGAAGGCATCAATGGTGATGCAGTCGGTCAGGGCAATCCCCAGCAGGCCACGGTATTCACGGACCCAGCAATCGAGTGCGGCGATCTGGCTGTCGATCAGCCGCGGGCCAAGTTGCTGGTGCGCCATGATCCATTCGTGGGCCATGGTGCCCAGGGGTTTCATGTCCAGCTCCCGGGACAGGTGAACGTTGCTGGTGCCGACGAAGCGTCCGGGGAAATCGTGCTTGAGCACATTCACCACTTCTTCCTGCACGCGGTAGGAAAAGCGACGACGGGTGCCGAAATCGGCCACCTGCAATTCTGACAATTCGTCGCTGCTGGCGTTGGCGCTCAGCCAGTCGAACTTGCGGTAGAGCTGCTCGCGGGCCTGTTCCAACACGACTTCGCGGTAGCGATAGCGGTTGCGCACCTCGCTGACCAGCGCAAGCAGCGGCACTTCGAACAGGATCACATGCAGCCAGGGGCCCCGCAGGCGGATAAACAGTTCACCGTTTTCGAGGCCGGTGTGGATGTAACGCAGGTTGAAGCGAAACAACCCGAGAAAGCGCAGGAAGTCCGGCTTCAGGAAGCTGATGCGTTCCAGAAAGCTCAACTGGTCGGCGCTCAGGCTCAGTTCGGCCAGGCGCTCGATCTGGAAGCGGATTTCCGCCAGGTACGGGCGCAGGTCCTCGCCGTTACGGCAACGAAACTCCCATTCGACTTCGACGTTCGGGTAGTTATGCAGCACCGCCTGCATCATCGTCAGTTTGTAGAAGTCGGTGTCGAGCAGGTTCTGCACGATGCGATCGGCAAACACACTCTCGCTCATAACGGGATCTCCGGCGTTGCAGCGGTATTGATCAGTGGCGCTAGTGGCGCATATCAGAGGGCAGAATTGCCAGCAATTTCTTGGATCACAACAGATCCCTGTGGGAGCGGGCTTGCTCGCGAAAGCGGTTTCACATCCAGCAGTGATGCTGCCTGATACTCAGTCTTCGCGAGCAAGCCCGCTCCCACAGGTACTGCGTGCAACCCTAAATTTGCGACATCTCCGGACTATCGATCTGCTCCAGCATCCACTTCACAAAGTCCCGCACCTTGGGCACTTCTGCCGAGTGTTCCGGGTACGCAAGGTAATAGGCGTCGGTGCTGGGCATTGCATGCTGCCAGGGAATGACCAGCTTGCCGTCGGCCAGTTCCTCTTCCACCAGAAAACGGGGTAACAGCGCCACGCCGCAGCCGACCTGGGCGGCGCGGATGCACATGTAAAAGGTTTCGAAGCGCGGGCCGTGGTAGCTGTGCTCGGTGTGGTAGCCCTGATGGTCGAACCAGTCATGCCAGGCCTGGGGGCGGGAAGCGTTTTGCAGCAGGACCAGGTCAGTCAGTTGCGTCGGATCGGTAAACGGTGTGTCCGGCAGGCTGCCCGGGGCGCACACCGGCACCAGCTCTTCGCCGAACAGCTTCAGGCATTCGGTGCCGGGCCGTGAGCCCTGGCCGAAGTAGAACGCCAGGTCGCTGCGGCCTTGCAGCAGGTCGTCGGCTTCCTGCTCGCTGCACAGGTCCAGGTGGATCGACGGATGCCGCAGGCGCCAGCCTTTCAGGCGCGGCACCAGCCAGCGTGCACCGAAAGTGGGGGGCGTCGAAACCCGCAGGACTTCCGTTTCGCCACCGTAGGAACGCAGGTAATGGGTCGACATCTCGACCTGCGTGAGGATTTTTCTCACCTCAACCAGGTACAGATCGCCAGCCGGCGTCATCTGCAGGCGGCGGCGCACCCGGCGAAACAGCAGGTGCTGCAACAGCTCTTCGAGTTGCGCGACCTGTTTGCTCACGGCGCTTTGGGTCAGGTTCAACTCTTCGGCGGCCCGGGTGAAGCTCAAATGCCGGGTGACGGCCTCGAAGCACTGCAATGCAGCGATCGATGGCAAGTAGCGTTTATTCAGCATGGGCGGTCCTTGGTTCTTATTTCTTATTGCCAGCAATGCACAGCATGAATAAACGGAATGATATCTCTCTTAAAGGTCGTTTGTTGAGTAACCTCCGGGCAGCTAAAACTACAGGTCTGATCAGCCGTGATTTTCCGGCTGCACGTGTTCTGTCTTTTGCTTGAGGAGTGACCCATGGTTGCCGCATTGCTTGATCGTCTAGGTGTGAATCCGGCCCTGTACCAGAACGGCAAAGTGCCGGTGCATTCGCCGATCGATGGCAGCAGGATCGCCGCCGTTAACTGGGAAGGCGCTGCTGAAGTCGAGCAACACATCAGTCGCGCAGATCATGCGTTCGAACTGTGGCGCAAGGTTCCGGCACCGCGCCGTGGCGAGCTGGTGCGGCAACTGGGTGACATCCTGCGTGAATACAAGGCCGACCTCGGCGAGCTGGTGTCCTGGGAGGCCGGCAAGATCACCCAGGAAGGTCTGGGTGAAGTTCAGGAAATGATCGACATCTGCGACTTCGCCGTCGGCCTGTCCCGTCAGTTGTACGGCCTGACCATCGCCTCCGAGCGTCCTGGCCACCACATGCGCGAAACCTGGCATCCGCTGGGCGTTGTCGGGGTGATCAGTGCGTTCAACTTCCCGGTGGCGGTCTGGGCCTGGAACGCCACGCTGGCGCTGGTCTGTGGCAACCCGGTGATCTGGAAACCGTCGGAAAAGACGCCACTGACCGCACTGGCTTGCCAGGCGCTGTTCGATCGCGTGCTGAAGAACTTCAGCGATGCACCACCGCACCTGAGCCAGGTGATTATTGGCGGTCGCGATGCCGGCGAAGCCCTGGTCGATGATCCGCGTGTCGCACTGGTCAGCGCTACCGGCAGCACCCGCATGGGCCGTGAAGTGGCGCCGAAAATCGCCGCGCGTTTTGCCCGCAGCATCCTCGAACTGGGCGGCAACAACGCGATGATCCTCGGCCCGAGCGCCGATCTGGACATGGCCGTTCGCGCGATTCTGTTCAGCGCCGTCGGCACCGCCGGTCAGCGCTGCACCACCCTGCGTCGCCTGATCGCCCATGAGTCGGTGAAAGAAGAAATCGTCACCCGCCTGAAAGCCGCGTACTCGAAAGTGCGTATCGGCCATCCGCTGGAAGGCAACCTGATCGGCCCGCTGATCGACAAGCAAAGTTTCGACAACATGCAGGATGCGCTGGAGCAGGCCTTGAGTGAGGGCGGCCGGGTGTTTGGCGGTGAGCGTCAGCTGCAAGACAAGTTCCCTAATGCCTATTACGTGTCGCCGGCTATCGTCGAAATGCCGGAGCAAAGCGATGTGGTCTGCCACGAAACCTTCGCTCCAATCCTGTACGTGGTTGGCTACAGCGATTTCCAGGAAGCCCTGCGCCTGAACAACGCCGTGCCACAAGGCCTGTCCTCGTGCATCTTCACCACCGACGTGCGTGAAGCCGAGCAGTTCATGTCGGCGGTGGGCAGCGACTGCGGCATTGCCAACGTCAACATCGGCCCGAGCGGCGCGGAAATCGGCGGCGCGTTTGGTGGCGAGAAAGAAACCGGCGGCGGTCGTGAGTCCGGCTCCGATGCATGGCGCGGCTACATGCGCCGCCAGACCAACACCGTGAACTATTCGCTGGAGTTGCCGTTGGCGCAGGGTATTACGTTCGACTAAGTCTCGTGTCGAACAGTGATCCCCTGTGGGAGCGGGCTTGCTCGCGAATGCAATCTGTCAGCCGATATTAATGGTGACTGACATACCGCTTTCGCG
This sequence comes from Pseudomonas sp. BF-B-30, assembly GCF_019956305.1. Classification (NCBI taxonomy): domain Bacteria; kingdom Pseudomonadati; phylum Pseudomonadota; class Gammaproteobacteria; order Pseudomonadales; family Pseudomonadaceae; genus Pseudomonas; species Pseudomonas sp. BF-B-30. Next base: position 111,147 of record NZ_JAHBDG010000066.1, on the reverse strand, counting down.
AGCAAGCCCGCTCCCACACTGATTTGTGTGGGTGGTTAGGTTTCATTTTCGGAGTCTGGCAATGCCGTTACGCGAAGAGTGTCTGTGGGAAAAACTGACGCCGCAAAGGCCGGACAATTCGGCCCTCAAGGGTGAGGTCACGGTGGATGTCTGCGTCATCGGCGCCGGGTTTACCGGTTTGTCGGCGGCGGTGCATCTGCTGGAGCAAGGCAAGACTGTTTGCGTGCTGGAGGCCCATCGCGCCGGCCATGGTGGTTCCGGGCGCAACGTCGGGCTGGTCAATGCCGGGATGTGGATTCCCCCGGACGAGATCGAAGCCGGGTTTGGCGAGGCGGTTGGCAGCCAGCTCAACCGCATGCTGGGCGCCGCACCATCCCTGGTGTTCAGCCTTGTGGACAAGTACAACATCGATTGCCAGTTGCGCCGGGAAGGCACGCTGCACATGGCGCATAACGCCCGTGGCGAGGCCGACTTGCGCAGTCGTGAAGAACAATGGAAACGTCGCGGTGCGCCGGTGGAATTGCTCACCGGTCAGGCCTGCGAGCAAGCCACCGGCACGAAAAAGATCGCCGCCGCGCTGCTCGATCGCCGTGCGGGCACGCTCAACCCGATGGCCTACACCACGGGGCTGGCCAAAGCGGCCATCGGCCTGGGCGGTCAATTATTCGATCATTCTCCGGTCACCCGACTTGAACGTCAGGGCCAGCGCTGGTCAGTGCAAACCGCCCAGGGTTCGGTCATGGCCGAGAAAGTGGTGATTGCCTCCAATGCCTACACCGAAGGCGACTGGACGGAATTGCGGCGCAATTTCTTCCCTGGTTATTACTATCAGGTGGCCTCGGTGCCGCTGACCGAAGAAGCCGCCCGGCAAATTCTGCCCGGTGGCCAAGGTTCCTGGGACACCCGCCAAGTACTCAGCAGTATCCGTCGAGACAAAGACGGTCGCCTGCTGCTTGGCAGTCTCGGTAATGGCAATCAGAAACCGGCCTGGTTCCTCAAGGCCTGGGCCGACCGCGTGCAGCAACACTATTTCCCGTACCTCAAGCCGGTGGAATGGGAGTGCACCTGGACCGGTTGCATCGCCTTCACCCCCGATCATTTGATGCGCCTGTTCGAACCAGCGCCCGGTTTGGTGGCAGTCACCGGTTACAACGGCCGGGGCGTGACCACGGGCACGGTGGTCGGCAAGGCCTTTGCCGATTACCTGTGTAACGGAAATCCTCAAGCGCTACCGATTCCCTTTGCACCCATGCAGCCATTGGCCGGGGTGGGGTTGCGCAGCTGTCTGTATGAGGCGGGATTCTCGCTGTATCACGCAGGCCAGTGCCTGCGGATCGTGATCTGAATGTTGATTTTTGCAGTGGGAGGCGGCGCTTTTTCGATCTGCGGCTAGCCTGTAGTGGTGCGGGTTGTAGCAGTTCCGCACCAGCAGTGTGCACTTCGGTGACGCACGTTGTTACAGGCTGGTTGCACGTTGTTTAAAGCCGCGGTTGCAATGATGGCGCAGTCGGGTTGCGCCTCAAATAAAAAATGGTTTTACCTTCCGCGGTTTAGACGGTTGCACGCCCAATGAAAATGGGACCGAAACAGTCGAAATAACAAGAAAGCAGCGACTTTTTTCAGAATAAAAAACCGATGGCACGGCCCTTGCTCTGAGCATTCAGTGAAGTCGCAGTGCCAATTAAAAAAACCATGGAGCACCACCTCATGTCCCAGACGTTTTACAAGAAAGGCTTTCTGGCCCTCGCAGTGGCAACTGCGCTGGGTGTTTCTGCGTTTGCTCAGGCTGACATCAAGATCGGCGTAGCGGGACCAATGACGGGCGCCAACGCGGCATTTGGCGAACAGTACATGAAGGGTGCACAGGCCGCGGCCGATGCGGTCAACGCGGCTGGCGGGGTTAACGGGGAAAAAATCGTACTGGTCAAGGGCGATGACGCCTGCGAACCGAAACAAGCTGTGACGGTCGCCAAGGATCTAACCAACCAGAAAGTCGCCGGCGTAGTCGGTCACTTCTGCTCCTCCTCGACCATTCCGGCCTCCGAGATCTACGACGAAGCGGGCATCATCGCGATCACCCCGGGTTCCACCAACCCGGCCGTTACCGAGCGCGGCCTGAGCGCCATGTTCCGTATGTGCGGGCGTGACGACCAGCAAGGCATCGTGGCCGGCGACTACATCGTCGACGTGCTCAAGGGCAAGAAAGTTGTCGTGCTGCACGACAAGGACACCTACGGCCAGGGCCTGGCGGATGCTACCAAGGCTCAACTGGTCAAGCGCGGCGTAACGCCTGTGCTGTATGAAGGCCTGACCCGTGGCGAGAAAGACTTCAGCACCATCGTGACCAAGATCCGCGGCGCCGGCGCTGACGTCGTCTACTTTGGTGGTCTGCACCCGGAAGCCGGTCCTCTGGTGCGTCAACTGCGTGAACAAGGCCTCAAAGATGTCAAGTTCATGTCCGACGACGGCATCGTGACCGACGAGCTGGTGACCACCGCTGGTGGCCCGCAATTCGTTGACGGCGTGCTGATGACCTTCGGCGCCGACCCACGTCTGCTGCCAGACAGCAAGACCGTGGTAGACGCCTTCCGCAAGGCCGGTACCGAGCCTGAAGGCTACACCCTGTACGCCTACGCTTCGGTCCAGACCCTGGCAGCAGCCTTCAACGGCGCCAAGTCCAACAAGGGCGAAGAAGCGGCTGCATGGCTGAAGAAGAACCCGGTCAAGACCGTCATGGGCGAGAAGACCTGGGACAGCAAGGGCGACCTGAAAATCTCCGACTACGTGGTTTACCAGTGGGACAAGGATGGCAAATACCACCAGCTGGAAAAACAGAAGTAAGGGCTGACTCAATCGGGTGAACCCCACGGTTCCCCTGTGGGAGCGAGCTTGCTCGCGATGACGGACTGGCAGGCAACTCATTCGTTGAATGTTAAACCGCAATCGCGAGCAAGCTCGCTCCTACAGGGGGCCGTGGTGGCCTGCCTGATCGTGGCTGACATTGCTCCGACGTATATCTGTATTTTCCTTAGAGGAACCGCACAGCCACATGTGCAGGTTCTCATTGCGTGAGATTGCGTTATGGATGGTATTTTCCTGCAGCAACTGGTCAACGGCCTGACCCTCGGGTCGGTCTATGGCCTGATCGCCATCGGCTACACAATGGTCTATGGCATCATCGGCATGATCAACTTCGCCCACGGCGAGGTTTACATGATTTCCGCTTACCTCGCGGCAATCAGTCTGGCTCTGCTGGCTTACTTCGGTATCGAATCTTTCCCGCTGCTGATGCTTGGCACACTGATCTTCACCATCGTCGTCACGGCGGTGTATGGCTGGGTCATCGAGCGTGTCGCCTACAAACCCCTGCGTAACTCCACTCGACTCGCACCGCTGATCAGTGCGATCGGTATCTCTCTGATCCTGCAAAACTACGCACAGATCTCCCAGGGCGCGAAGCAACAAGGCGTTCCGACTTTGCTCTCGGGTGCCTGGCGCGTTGATATCGGTACCGGTTTCGTTCAGTTGACCTACACCAAGGTCTTCATTCTGGTTGCAGCGTTCGTCGGGATGGGCCTGCTGACCTACGTCATCAAGTACACCAAGCTCGGCCGCATGTGCCGTGCAACCCAGCAAGACCGCAAGATGGCTTCGATCCTGGGGATCAACACCGATCGGGTGATTTCCTACGTGTTCATCATCGGTGCAGCGATGGCGGCCCTGGCCGGCGTGCTGATCACCATGAACTACGGCACATTCGACTTCTATGCCGGCTTCATCATCGGGATCAAGGCGTTCACTGCCGCGGTGCTCGGCGGGATTGGCTCACTGCCCGGCGCGATGCTCGGCGGGATCATTCTCGGGATTTCCGAGTCGCTGTTTTCCGGTCTGGTGAACTCGGACTACAAAGACGTTTTCAGCTTCTCGCTGCTCGTTCTCGTTCTGGTCTTTCGGCCCCAAGGCCTGCTCGGCCGTCCTCTTGTGTCGAAGGTGTAAGCGATGTCTTCAACCACTAAAAAAACCATTGATCTCAAAAGAAGCCTGGTTGACGCGATTCTTGCCGGCCTGGTGGCCCTGATTGTGTTCGGCCCGATTGTCGGCGTAGTCCTCGACGGCTACGGCTTCAACCTGGAAGCGACCCGGGTGGCCTGGATTGTCGCCATCGTCATGGCCGGCCGTTTTGCCCTTAGCCTGTTCCTGCAAACCCCCAAGGGCCTGAGAATCCTCGAGGGTTTTGAAACCACCGGGTCCGGGGTCCATGTACTGCCGCCTGATTACAAATCCCGGCTGCGCTGGATCATCCCGTTGATGATTGTTATCGCGGTGGTATTCCCGTTTTTCTCCAACTCGTACCTGTTGGGCGTGGTCATCCTCGGGCTGATCTACGTGCTGCTGGGGCTGGGGCTGAACATCGTGGTCGGCCTGGCCGGTCTGCTCGACCTTGGTTACGTGGCGTTCTACGCCATCGGTGCCTACGGCCTGGCGCTCGGTTATCAATATCTTGGGCTGGGCTTCTGGACGGTGTTGCCGCTGGCGGCGATTACCGCCGGACTGGCCGGTTGCATCCTCGGTTTCCCGGTGCTGCGCCTGCACGGTGATTACCTGGCGATCGTGACCCTGGGCTTCGGTGAAATCATTCGGTTGATCCTCAATAACTGGCTGACCCTGACCGGCGGCCCGAATGGCATGGCAGCGCCGTTGCCCACTTTCTTCGGCATCGAGTTCGGAAAAAGGGCGAAAGAGGGCGGGGTGCCGTTCCATGAGTTCTTCGGCATCGCCTACAACCCCGACGTGAAGTACTACTTCATCTACGCCGTGTTGTTCCTGGTGGTCCTGGCCGTGCTGCACATCAAGCATCGCCTGACCCGCATGCCGGTCGGCCGCGCCTGGGAAGCCCTGCGCGAAGACGAAATCGCCTGCCGCTCCATGGGTCTGAACCACGTGCTGGTCAAGCTCTCGGCGTTCACCATCGGCGCCTCGACGGCCGGTCTGGCCGGGGTCTTCTTCGCCACCTACCAGGGCTTCGTCAACCCGACCTCGTTCACCTTCTTCGAATCGGCGCTGATCCTCGCCATCGTGGTACTGGGTGGTATGGGTTCGACCATAGGCGTCGTAATTGCAGCCTTCGTGCTGACCGTCGCCCCGGAGCTGCTGCGTGGCTTTGCCGAGTACCGCGTGCTGCTGTTCGGCATCCTGATGGTGTTGATGATGATCTGGCGACCGCGCGGCCTGATTCGGATCAGCCGTACCGGTGTGACCCCGCGTAAAGGAGTAGCGCCATGAGCGAAGTCGTACTCAGTGTAGAAAAACTGATGATGCACTTCGGCGGCATCAAGGCGTTGAGCGATGTCAGTCTGAAAGTGCACCGCAACTCGATCTTCGCCCTGATCGGTCCTAACGGCGCCGGCAAAACCACGGTGTTCAACTGCCTGACCGGCTTCTACAAAGCCTCTGGCGGCAGGATCGAACTCAACATTCGTGGGCAACAGACCAATGTCATCAAGTTGCTGGGGGAGTCGTTCAAGCCAACCGATTTCGTTTCGCCGAAATCCTTCGCCAGTCGGCTGTTCTACAAGGCGTTCGGCGGCACTCACCTGGTGAACCGCGCCGGCCTGGCGCGGACCTTCCAGAACATTCGCCTGTTCAAGGAAATGTCGGTGCTGGAAAACCTGCTGGTGGCCCAGCACATGTGGGTCAATCGCAGCATGCTCGCCGGCATCCTCAACACCAAGGGCTATCGCAAGGCCGAAAGCGATGCGCTGGACCACGCGTTCTACTGGCTGGAAGTGGTGGATCTGGTGGACTGCGCCAACCGCCTGGCCGGTGAGCTGTCCTACGGTCAGCAACGCCGCCTGGAAATCGCCCGGGCCATGTGCACCCGTCCGCAGATCATCTGCCTCGACGAACCGGCCGCCGGCCTCAACCCTCAGGAAACCGAAGCGCTGAGCGCGATGATCCGGCTGCTGCGCGACGAGCACGATCTGACCGTGGTGCTGATCGAACACGACATGGGCATGGTTATGAGTATCTCCGACCACATTGTGGTGCTGGACCACGGCATCGTCATCGCCGAGGGTGGCCCCGACGACATCCGCAACGATCCGAAAGTGATTGCCGCTTATCTGGGCGCGGAAGAAGAGGAGGTGGTATGAGTAAACCCATCCTCGAGCTCAAGGAACTGGACGTGTTTTACGGGCCGATCCAGGCCCTTAAAGGTGTCTCGCTGCACATCAACGAAGGGGAAACCGTCAGCCTGATCGGCTCCAACGGTGCCGGCAAGTCGACCCTGCTGATGTCGATCTTCGGCCAGCCAAGGGCGGCGGACGGGCAGATCCTCTATCAGGGCGTGGACATTACCCACAAGTCGTCCCACTACATCGCCTCCAACGGCATTGCGCAATCGCCGGAAGGGCGGCGGGTGTTCCCCGACATGACAGTCGAAGAAAACCTGTTGATGGGCACTATCCCCATTGGCGACAAGTACGCCAAGGAGGACATGCAGCGCATGTTCGAGCTGTTCCCCAGGCTCGAAGAGCGGCGTACCCAGCGGGCGATGACCATGTCCGGCGGCGAGCAGCAGATGCTCGCCATCGCCCGGGCCCTGATGAGCCGGCCCAAGTTGTTGCTGCTCGATGAGCCAAGCCTGGGCCTGGCGCCGATCGTGGTGAAGCAGATCTTCGCCACCCTGCGGGAACTGGCCAAGACCGGCATGACCATCTTCCTGGTGGAGCAAAACGCCAACCACGCCCTGCGGTTGTCTGACCGGGCTTACGTGATGGTCAACGGCGAAATCCGCATGACCGGCACTGGCAAAGAGTTGTTGGTCAACGAGGATGTGCGTAGCGCCTATCTCGGCGGGCACTGAGTTTCAGTGGTTGTACACAAGCCCCGGCGCGCAATCGCCGGGGCTTTTTTACATCTTCAAAACACCACTGAACCCTGTGGGAGCGAGCTTGCTCGCGATAGCGGTGTGTCAGTCTCCACGATGCAAGCTGTGACGCCGTCTTCGCGAGCAAGCCCGCTCCCACAGGGGGGCTGCGGCGTGCATTCAGGAAATTGTGGAAAACAATATTCCCAAGCTCGTAAAGCGCGACATAAAGCCGCTGCAAATAGTTGTTTTGCCACGGTTTTGACTTGTCCCCGTTTGCTGTGGAACCGGCTGTGAATAACGTGGGAGTAGCTGGCTACAGGCCTTTTAAACCGTGGCTTGCAGAGGTGTGGTTGTTTTTTGATCAAGTGTTTTTGCGCAGCTTTCAGGCTGCTTTGTCAACCTTTTTGTTCGGGATGAAAATGCATGGAATCGGCGTGGACAAGCCTGTGGATAAGTCTGTGACTAAACTCTGGAAAGACTCGGCTGAAGGCCGTGGTTACTGGCTTGGCGCCATCGCCGGTTTGACCCGTCAGTCATGAAAATGGCCAAGGGCTACACAGCAGGCGGTTGAGGGTCAAGCAAAAAAGTTTCAAAACCCCGCGCAAAGCCTTGTGGATAGCGGCTTGCAGCTTTTCCACTTGCCCCCAAAGACTGTGGACCGGGCTGTGGATAACGTGCGCGCACATGGCTGTAGGCCACGCTGGTCAAGGGGTTGCCGGGATTGAGTGTTTTTTGAACAGATTGAACGGTGGTTGCCGCTGTGGACAAGGCCGGGCATGCTGCCTGCTGATTTTCTATTCCAATGGCTGGCGATCAGCCGAAGCAAGGAGAACACGATGTCCAACACCCTGTTTATTACCGGCGCGACCTCCGGTTTTGGTGAAGCCTGTGCCCGTCGTTTTGCCGAGGCCGGCTGGAAACTGGTGCTGACTGGCCGTCGTGAAGAGCGCCTCAATGCGTTGTGCGCCGAGCTGTCGAAGCAGACCGAAGTCCATGGCCTGGTGCTCGATGTGCGTGATCGCAAGGCCATGGAGGAGGCGATTGCCAATCTGCCGCCATCTTTTGCAAAACTGCGCGGGTTGATCAACAACGCCGGGCTGGCCCTGGGGGTTGATCCGGCGCCCAAGTGCGACCTGGACGACTGGGACACCATGGTCGATACCAACGTCAAAGGCCTGATGTACAGCACCCGTCTGCTGTTGCCGCGCCTGATCGCCCACGGTCGTGGTGCCGGTATCGTCAACCTGGGGTCCATCGCCGGCAACTACCCGTACCCGGGCAGCCACGTGTATGGCGCGACCAAGGCGTTCGTCAAACAGTTCTCCGTGAACCTGCGCTGCGACCTGCAAGGCACGGGCGTACGGGTCAGCAACATCGAGCCGGGCCTGTGCGAGAGCGAGTTCTCGCTGGTGCGTTTTGCCGGTGACCAGGAGCGCTACAACGCCACTTACGCTGGCGCCGAGCCGATTCAGCCACAGGACATCGCCGAGACAATCTTCTGGGTGCTCAATGCCCCGGCGCACATCAACATCAACAGCCTGGAGCTGATGCCGGTGAGCCAGACCTGGGCCGGGTTTGCTATTGATCGCAGTGGTGGCAAGGCTTAATACCGAGTCACCGTTCTTCGCGAGCAAGCCCGCTCCCACATTAGACCGCGATCCAATGTGGGAGCGGGCTTGCTCGCGAAGGGGCCGGAGCGGATAAATCCGGACATCAGCTAGACTCCTCCCTCAAGCAATCCGCCGCACCCGGCGGTCTAGAGGTATCCGAGGAGATCAAGTGAGTAATCGTGGCGAGCAGGCGCTGCTCAAACAATCGACCTTCCTGATGCTCGCCGTGACATTCGCCGGGATCATCACCGGTTTTGTTTCGGGCGCCCAATCCATTCTGTTCGATGGCTTCTTTTCGTTGATCGCGGCCTTCATCAAGGTCCTGATGCTGATCACCGCCCGGCTGATCGCCAAGGAAAGCAACCAGCGCTTTCAGTTCGGTTCCTGGCACCTGGAGCCCATGGTGCTGGTGATCGAAGGCAGTTTCATATTCCTGGTGGCCATTTATGCCTTTCTCAACGGTGTGTTCGGCATCATCAGTGGTGGTCGCGAAGTCGAACTCGGTCTGGTGATTTTCTACGCGGCCTTCTTCACTGTCGTTGAGCTCATATATTTCTTCTACGTCCGCCAACGCAATCGCACGCTCAACTCATCGCTGATCCAGTTCGACAACATCAGTTGGCTGGTGGACGCGATGCTGTCGGCGGGACTGCTGGTGAGTTTCCTGATCGCACTGCTGCTCAAGACTCAGGGTTACGACAAGTGGGCGGTGTATGTCGACCCGATGATCCTGATTTTGCTGGCTTTGGGCATGCTCCCCCCGGCGTTCAAAATCCTCGGGCCGGCCTTGCGCGATGTGCTGGGGATCGTCCCGGATCAACTGGACGACAAGGTGCGTCAGGTGATGGAAGTGGCGAAGGCCGAGCATGGTTTCGACGATTACATTTCCTACGTGCAGAAACACGGCAGAGCCTGTTTTATCGAGATTCACATCGTATTGCCGAAGGATTACTGGCTGGACGGTGTGGGGCAACTGGACAGTTTGCGTGAAGAAATTTCCACAAAACTTGGCGAGCCGGATGCTGCGCGATGGCTGACCATCAGCTTTACCGGGGACCGCAAGTGGATTGAGTGACAAGGCGACCTCTTCGAGGTCATTCGCGAGCAAGCCCGCTCCCACAGGGATTGTATGCAACCTGTGGGAGCGGGCTTGCTCGCGAAAGCGGCCGAACAGTCAGCCGAGATATTCCGCCAACCCGCGATAACAGGTCGCCAGGTGATAGGGCGTGGTCGATGGCATGTCGCGGCGGCTGACTTCTCCGTGCTCGTCACGGCATTCGTACCAGCCGTCGGCATGCAGCGAGCGCTGCTGCAATGCCTGCAATTGACGCAGCACAGCCGCTTCGCTGTCCGGGCGCAGCGTTAATGCGCGTAGGTACTCGGCCTGGGCCCAGATGCGTTGCGTGGCGTCCCGGGTGCCGCCATCGGGCGCGAAATCGAGCATCGCCCGCACGGCGCCAGTCCGCTGATCAACGCCCGCTTGCTCGGTAAAGGCGAAGGCCCGCTCCAGATCGGCATGCAGCGTCGAATTGCGCAACAGCGCCGAGGATTCCAACAGGAAATACCACTCGAACTGATGCCCCGGTTCAAACCAGTTATCCACAGATCCCAGCGGTTTTTCCATCAACACGCCGTGCTGCGGATCGATAAAGCGCGCGTGCATGGCTGTGCATAACCCGACGAGCGCCTGTTGCACGTCGAGGTCGTCACGCACCGACAGGGTGGCGAGGAAAGCTTCGGCCAGGTGCATCAGCGGATTTTGCAAAGGGCCGCTGCCCAGCGATGCCCAGTCGCGGTCGAGCGTGGCTTCGTACAGACCGTCGTCCGTGGCGAAACGCTGCGCGACCACTTCCAGCGAGGCATTGAGCACCGACTCCACCAGCGGCTCGCGGACCTTGTCCCAGTAATGGGCGCAGGCGAACAGGATGAAGGCGTGGGTGTAGAGATCCTTGCGCTGATCCAGCGGCGCACCTTGTGCATCGACACTGTAGAACCAGCCGCCGTGCTCGGCATCGTGAAAGTGCCGCTGCAAGGAGCGGAACAACGCGGCGGCACGCTCTTCGGCGCCCGGCACCTGACCGATCAGGCTGGCAAACAGATACAACTGCCGCGCACAGGCCATGGCCCGGTAGCGTTGCGGTGGCAGCGGTTGGTGTTTGGCATCCAGCGCCTCATAAGGCAACGCCATATCGGCGTTCCAGCCCGGACCTTGCCAGAGCGGCACGATGACGTTCAGGAAATGCTGTTGCACCGAGGCGAACAGGGCGGTCAGTTCAGGCTGAGAGGCAGAGCGGGAAACAGGCGGCATTGGCTGGCGTCGTCACGGCAGGGGCGATTGCGCGACATGTTAGCAGAGAGGCTGGCCTGAGAGAGGCTGTGTCTGTCAGGCCGCCTTCGTCGGAACGCCGCCCGGGGCAAGCCCGCTCCCACAGGTGTACGCATTCCAATGTGGGAGCGGGCTTGCCCGCGAAGAGGCCGGGTCAGACACTAGAGAGTCAACCTGCCAGCAACCACACGCCAGTCGCCGCCGAAGCCGCGCCCGCCAGTCGCACCAGGGGCGCTGCGGCCTGCGGCAGCACCCGCACCAGCGCATAACCCGCCGCGTGCAACACCGCCGTCGCCGCAACAAAGCCTGCGGCGTAGGTCCAGGGGCTCGACATTTCCGGCAGTTCCAGCCCGTGCGCGACACCATGAAACAGCGCAAACAACGCCGTCGCACCCACCGCCATCACCAACGGTGGACGCACTGCCAAGGCAACCGCCAGCCCCAAAGCCAACACGGAAGCGGCAATCCCGCTCTCCAGTGCCGGCAGGTTCAATCCTTCAAAACCCAACAGCCCGCCAATCAACATAGTGCCGACAAAGGCGCACGGCAGCGCCCAGCGTGCGGCGCCTTGCTGCTGTGCTGCCCACAGGCCGACCGCGAGCATTGCCAGCAAGTGATCGAGACCGCCAAGTGGGTGGCTGATACCGGCGATCAAGCCGTTGTCGCCGTGTCCCGGATGGGCGAAGGCGAGGGCCGGAGTCAGCAGCAGGGCCAGGGCGGCGAGAATGCGTTTGAGTGTCATGGATAAGCTTCCTTGTTGATAAGTCGTGATCAGGCCGCGGTCAGCAAACCCTGGCGTTCGATGAAGGCAATGATCTCTTCCAGGCCCAGGCCGGTTTTCTGATTGCTGAAGACAAAGGGTTTGCCGTTGCGCATGCGTTGGGTGTCGCTGTTCATCATCTCCAGCGAGGCGCCGACCAGAGGTGCCAGGTCGATCTTGTTGATCACTAGCAGGTCGGATTTGCAGATTCCCGGCCCGCCCTTGCGTGGCAGCTTGTCGCCGGCCGAGACGTCGATCACGTAGATGGTCAGGTCGGACAGTTCCGGGCTGAAGGTCGCGGAGAGGTTGTCGCCACCGGACTCCACGAGAATCAGGTCCAGCCCCGGAAAACGGCGGTTGAGCTGATCCACGGCTTCGAGGTTGATCGAGGCGTCTTCGCGGATGGCCGTGTGCGGGCAGCCGCCGGTTTCCACGCCGATGATGCGCTCCGGTGCCAGGGCTTCGTTGCGCACCAGAAAATCTGCGTCTTCGCGGGTGTAGATGTCGTTGGTCACGACGGCCAGGTTGTAACGCTCGCGCAGGGCCAGGCACAGGGCCAGGGTCAGGGCGGTTTTGCCGGAGCCGACCGGGCCGCCGATACCGACGCGCAGGGGTTGTGCGTTCATGTGATTCTCCAAAATAAATGGCCCTAGGAACGGAACAGACGGCTGTACTGGCGCTCGTGGCCCATACACGCCAGGGACAGGCCGAAAGCGGCGCTGCCGTAATGATAGGGATCGATTTGAGTGGCGTTCTGTTGAGCTTGTTGAAGCAGCGGCAACAGTTCGCTGGTCAGGCGTTGGGCGGCTTGCTGACCCAGGGGCAGGGTCTTCATCAGCACCGCCAACTGGTTTTCCAGCCAGCTCCAGAGCCATGCGGCCAGGGCGTCCTGCGGGCTGATCTGCCAGGCGCGCGCGGCCAGCGCCCAACCCAGGGCCAGATGTGGCTCGCTGCGCTGTTCGAGGAAGGCGCGGGCGGGGGCGTCGAGCTCCGGCAAGCCATTGAGCAATTGCTGCAACGAGTAGCCCATCTGCCGGCTCTCCTGATGCAGCTCGCGGGTTTCGCGGCTGGTGCGGTGTTCCTCGCAGCGTTGCAGCAATTCGTCCCAGTTTTCCTCGCTGGCGGCCACGCAATGGGCGAGCAGCAAGGGTGCTTCGAAGCGTGCCAGATTCAGCAGCAACTGATCGCTGATCCAGCGTCGCGCACTGTCGGGGTCGTGAACACGGCCGTTGTCCACAGCCATTTCCAGCCCCTGGGAGTAGCTGTAGCCGCCAATCGGCAATTGCGGACTGGCCAGGCGCAACAGCGCCCAGGCCGGGTTCATGTGCGTACGCCGAACTGGTGCAGTTTCGGCGCGTAGTTGAAGTCTTCATCGCCGTGACGCGAATGATGATGGCCACCACCGTAGGCGCCATGTTCCGGCTGGAATGGCGCCTCGATGTTCACGGCAACGGCACCGAGTTGTTCGAGCATGGCCTTGAGCACGTAATCGTCGAGCAGGCGCAACCAGCCGTCGCCGACCTGCAGGGCGACATGGCGATTGCCCAGGTGATAGGCCGCGCGAGTCAGTTCGAAGGCATTGGCGCAGGTGACGTGCAGCAATTGTTCGGGGCGGGCGCAGACACGCACGATTCGCCCGTCTTCGGCTTGCAGGCATTCGCCGTCACGCAACGGCGGCTGGCCGCGCTCCAAAAACAACCCGACGTCTTCGCCCTCGGCACTGAAACAGCGCAATCGGCTTTTGCTGCGGGCTTCGAACGTCAGGTGCAGTTCGGCGGCCCAAACGGGTTGAGGGTCGACTCTGCGATGAATCACCAGCATCGGAAGGCTTCCAGCAATGGACAATGCTCAGGCTAGAGCAAGGGGCTTGCCAATCGACATGATGTGTAGGAAATGGCTGAAGGAGACGTGAGATTTGTATCGATGGAGTGAGTTTTTTGGTTGAAGTTGGTGCGTTGTTTTTGGTTTGCGCACCAAGTTGAGGCGATACACATCATTGTGGGAGCGGGCTTGCTCGCGAATGCGGCGCCACGGTCTTTCAGGCACACCGCGTTATCGTTCTTCGCGAGCAAGCCCGCTCCCACAGGTTTATTCGGTACTTCCAAGCCCTTGCCAATGCTTGAGGCCGATAAAGATAAACCGCAGCTGCTGGGTGATTTTCGCCTGGGGCGTCAGGTGCTCTGGCAAGGCTTCGGCTGGCGGATCGATGATGTCCGGCAGGGTGGCGAACACGCTCTTGACGATCAGATCCGCCATGACGCTCAGGTCGGCGATGTCCAGATGCTGCAGTTTCGGCATCAGTGACAAATCCGCCGCCAGGTCCGAGCTGATGTTTTCACGCAAACGGCCGATGGCCTGGCGCACCGGCACTGAACCGCCGTACTGCTCACGGGCAAGAAACAGGAACTGCGAACGGTTGGCGCTAACCACGTCGAGAAAGATCCGCACCGAGGCATCGATGATGCCGCCCATCACGAATTCGTTGTGTCGTACCAGACGAATGGTTTCGCGGAATGTCTGGCCGACTTCGCTGACCAGTACCAGGCCTAATTCATCCATGTCGGCAAAATGGCGGTAGAAACCAGTCGGTACGATGCCGGCGGTTTTCGCGACTTCGCGCAGGCTCAGGCTGCCGAATCCTCGGCCGCCATCCATCAGGCGCCGGGCAGCGTCCATCAGGGCGTTACGGGTTTGTTGTTTCTGTTCGGCGCGGGGCAGCATCGCAAGGGCGTTTTCTGGACAGGGACGCGGCGCACTCTAGCAAATCGGCTTTGCTGGCGTCGAACGACTGTGGGGGGATCACGCGGGGAAGTGTGGCATCTATCAAGCGGGCCTATGAAAATTCAAAAGCCCAATCCGGGGATTGGGCTTTTTTTCAAGGCGGCCATGAAGCTTAGCTCACGGCGCTGTTGCGTTCGATCACGCGGTCACCACCGCCTTCAGCAAGGGTTTGACCTTGTGGAGTGCGATCCGAACCGTCGGCGGCAAGGGTCTGGCCTTGTGGAGTACGGTCGGAACCATCAGCAGCCAGGGTTTGACCTTGTGGAGTACGGTCGGAACCATCAGCGGCAAGGGTCTGGCCTTGTGGGGTACGATCGGAACCATCGGCAGCCAGGGTTTGGCCCTGTGGAGTACGGTCCGAGCCATCCTGAGTGATCAGGCCTTTTTCTTTCAGGCGATCATTACCGCCTTCGGCAAGGGTCTGGCCTTGTGGGGTGCGGTCGGAACCATCGGCGGCGACGGTCTGGCTGAACACCGAGTGGTCTTGTTTCACTTGTGGGGTGGCCTGGTCAGCCGCTGGCAGGGCAAAGGCAGTGCTGGCCAGCATCGAAAGTGTAAGGCTAAGCAGTAGTTGGCGTTTCATGATTGTTTTGCTCCGTGGGGGTGCGAATAAGTGGGCACGAGAGCAATGCTACTCTCGATAAATCGATATGAAAGTTCATAAACGCAATGGTAATAATCAACGGAATTGATTGTTTGCTGCGGAGGCCCTAGGCCGGGCGTTTCCGGCGAGTTGTCTTGCACTTTTGTGGGTGTTTTCGACCCACCTGTGTTGTGCAAAAGTGCAGGTCCGGTAACGCAGATCGACCAGCTGGTCAGTATTGGACTGGACGAAATCGGCGAAATCGGTCTTTCGATTAAACCTGCCGGGTTTTTATCAGTCGTAGTTTGCATGGCGAGCCGTTTGCGGCTCACCGTTTCACATGTGCGTCGCAGTCGGGGCGCTCGGTCGTATCAGGAGCCCTGTGCAATGACGCGCACTCAAAAGACGTTGGTCTGGACCCTTTCCACTTTCCTTACCTTGTTGGTGATGCTGGTGCTGATCATCGTGTTCTTCGACTGGAACCGGATCAAAGCGCCGCTCAACGCCAAAGTTTCCGAAGAGCTGCACCGCGCTTTCGCCATCAACGGCAATCTGTCGGTGGTCTGGCAACCCGAGTCCGATGAAGGCGGCTGGCGCGCCTGGGTACCGTGGCCTCATGTGGTGGCCGAAGACTTGAGCCTGGGCAATCCCGACTGGTCGAAACAGCCGCAGATGATCACCCTCAAACGGGTGGAACTGCGTATTTCACCCCTGGCATTGCTGGCGCAGCGGGTGGTGATCCCGCGTATCGATCTCACCGAGCCCAATGCCCACCTGCAACGCCTGGCTGACGGGCGCGCCAACTGGACCTTCAAATTCGACCCAAAGGATCCGGACGCCGAGCCTGCGAGCTGGGTGGTGGATATCGGAGCGATCGGCTTTGACAAGGGGCATGTCACCCTCGACGACCAGAACCTGAAGACCCAACTCGACGTACTGATCGATCCATTGGGCAAGCCGATTCCGTTCAGCGATATCGTCGGCGACAAAGCGGCGAAAGCCGCGCAGGAGAAGGGTTCGTCACCCCAGGACTATGCATTCGCCCTCAAGGTCAACGGCCAGTACCACGGCCAGAAGCTCGCGGGCCAGGGTAAGATTGGCGGGCTGTTGGCGTTGCAGGACGCGGCACGGCCGTTTCCGCTTCAGGCACAGGTAAAAATCGCCGATTCCAGCGTCGAACTGGCCGGCACCCTGACCGATCCGCTGAACCTCGGCGCCCTGGACCTGCGCCTGAAACTGGCCGGTACCAGCCTGGGCAATCTCTACCCGCTGACCGGTGTGATCCTGCCGGATACGCCACCCTATGCCACCGACGGCCATCTGATCGCCAAGTTACACGAGCCGGGTGGCGCGGTATTCCACTATGAAGCATTCAACGGCAAGATCGGTGAAAGTGACATCCATGGCAACCTGACCTACGTGGCCAGCCAGCCACGACCGAAGCTCAGCGGTTCGCTGTTGTCCAATCAATTGCTGTTCGCTGACCTGGCACCGCTGATTGGTGCCGACTCCAACGCCGAGCAGAAGGCCCGAGGCGGTGACAGCAAACAACCGGCGGACAAAGTGCTGCCGGTCGAAGAGTTCAAGACCGATCGCTGGCGCGATATGGACGCCGATGTCGAGTTCACCGGCAAGCGCATCGTGCACAGCGAAAAACTGCCGTTCAACGATCTCTATACCCATCTGGTACTCACCGATGGCGTGCTCAGCCTCGAGCCGCTGCGTTTCGGTGTGGCCGGCGGCAAGCTGGATGCGCAGATTCGCCTGAACGGCCACACCGATCCACTGGAGGGCCATGCCAGACTCACGGCGCGAGGCTTCAAGCTCAAGCAGTTGTTCCCCGGCTTTGAACCGATGAAAACCAGTTTCGGCGAACTCAACGGCGACGGTGATATCAGCGGGCGCGGCAATTCGGTGGCTAAACTGCTGGGCAGCGCCAATGGCAATCTGAAAATGCTGATCAACGATGGCGCTATCAGTCGCGAGTTGATGGAGTTGGCCGGGCTGAACGTCGGCAACTACGTGGTCGGCAAGATCTTTGGCGACAAGGAAGTGAAGATCAACTGCGCCGCCGCCGACTTCGGCATCCAGTCCGGCCTGGCGAGTACCCGCTTGTTTGTGTTCGACACAGAGAATGCCATTGTTTACATCGATGGCACGGCGAACATGGCGACCGAACAACTGGACCTGACCATCACCCCGGAATCAAAGGGCTGGCGTTTGATTTCGTTGCGTTCGCCGCTGTACGTGCGGGGCAAGTTCATCAAGCCCGATGCCGGGGTCAAGGCCGTGCCGTTGATGTTGCGTGGAGCCGGGATGGTCGCGTTGGGCGTGATCGCCGCACCGGCGGCAGGGTTGTTGGCGCTGATAGCGCCGAGTGGCGGCGAGCCGAACCAGTGCGCGCCGTTGCTGGAGCAGATGAAGGCGGGCAAGGCGCCGAAGACGGTGAAAAACTGAAGACCTGCGGCTAGGACCTCTTGAATGCCGGAAAGCGGCATGCCGCAGGCTTTTCAAGGTGGGCTCAGTATGCTGGAGCTGGTTCAAGGATTTGGAACAAGTGAGTCTGAGGCTTGCTGCCAAGTTTGCCGACAACCTGATTTCTGATTTTGGCGTACTTGTCTTCGGACAAATAGGTGGTCCATAAGCTGGTTTCAATATCGCCCTGCATGACCGTTTCAGGGAGCGGCTGCCTAAGAAAGGTGATGTCCACGGGGCGAGTTGTTTCGAAGGACATTTGAAGGGAGATGTTTTTTTTGTTTTCGCAGACGATCGTCAACAATGTGCTCACAGTAAGCGATCCTTCTCCGTGGCTGGTCGCGATTTCTTTTTGAATTCTGTTCAGGAGTGCCTTGCGGGCAGGTGCTTCGCTGGGTAGTTGCGCAATGTTTGAAAGTGCGTTGCCTAGTTGTTGCAGTTGCTCTTTTTGTAATGCGTCAGCCAATGCGGTGGAGGCAATGCTGAAGAGACTGGCCGATTTTTTTGGAAGAGCGTAATTCTTGAAGCCATTAAGTGCCCAGTAGAACTTGTCCAGTACGGTTCTGTACGATGTAAACCACTTGCCTGGAGTGCTGTCAGCGAGTAAATTTCCCAGTAGACTGGAATGCAACACGTCTTTTTTAAATTGCTCGGAGTGCTCGCCTAAAAAAAGTGTGATGTTGCCGTCGACGATGTAAGTCTCGGATGATAATGATTTCATGTTGATCTCAATCGAATAAAGTAAGGTAAGTGTGGCGCTGAGACCGTCAGTAGTGATCGGTCCCAGTTCTAGTATGAAGTTTAGGTGTTACTGAAAACCCGGGATCGTGTCGAGGTAGTCGTCAGCAGCTTTACCCAGTTTCTCAAGCACTTTGTTGCGCACTCGCGCATAGATTTGAGTGTTGAGGTAAACCGGAGTTGCCTGTGATTTTACGGCGGTGGATTTAGTTGTCGATTTCCACCAAAGAATACCGCGAGTACTTTCCCTGACATCCACACTTGTACAGCTAAGGATCATCATCGGAGAGCCTTCCCGGGTTTGCCAGACCGGGGAAATATCAAATGTCGCCTCATAGCCTTTTTGAGCGTTACGATTGTAGATCTGGATCAGACCGTCCTCACCTTTCACTCCCTCCACGGCTTTGCCAGCCAGCGCTGCCAAGCGTGGAGCGTTTGCTCCGACCAGACTCTGAAGTATGTCAAAGGCGACGGCGTCCATCGTAAGGCCGGTTCTTTTAATGATTTTGTCCTGAGCGTGAATCTTGTTGATCGTCCATCCGAGGCTGCGCAGGCCTTCTGTGTAAAAGTTGTACCACTGATGTAACTCTTTAACCATGTCGTATTTTTGTGATGCTGCGTTTTTCATCAGTAGCTTGCAGCTGTCGACATCTTCGCGATTTTGCACTGACACGCCGGCTACATAGATATTCATCATGTCCGGGCCGACGGTGCCGCTTTCCTTATTGGGATCGAGTGGAACGTCTGCGGAGAAGTTTCGAATGGTCGGTAGTACTTGAGAGTCGGTAACACGTCGAGCAGGCAGGGCGGGCAGGCTGTCCAGAAATTCAAGTTGTTGTTCAATGTGCATGGTTGTTCAGTCCTTAATATGTTTTGCAGACCTCTTGTCTGTCAGTTGAATATAAGGTTTTGGAGGGGTTAGTCCATGGTGTAGTTGTAACTTGATGAGTGTCATGCGTTGTTGTTTGGGCGGTGGAGGTTAGTCTGATTTATTTCGTGGTCAGTATGTTGGGTGTCTGGTAACTATTGTTACTGTCGTTATTTACATCGACAGTCGATGAGGGTTCATCGCAACGAATGACCGGATGCCAACGCCTCCTCACGCAACCACCCAAAGAATGCCCGCACCGGTGGATGTCGCTCACGCCCCGGCACGCACAGTGCGCTGTAGCCGGCTCCATCGACCTGGATTTCCCCCCGGTACGGCAACAACAGACCACTGGCCACGCTTTCCGACACCAGAATATTGCTTGCCAGCACCAGGCCTTGGCCGGCAATCGCCGCTTGCAGGGCGTAATGCTCTTCGTCGTATTCGCGCACGGCGGGCCGACCGCTCAGCCAGGTTTCGCCGGAGCGAGCGCACCAGGCCTCCCAGCCGTGGGCATAGAGTTTGGAGTTGTGCCAACGCACGCTGATCAGTGTCGGGGTGCGACTCGACGCCAGGGCCACTTGTTCAGGCGAACCGTAGACACCAAAGGACTCATCGAACAGGCACTGGCCGTACAGGTTGGGGTAATCATCGAGGCTGTAGCGCAGCACCAGGTCGACACTGGCGTCCTGATGCAGATCGATGACTTCGCAGTGGGTATCGAGGCGCACGTTGACATTCGGGTGTCGGGCGTAGAAACGTCCCAACCGTGGCACCAGCCACAGGGCGGCGAAGGCGGCGGTGGTGGAAACCGTCAGGCTGGCGCCACTGCGTTGCGGACGCAGTGTATCGACACTTTGCGCCACTTCCAGAAAAGCCCCATGCAGGCTCTGGAACAGCCGTTCGCCGCATTCGGTCAGGCGCACCTGGCGTGGCAGGCGCTCGAACAACGGCACGCCGAGCCAGCTCTCCAGGGAGCGGATCTGATGGGACACCGCCGTCGGCGTCACCGAGAGTTCTTCGGCAGCAGCCTTGAAGCTCAGCAGGCGTGAGGCGGATTCAAACGCGCGCAGGGCGGTCAGCGGCAACGAGGCGAACATTGAACACTCCATGGATGAAATGGATTCATCCAGACTGATTTCTGCTCATTTGAGCTAGGACGGTAGTGAGCTTCAAGCTGCAAACCACAAGCCGTTTGAGTTTAGCCCTGAGGAGAGACAGATGAGTAAAATTCTTGCCGTTCATGCCAGCCCCCGTGGTGATCGTTCGCACTCCCGGCGTTTGGCCGAAGTGTTTCTGGCGGCCTGGCAGGCCCGTCATCCACACGCGCAGTTGACCCGGCGCGAAGTCGGTCGGGCGCTGATACCGCCGGTCAACGAGGCATTCGTGGCCGCCGCGTTTTACCCCGAGCCCGATGCCCGGCCACTGTCGATGCAGGCCGACCTGGCGTTCAGCGACGAGCTGGTCGGCGAACTGCTGGGCCACGATGTGTTGCTGATTTCCACGCCGATGCACAACTTCAGCGTCCCCAGCGGCTTGAAAGCCTGGATCGATCAGATCGTGCGGGTGGGGGTGACCTTCGATCACACCCTGGACAATGGCGTGGCCCAGTACCAACCTTTGGTGCAGGGCAAAAAAGCCCTGATCATCACCAGCCGTGGCGGCTTCGGTTTTGGCCCGGGCGGCGAGCTGGAAGCCATGAACCATGCCGACACGCTACTGCGTACGGTGCTTGGATTCATTGGCATCACGGACGTCACCGTAGTGGCTGCCGAGGGCGAGGAGTCCGCCGAGCGCAGCTTTCAAATCTCTGCCGCCGAGGCTGAGCAGTGCTTGTTGGCGCTGGCCGGAGAGTTCTAGATGGCCTGGCTGTTTCTGCTGGTCGCCGCCGGGTTCGAAGTCACCTTCGCCATGGGCATGAAGTACGCCGAGGGCTTCACCCGGCTCTGGCCTTCGCTGGTCACCGTAGTGGCCGCTGTGGGCGGGATCTATTTTCTGACCCTGGCCATGCGCGAGCTGCCGGTGAGCATTGCGTACCCGATCTGGACCGCCATCGGTTCGCTGGGCACGGTGTTTCTCGGTTTCGCGCTGCTGGGTGAAAGCCTGACCGTGATCAAGCTGGTCTCGGTCGGGCTGATCGTGGCGGGCGTGGTAGGGTTGAAGTAGGGCGGATGACATAGACTTGTCATCTTCGCTGGTGATGCTTGGCGGATGTCTTGCATCCAGCCTTGCGTCACCGCCCGACTACAAGGATGTCCGCCCATGTCGCAAGGTTCTGCCCCGCGCTACCCGCTGGTGTTGGTCCCGGGAATGCTCGGGTTCATCCGGTTGGTGCTTTATCCGTATTGGTACGGGATCGTCGAGGCGTTGCGCCACGGCGGAGCGGTGGTGTTCGCGGTGCAGGTCTCGCCGCTTCATTCGAACGAAGTGCGCGGCGAGCAATTGCTGGCGCGTATCGAAGAAATCCTGCGGGAAACCGGGGCCGACAAGGTCAACCTGATCGGCCATAGCCAGGGCTCGCTGACCGCCCGTTATGCAGCGGCCAAGCGCCCGGACCTGGTGGCATCGGTGACCTCGGTGGCGGGGCCGAACCACGGTTCGGAGCTCGCCGATTACCTGCACGAACATTATCCCCACGAGAGCGTCCGTGGTCGTCTGCTGTGCTTTTTGCTACGGATCGTCGGCGCGCTGATGGGGTTGTTGGATACCGGTTACCGGGGGCCGAAGCTGCCGGTGGATATCCGTGCGTCCCATCACTCCCTCACCAGCGCTGGCGTCGCGCTGTTCAACCAGCGTTATCCACAGGGGCTGCCCGACACCTGGGGCGGTCATGGGCCGGAGGAGGTCAACGGCGTGCGCTATTACTCCTGGTCCGGCACCTTGCAACCGGGCATTACCGATCGCGGGCGCAACCTGCTGGATGGCACCAACCGCAGCTGTCGGTTATTCGCTAAAACCTTCGTCCGCGAAGCCGGGCATTGCGACGGCATGGTCGGGCGCTACAGCTCGCACCTGGGCACGGTGATTGGCGATGAGTATCCGCTGGATCACTTCGATATCGTCAACCAGTCGCTGGGGCTGGTGGGCAAGGGGGCTGAGCCGATCCGGTTGTTTGTCGAGCATGCGGCGCGGTTAGCTGCGGCCGGGCTCTAGTCCGCATTATCGTTCATCGCGGGCAAGCCACGCTCCCACAGGTTTTCGGTCGTTCGCAACAGACGGGTTCGACACAACACCTGTGGGAGCGAGCTTGCTCGCGATGGCGTCAGATCAGGCAACACTGACCTTGCGCCCCAACACCGTCGTCCAACGCTCGGAAACGATCACCCCACCCAAGGTCAACACCCCGCCCACCAGGTGATACATCGCCAGTTGCTCATGCAGCACCACCGCCGCAATCAATGCGGTAATCAGCGGCAGCAAATTGAAAAACTGCGTGGTCCGGCTCGGTCCCAAACGCACCACGGCCTGCATCCACGCCAGCGGCGCGACCATCGAAGCCAGCAGGCAGGCGTACAGCACCAGTGGAATGTTCTGCAGGGTCGGGCCGACTTTCGGTGAGACGATGAACAGCGGGAACAGCACCACCACGGCCACCAGTACCTGCAGGTACAGAAGCACCAGCGGCGGCAGTTTCAGTTGCCACTTTTTCAACAGGGTGCTGTAGACCGCGTAGGCCAGGGTGGCGATCAGCATCATCGCGTCGCCCAGGTTGACCCCGTGTTCGAGCAATGTGCCAAGGCTGCCGGCCGACACCACCACCAGGACACCTGCAAACGACAGCACCGCACCGGCCAGGGCACCCATGGTCAGGCGCTGGCCGAGGCTGATGATCGCCATGGCGAGCGACATCAGTGGCATCAGCGACAGGATGATGCCCATGTTGGTAGCCGAGGTCAGGCTCGCGGCGAAGTACGCCAGGCTTTGATAGACCGCCATGCCGAGAACACCGAGGACAAAGATCTTGCCTAGTTTCGGGCGGATCTGCGACCAATGGGCGAGCACCGGTTTGAGCATGAAGGGCGTGAACAGCAACCCGGCCAGCAGCCAGCGGTAGAAGCCGATCTCGGCGGGGAAGATCGCCCCGGCCGACATTTTGGTGATCACGGTGTTGCCGGCCCAGATAAAAATGGCCAGCAGGGGATAAGCGTATTGCATCGGGAAAAACCAGAACGTTAATGAAGGGCAATTATCCGCTTGTCTGGATGCAAGCCTATACTTCGATCCAGACAACCGGCCCCTGATGACGGACAGCATGAGCAGTAAACACATCGATCTGCTGGATTTCAGCGAATTGCCTTCGGCGGTGTACTTCCGCTACGCCGATTTCAATACCCACGAATTCGCCGCTGCGCACCGTCATCCCTGGGGCACTCTGGAGTATGCGGCCCACGGGGTGTTGCACATGGACGTCGACGGCAGCCGTTTCCTCTCGCCGCCGCAATACGCGGTGTGGGTGCCCCCCGAAATCGAGCACAGCTTCTACAGCCACCAGCCGATCAACTACCGTGCCGTTTGCCTGGCGCCGGCGGTCTGCGAGGATCTGCCACAACAGGCCTGCACGCTCGCCATCAGTGACATCCTCAAGGCGATCCTCAAGGACTTCGCCGTCCGTGACGTCAAGATTCCCGAGCAGGCCGCGGATAAACGCCTGGCTCAGGTTCTGGTGGATCAGTTGCAACAGGCGCCGGTGCATGAGTGTTACCTGCCCTATGCCAGCACACCGGGACTGCTGGGCATATGCGAGGCCCTGCAAGCCGAACCCGGTGACAACCGGCCCTTGGCGCATTGGGCGGCGCAGGTTCACGTCAGTGAACGGACCCTGGCGCGGCAGTTTGTCCGCGAGTTGGGCATGAGTTTTGGTGAGTGGCGCCAGCGTCTGCGATTCCTGGCCGCGATTGAAGCACTGGACAACCATCGCAGCATTCAGGAAATCGCCTTCGACATGGGCTACAGCACCGGTTCGGCGTTTATCGCGATGTTCCAGCGTCAGGCCGGGTGCACGCCCGACTACTATCGACGCAACAAGAAGTTTTAACGCACTCGTTAAGAATTTTCATACGGCATTATCCGAAACAAACTTCATGGGAACAGAATTGGGACACTGTAGGCTTTGAACCTCTCTCTCTAAGTTTGCGAGTAATAATTGTGAAAGATTTGTTGTTGAAGTCTGCGAGTGGGCCAGACTATCCCGATGTAGAACAAGAGCACAGTATTCACTACAACTTTATCAAAAACGCCATTCCCGACTGGATTGTCGACTCATCTCTTCAGCGGATGGGTGATTTACGCAACACACCCAAAGTTATTCCCGCCTGGAGCAAAACGGCGTCCCACACGCAACATGTGGCAGCGAAAGAAGCCACAAAGCTCAGTTGGCAGGCGCAGAGCAAGGTCGACCGGATGCTCGGGAAGCTGCAAGATGCCGAGTCCTTTGCCCAGCCACTGCTGACCAACGCCCTCAAGAAGCAATTCGGTGTAGTGGTCGATGTTCGTGAAATTTTTCTGCGTTTGTATTTTCCGGCTAAAACATCCGCCTGGGCATTCAATGTCACCGGCGGTGTCGGCAGTCGAACTGTCTCGTTACTTAACGCGTCGCTGCAAAATTTTGCCGAGGGCGAAGTATTTACCAGCGACTCTGCATTTATTACTAAGCCCGACGAAATCGGGCGGTTTGAAATAAAGAAGTTGGGAATAACGATCGAGCAGTTCAAGACACTGTGCCGAACTCTGGATATCGGGTCCCAATATAAAAAATATCTGGAAAGTTATCTGGCTCCCGAAGGTGCCATGGCTCGGGAGGCGGTGCAGCACCGGATCGTCGCCAGTCAGAAAAGCGCCATGAAAGCTGCAGCACATCTGGCATTGATGAAGAAGGACATCGGGGCACCGGCCTACCTGACCGTGTTGAACATGGTCCTGGGTAAAAAGGGACTGGTGTGGGATGGCGCTCCCGTGCGTTTCTACCACTTGAGCATGCTCGACACCCGTCTGACCGGGATTGTACTGATCGCCGCCGATCTCGATATCCCCGGTGCGAATGTCCGGCGCGTCATTGCCTACGTACCGCACGATCCCGAGCATCCGCTGAAAGAGTATGCCTCGACGGCCGAGTTCGCGCTCGAACTGACTCGCCAGTTACGGGGTAACGATCAGGCATCCGGCGCTTCCCGGCGCAGCTATCAGGCGTTTTTCAGTCGATTCGTGGATCAATGCCAGCGTGGTCATTTCTTCGCCGCGCTCAACGCGAAACTGTGGGAAATCACTTACCACGGCACACAACCGGGCTCCAATCTGCCTGCCTGGCGCGAAACTCAAGTCGATCGCCCCGATTTGCGGATAGCCGCGGTATCGTTCGAAAACGATACCGTCAACCGTTATAACGGCGATCCGTGGGTTTATCTCTATCAGCAGCAAGTTGACAAGATTTTTGCCGACGGGCGCGCGCTGGCCGTGATCACCGCCGATGCGGACAGCGCCGCACGTTGGGCGTGGATCGAAAACCTGGAAAAAATGCTCTTCGACATCATGCAGGTTGCCTTGCTCGTCGTGACCCCCTTTGTCCCGGTGCTCGGGGAGCTCATGCTGGGGTATATCGCCTATCAACTAGTAGACGGGGTCGTGGAAGGTGTCGTTGAACTCGCCCAGGGCAAGTACGTTGAAGCGGCGGAGCATCTGGTCGGCGTCGCTGAAAACCTGATTCAGTTGGGCACGTTTGCCGTGGGCGGTGCTATCGCCACTCAAGTGGTGAAGCCCAGGTTGTCGTCCTTCCTCGAAGGCGCC
Source organism: Pseudomonas sp. BF-B-30 (assembly GCF_019956305.1). NCBI lineage: Bacteria > Pseudomonadati > Pseudomonadota > Gammaproteobacteria > Pseudomonadales > Pseudomonadaceae > Pseudomonas > Pseudomonas sp. BF-B-30. Next base: position 85,355 of record NZ_JAHBDG010000066.1, on the reverse strand, counting down.
CGTCAAGTCACGCTCAGAAACGGTGAGCAGCGGCTATGGGGGGAAAATCTGCAGCCGTACCGGCAACAAAACCTGCGTCTGGCGACGGATTCCAAACCTGACGTTTACGGTCTGCATCAGCATCAGGGCCGGCAGATTCTGTCGTTGGACGATGATCATTTCGAACTCAAGTTCGATCCGCAAACCGGCAAGCACCGGGTTCAGCATCCGACCCGTCCCGAGGCCTATCAGCCGGTGGCGGAGAGTAACGGCACCGGCGCTTTTGTAATCGAGGGTGAAACACCTCACACCTGGGATGCCGATGCGCTGATCAAGCGACTCGGTCCGTCGGTGGAGGGGTTGACCGACAAGTTCGGCGACATTCGCACAGTCAGCCGTGCCGATATCGGTGCGTTGGTACGCATGTACGCCGATAACGAACGGGCAATCCCTTTGCTGAGCGATACGGTGACCCGGTTCAGGATCGACCGGGATATCCACACCTTCATCCAAAACATCGGCAGCACCCGTGCACAGGACTATTTGCAGGCCGACCCGCTCTGGCAGTTTCAACTGCTGGACGGCTTGTGGCCCGGCAGAGCGATTGAACTCAAGGGGGCCGATGGACGAGTGCTGTACGCCATCGGGGCCGATGACGAACCTGTCTCTTTCTCTACGGACCAATTGGCGGATACCGACCTGATCGACACCTTGCTGTTGCTTCTCGATGATGCCGAGACCCGGCAACTGCTGGGTGACGAGCCTGATGCACCGATCGGCAGCCGCACACAAAATGCCATGCGTTTGAGGGGGCAACTCGCGCAATTGGCAGAGCGGCGCAAGGCCTCGTTGTTCGAAAAACGTTACCGAGATGTCGGGCAAGCCGTCAGTGCCGAGGCAAGGTTCATCCAGGGCGAGGTTCCAGGAATGTCCGGTGTCGTTGCACAAGAGCTGGTCGCGCTGGCGCGCCCGGAGGAGTTGCAGGCGCTTAAGCTGCGCAGGCTTCCCGAGCGACTGCAAGGGTGCGCCGATTGGGCGCTCAGGGACGTACGGATCAGCCGTGCGTATGAGGGTTTTTATCTGGACTCGGTCGAAAATCCGGACTTCGACGCCTTGGCGTTGCATTCCCTGGAAAACCTGCCTGGCTGGAATGCCAATGTGAGGATCGAGCTGCGTCACTACCGTTTCGATGGCCGACAACTGGACAGCATCGGCCCCGAGGATGCCGCCATCCGGCGTACGCTTGTCGTGAGCGACAACGGGGTGTTCCAGGCTTGCGACGAGCAAGGCAATGCCCTGCATTCGGGCGGTGATTTGTTTACCTCGATCTTGCAGGCATTACCCGATGCCGAGCGTGATGCGTTGCAGATTCATATCGGTCAGGGTCCGGTCCTCAAGGCGGCATTGCGCGACCATGCCCTGAAACCCTACAGGCTGTTAAGTGTTCTTTCCGGTTTACCGGAGTTGAAAATTCCGACGTTTGATCCTGCGATCATGCGCCTGCGTGGGGGGGCTCCCACCCTGGCGGGGGAGTTAGCGCAGTTGCAAGTCGTCGAGCAAGACTTCAACGAGTTTGTCAGTTGCGCCTTCCATCCCAGCATCCCTGCGTTTGAACAATACAACTACCTGCGCGGCCTGAAGTTGATGGTTGACAGTATGCCGATCGATTGCCAGGACGCGCTCTGGGATGGATTCGTGAAGGCGAACGCCGAGGGCCACGAGGCCAATCTGCGCACGGTCCAAAGCATTGAGGTGTTGCCCGATCTGAAAAAACTGATGTCGCCTGCACAGTACGACGCGTTGATCCAACGGCTGTTCACTAAGGACGGTTTAGTGGTGCTCACGGACTCCGAGCGCCATCTGGGCGCCAGTGCGCGCAATCTCGAGCAAACCGGGCGTCTCGACGAATATCAGACGCTGCAACGTGCAGTGAGGGAAAATAACATGCCGCCCAGTGAGCCTTGGGCTGCATTACAGCGCTATGCAGGTGATCTGGATTCGGGTGTTTCGGCGGCAGCGCAGCCGACCGTAGTGACGCCCCAGGTCATGGCCAACTTGCGCCAGGCACAGCGCGCCATCTATCGGGCCAAGGAATTGTTGCCGTTATCGGGCAACCAGTTGCCGAGCATCTGGGAAAAGGGTGGTTCGGCGATCGCGAAAATCAAGGGGCTGCGAGGACTGGATCTGCAGGAAGGTCAATTCACTGCACGGATGTCTATCGCCGAACATGCGCGTAAAGCCATTGAAATCAAGGGAGGCAATTGTTCGGAAAACTCCAAGGTGACCTTCGCTCTGCTGGCCAGCCAACCGAGAACCTCGCGGATCCACCTGGTCAAAGCCACCGCATTCGATCATCAGTACGTGGTTATTGGCGATGACTTGACCGATCTCAAGCAACTGGTGGTTGCCGATTCGTGGCCGGAGTTCCCAACCGCCCATACGGCGGACAAGGGCTATTTCAAGTTCGAACTGCCGGCCATTGCAACACTTGAGCCCGGCCCCGCCAGCGCAGACTTTGCCTTTATCAACGACGTGCCGGCGGGACGGGCGGAGTTGCCGGAGGTTTCCCGGGACAACACCTTCAGGCAAATAAAAATGAACAAACTGTACAAGTCGGGGGCTTATGCCCAATTCACCTCATTAAAGCTATTGGGAACACAATTTGGTTTGTCGGGGGAAGTCGGAGTGTCGTTCGAGCGATTGCCCGTATCCGTGATCGAAAAACGGATTTCAGCCTTTGCGGGCTATAAGCAGGCATTCAAGGATGTGTTGGCTGAAGAGTCTGCGGCTGAGTCCCCGGCGCAATGATCGTTTATGTCTGGAGGAAGGTGTAACAAGGCTTGACTACACTCCTCGTGGAGGCCGCATCTCTCGATGCGGCGACACGGAGAAAACTCCATGAAGATAATGCGTGCCCCTTTGTTGATGATCGGTTTGCTGCTCTGTTCCCAAAGCTTCGCCGCCACAGACCAACAGAACAAGATGACCACCTGCAACGCCGAGGCGACTGCAAAAACCCTCAAGGGCGATGAGCGCAAAGCCTTCATGAGCAATTGCCTCAAGGCCACCCCGGCGGCCAACGGTGCCAGCAAAGCCTTGACCCCGCAGCAAGAGAAAATGAAAACCTGCAATGCCGATGCGGCCACCAAAGCCTTGAAGGGTGATGAGCGCAAGGCGTTCATGAGTGATTGCCTGAAGAAGAAATAAGATCGACTCAAGGACAGTGGTGGCTGAGCTGGCCCCATCGCGAGCAGGCTCGCTCCCACATTTGTCCGGTGTACTCAGTTCCACTGTGGGAGCGAGCCTGCTCCGGGCGGCGCTCCGACAATGGGGCCGCAGAAGGTGCTGCAAGAAATCCTGAACCACCACTAAGGTCGCCCCACACAATCCCTAGTGCTCGCACCGGATCGCTGGCAGACTGCCAATCCTTTTTACGCCGTTCGTTTTTGAGGCTGTATGCCAACGTTTTCTCAGCGTCAAGTCTTGCTGGTCATCAGCTGGGTCATCATTTTTGGCGGACTGCTGCTGGTCCTGCCGCTGCGTTTGCTGCCCAGCCTGCTCGCCGGGTTGCTCGTGTTCGAACTGGTCAACATGCTCACCCCGCAACTGCAACGGCTGATCGAAGGCCGGCGTGCGCGCTGGCTGGCGGTGGCGTTGCTGGGGACTCTGATTGTCAGCGTGCTGTCGCTGATCTTTGCCGGTGCCTTCAGCTTCCTGCTGCACGAGGCGGAAAACCCCGGCGCGTCCCTCGACAAATTCATGGGAGTGGTCGACCGCGCGCGTGGGCAATTGCCGCCGTTCATCGACGCCTATCTGCCGGCCAGTGCCGCGGAGTTCCGCGTGGCGATTGGCGAATGGGTCAGCAAACACCTCAGTGATTTGCAACTGGTGGGCAAGGACGCGGCGCACATGTTCGTGACCTTGCTGATCGGCATGGTGCTGGGGGCGATCATTGCCTTGCAGCGCGTGCCGGACCTGACCAAGCGCAAACCGCTGGCCGCGGCGTTGTTCGAACGTCTGCACCTGCTGGTCCAGGCGTTTCGCAACATCGTGTTCGCCCAGATCAAGATTTCCTTGCTCAATACCGTCTTCACCGGGATTTTCCTGGCGGTGATCTTGCCGATGTTCGGTATCAAGCTGCCGCTGACCAAAACCCTGATCGTGCTGACGTTCCTGCTCGGCCTGCTGCCGGTGATCGGCAACCTGATGTCGAACACCCTGATCACCATCGTCGGTTTGTCGTTGTCGATCTGGGTCGCTGTGGCGGCGCTGGGTTACCTGATTGTTATCCACAAGCTCGAATACTTCCTCAACGCGCGCATCGTCGGCGGGCAGATCAGTGCCAAGTCGTGGGAGTTGCTGCTGGCGATGCTGGTGTTCGAGGCCGCGTTCGGCCTGCCGGGGGTGGTGGCGGGGCCGATTTACTACGCGTATCTCAAGAGTGAGTTGAAGCAGGTGGGGATGGTTTGATCCGCTGGATCTTTGTTGACTGAGCTGGCCCCATCGCGAGCAAGCCCGCTCCCACATTCAACCGAGTTCCTCCAGATGGAATACGGTCAAATGTGGGAGCGGGCTTGCTCGCGAAGGGCGCACCAAAGATTTTGGATCAGTCCATCGAACCGTAGCGTTTTGCAGCCTCGATCGCCAGACCGCTACCGATACTGCCAAAGATGTTCCCTTCCACATGCCGCGCCTTCGGCAACATCGCCGAAACACTGTTGCGCAGCGCTGGAATCCCGCTCGAGCCACCGGTGAAAAACACCGTATCGACCTGATCGACCCGCACATCGGCGTCTGCCAGCAGTTGGGTGACGCTGTTGCGCACCCGCTCCAGCAGGCTGTCGATGGCTGACTCGAACAGCGCACGGCTGAGGTCCACGCTCAAGCCCGCTTCAATGCGATCCAGCGGCACGTGGCGATTGTCGGCGTGGGTCAGCTGGATCTTGGTTTCTTCCACTTCCATGGCCAGCCAGTGTCCGGCGCGCTGTTCGATCAACTTGAACAGGCGATCGATGCCGCCGGTGTCCTCGATGTCATAGCGCATGCTGCCCAGGGCCAGTTGCGATTTCTGCGAGTACACCGAGTTGATGGTGTGCCAGGTCGCCAGGTTCATGTGGTGACTGGTCGGCATGTAGGCGCCGCTCTTCATGCGGCTGCCGTAGCCGAACAGCGGCATCAGGCCTTGCAGGCTGAGCTGTTTGTCGAAGTCGGTTCCGCCGATGTGCACACCGCCGGTGGCGAGGATGTCCTCGTGGCGGTTATCCACACCCCGACGTTCCGGCGACAGGCGCACCAGTGAGAAGTCGGAGGTACCACCGCCGATGTCGACGATCAGTACCAGCTCTTCTTTCTCGATGGTTGACTCATAGTCGAACGCGGCGGCAATCGGCTCGTACTGGAACGAGACTTCCTTGAAGCCGATCTTGCGCGCCACGTCTACCAGGGTGTCTTCGGCTTCCTTGTCGGCCATCGGGTCATCGTCGACAAAAAACACCGGGCGGCCCAGTACAACTTCTTCGAACTCCCGACCAGCGGACGCTTCGGCACGGCTCTTGAGCTGGCCGATGAACAGCCCGAGCAGGTCCTTGAACGGCATCGCCGTGCCCAGGACGCTGGTGTCGTGCTTGATCAGCTTGGAACCCAGCAGGCTCTTGAGCGAGCGCATCAGGCGGCCTTCGTAGCCTTCCAGGTACTCGTGCAGCGCCAGCCGGCCGTACACCGGGCGACGTTCTTCGATGTTGAAGAAGACCACCGACGGCAGGGTGATCTTGTCGTCCTCCAGCGCGATCAGCGTTTCCACGCCGGGGCGCAGCCAGCCGACAGTGGAGTTGGACGTGCCAAAGTCGATACCCAAGGCACGGGCTGGAGATGCGTTGTTCATGTCTTTCAGGTTCCGGTTAAAAAACGGCCGCGCAGTGTATGCCAGAGCGCGCCAGATTCGAAGGCCGGTTATCTGCTAATTCTTCGCAGACAATGCCTTGAAAGATGAGGCATCCCCCCCAAACTACCCTGCATCAACCGGACAGCCGCGGGAGTGCTCGCAAGAAGCCCCGCCTGCTGCCGATAAACTTCTGCTGCGCCGCCCGGTCACAAACTTGAGATCGGTCAAACCAATGGCTGCAAACAAGCGCATGCTGTGGCCTGCGGCGCGATTCTGATAACGGATGGTGATTCCCTCGATGGACTTCAAAGACTATTACAAGATTCTCGGTGTGGAGCCGACCGCAGACGACAAGGCGATCAAGGCCGCCTATCGCAAGCTGGCGCGCAAATACCACCCCGACGTCAGCAAGGAAAAGGATGCCGAGTCCAGGTTCAAGGATGCCTCGGAAGCCTATGAAGCGCTGAAAAGCGCCGACAAACGTGCCGAATATGATGACTTGCGGCGCTATGGCCAGCACGGCCAACCGTTCCAGGGACCTCCGGGCTGGCAGAGCCGTGGTGGCTTCGGTGGCGGTGGCCAGGACACGGGCGATTTTTCGGACTTCTTCAGTTCGATCTTCGGTAACCGTGGGCCAGGTTTTGGTGGTGGTGGACAGTCGCGTCGCAGCACCGGACGTCGAGGGCAGGACGTGGAAATGGAGCTTGGGGTTTTTCTCGAAGAAACGCTGTCGACCGAGTCGAAGAAGGTGACCTTCCAGGTACCTCAGTACAACGCGGCCGGCCAGCATGTGAGCAACACCAGCAAAAGCCTGAACGTGAAGATTCCGGCCGGTGTGAGCGACGGCGAGCGCATTCGCCTCAAGGGGCAGGGCGCTCCGGGCGTGGGCGGCGGGGCCAATGGCGACCTGTACCTGACGATCCGTTTTGCACCGCACCCGAAGTTTGACGTCGAAGGCGAGAACCTGATCATCACCTTGCCACTGGCACCGTGGGAGCTGGCGCTGGGCGCTGAAGTCGCCGTGCCGACCCTCACCGGCAAGATCAACCTCAAGGTCCCGGCCGGCAGCCAGAACGGCCAGCGCATGCGCGCCAAGGGCCATGGCCTGATGAACAAGGCCGGTGAGCGCGGTTACCTGTTCGTGCAGTTGAAGGCCGTGATGCCGAAGAAATCCGACGAGGACATCAAGGCCCTGTGGCAGGAGCTGGCGAAAAAAGCCGCTTTCGACCCGCGAGAGCATTTCTGATCCCTTGGAACCGAGGAGTCACTGACTATGAGCAGTCCCCTGATCGTTCAACTGGACATGGCCGAATTCTGTGAGGCGACCGAGTTGTCGGACGTCTACGTGATCGAAATCGTCGAGCACGGCATCCTCGAACCTCAGGGCAGCGTGCCCAAGGACTGGCTCTTCACCGATTACGAACTGACCCTGGCCAAACGCGCCGCCAAGCTGCGGCGCGATCTGGACCTGGAATGGGAAGGGGTGGCCCTGGCGTTGGATCTGCTTGAAGAAGTCCAGCAGTTGCGGGCCGAGAACCGCATGCTCAAGCAGCGATTGGGGCGGTTGGTGGTGGAATGATTTCCAACAAGCACAAACACTGATTTTGTGGCGAGGGGGCTTGTCGGACCGCCGCACCGCCCCGTTGGGTTGCGAAGCAGCCCCAAAAGCCACTCACAGCCAATCGCCTGACACACAACATTCGCCGATTCTGCGACCGCTTCGCGCTCGAACGGGGGCAAGCCCCCTCGTCACAAAAGCATCAGACCTTTCTGGGCAACACCACGGTAAACGTCGTGCCATCAATCTCGCCGGAGCTGACTTCAATCGTCCCCTCATGGGCGTCGACCACTTCCTTGACGATAAACAACCCCAACCCAAGGCTGGTAGTAGGCTCGCCGAGCTCTTCACTGGCGCTGCGCACCAGCGGGTCGAAAATGGTCGGGATCGCATCGGAGGGGATCGGGGCTCCGTCGTTGTGCACTGTCAGTCGGACGCTGTCGGTCTCACCCTTGAGAGTCAACTTCACCTCGCGTTTGCTTGAACCATGCTGCAAGGCATTGCCGATCAGGTTCTGCAGCATCTGATCGAGCCGGCGCAGGTCCCAGGTGCCACGTGTGTCACCCTGTACATCCAGGGTCGGTTCGCATTCCGGTTGACCGGCACTGGCCCGGGCAATCGCTTCGCGCGCCGCTTCGGCCAGGTCCATGGGCGCCGGCTCGATCGGCAGACGCTTGCCCAGGCGGCTGCGCACCAGTTCCAGCAAGTCCCCGACCATCACCGCCAGGTGCCTGGTACTGCGCTGGATATTGACCGCGCACTTGAGCGCATCACCATCGAGCACGGCTTTGCGCAGCAGTAGTTCGGTGGACATGCTCACCGCCTGCAGGGGCGCGCGCAGGTCGTGGCCGAGGATCGCCAGAAAAATGTCCCGAGAGCGATTGACCTGCTCGGCATAAGTGGCCGTGGACTCCGCCAGGGCTTCGTCGATGGCTTCGTTGAAGCGGATCATGTCCTGGAAGTAGGCCAGGTCAGGCGATTGCAGGCTGTTGACCCACAGGCGGATGACACAGGCGCGCAAGTGACGGAACTCACTGGTCATTTGCACCAGATCAAAACCCACGGTATGGCGCAGTTCGCCGTGGCTGGCACCGGCCTCGTCGAGGCTGGGGGTTTTCTCCGGTCCTTCGCCGCGCGCCTTGGCCGCCTGTTCGGCAGGTGTCTGGGGTTTGCACATGTCCCGCGCCGAGGCCAGCAGGATCGACCGGGCATGGTCGCGCAAGGCAGCGCTGTCCATGGTTTCGGCGGCCGGGGTGATGGTTATGGCGAACTGCTCCCACTCATCGACGATGCGATCAACATGTAACACGATGAATTCGGAAAGACGCATGGCGGTTACCTGAGCATGAATCGGGGACAGCGATTCGAATAGTAGTCCCTTTGCCGGAAAAAACACGACCGCTCATGCAGCGGCATAACCGGAGGCATTTCTGGTGGTACATATCTATCGATGGCTCCTTGATTTTCGAACCTTGCGTGCCTTTTTTCAGCCTTGGCCCAACAGTAATTTGGACTTTTGTTTCAGGCGTGGGTGGATAAGTCTGTTAGCTCCAACCCAGCCATCAAGGTGAAAAAACAGTGTCTGATTTGCATGGAAGCAGCTCGCTGGAAACGCCCGCCCCAAACAACGGCGTTCATTACGATCGTGTACTCGGCGCCATACCCGACGCGATAAAAAAGGCGTCGATGTCGAGAATGAAAACCCTCGGAAAACCAAGGCCTGAGATGCCCGAGTGGTACAGCGCGGCACGGGAAGTCGACCGTCAATATCTGAAGGAGTTGATTGAAGAACAAGGACGCTTGCAAGGCGTGCTGGACAAGTCCCTGGGCGATTTGCAACACGACATCAATGCCTTCGCCACACCGCTGCTCAATGCGTCGATGCAGGCGAACTTCAAGGCCGTGGAAAACATCGACGCGCTCAGCGTGCAACTTGAAGTACCCAGTAAAATTGCCTTTGTCATTGATACCGGGGCCAGTCGCGTTCGACAGTCCACGTTGCTGGAAGCGGCGTTGCACAATTTTGAGGAAGCAGAAACTACCGAAGACGCCTGGCGCAGCAGTTCGGGTATCTATCGTAAGGATGAGCGCGGCAGCCTCGCGCTTGAGACCGCGATTCCCTTGCCCAGGTTTGCATCGATGTGCCGCAGCCTCGACATTGGCGGACAGTACCAGCGGCATATCAAATCCATCCTGCTGCCGACCACAACTGAAGCGCGACGCGCCTTGCAGGACGAGTCGGTGGCCAGTGAAAAAGCCGTTTTTCAGGTGGCGTCACTGGTCGCCCGATTGAAAGGCGATATCAGCGACCATGCCTACGGCAAACTCGGGCAGATACGCGAGAGCAAGGCCGATACCACGCTGTACGACCGGCCGCTGCATAGCCACCGATTGTCGCTGATGGGCTTTCGGTTGACGGGCATCGTGCTGTTCAGTGCCGTCAGCGATCCGTCGCAGATCAAGCAGGCGATCGATGCCTTGACCCCCGACTCAGTGAAGTTCTGGAGCGAATGGTCGCAGCGCCTCTCGATATTGCCTGGTGCGGAGTACGAGCGGTTCAAATTGCTGCAGGCGTTTTTCGCCAATGGGCCGCAGGGGCTCAACGATGAGCTTTTGCGCCGCGACGACATCTACCATCAAAGTCGTTTGTCCGGCCACGTGATCGCCTATGTACCGGATGATCCGCAACATCCGCTCAAGGAGTACCCCTCGCTGGCCGCGTTCATGAAAACCCTGATCGGTCAGCTGCGAGACACGCAGTACCAGGCGTTTTTCAGCCGGTTCGTGGCGCAAAAGGACAAGGGGCTGTTTTTCAGCCGGGTCAACGAACGTCTGAAGACGTTTACCTGGCAGCAACGCGAGCCATTGGACATGGGGCCATGGTGGCGTGAAACGGCGGTCGAGAATCCCGATGCAGAGCCCATTACCAATCAGATCACGGGCGACCTGTGGGTGACATTGTTCGTTGAGCGCCGAGACAAGGCCGTCGCCGATGCCCGACGCATCGCGGTGCCGACCGACGATGAAGACGCCAGCGCCCGCTTCAAACGCCTGACCAGTTACCTGAACATTGGCTGGAACCTGTTCAATTTCGCCGCGATGCTGGTGCCCGGTCTGGGCGAAGCGATGCTGGGCATCATGATTGCGCAGATGCTCGCCGAAGTGGCCGAAGGCATCGAAGACTGGAGCAAAGGCGACAAGGAAGAGGCCTCTGCCTACTTCAATGGTGTGCTGATCAACTTTGCGCAGTTGGCGCTGATGGGCGCCGGTCACGGGTTACCAGGCGGTCAGTTGACGCCGATCAAGGTTTCGCCCTTTGTCGAAGGGCTCAAGCCAGTGGAAGTCGCCGGCAAGCAGCGGTTGTGGAATCCGGACCTGACGCCGTATCAACAATCGGTCACCTTGCCCAAGGATGGCGTCGTCGGTGAAAAAGGCTTGTACCGGCACCAGGATCAGGACCTGCTGCGCCTCGACGACAAATGCTACGAAGTCAAACAGGACCCGAACACTGGCGAGCATCGCCTGCAACACCCTTCGCGAGCCGATGCCTATCAGCCCTTGCTGGAGCACAACGGTGCCGGCCTGTGGAAAACCGAACTCGATCAACCGCTGGAATGGGATCGGCGTCAATTGCTCAAGCGTCTGGGCGCTTCGGTGGATGGATTCACCGATGAAACACTGGAGCAGATCCTGACCGTCAGTGGCGTTCACGAAAATGCATTGCGCCGGCTGCATGTGGAGCACGAAACCCCGCCCGCGCTGCTGACCGATACCCTCAAGCGCTTCAAGGCGTACGTCGACGCCGAAGCTTGCGCAGAACAGATCCTGGCCGACCGGGTCGGCCAGGAATGGGCCGATCTTGCCGTGCGCTTCATGACTGAGTTGCCGGGCTGGCCCGAGGGCAAGGCCATCGAAGTGTTCCAGGGGCCGGGCCTGTCGGGGGCGGCGATCAAGGAGGGCTATGCCGACGCGGTGCCCACCGATACCTTGCAGATGACCTGGCAGGATCTACTCGCCGGTGCGCTGCCTGCACGTGTGGTCGGGTTTCTGGATGAACAGGCCCTTCGCGAGATGCTGGGGCAGTGGTTTTCCGGAGACAAAACGGCGCGCACCAAGGCCTTGCGCGATCGCCTGGCCGAGCAGGCGCGGGGCAGCAAAAGGCGTTTGTTCGACAAGTTGTACGAGCGTCGGGAGCGTGCAGACGATCCCCGTGTGAGCTTGCTCCAGGGGCACGAGTCGTCGCTTTCCACCAGCGTGGCGCAAGCGCTTGTGGAGCAAGCACACCCTTCGGACCTGCAACATTGGGCCGAGAAACAGCGCGTGCCCTTGAGGTTGTCCCAACAGGCCTGGGAAGCGGCGCACCAGCTGCGAGTGGCGCGAGCGTATGAAGGCCTGTACCTCGGCGAGCTGCACAACACCGACACCGAGCGCCTGGAGCTGCGCTCTCTGGCAGCCCTGTCGGGCTGGCCCTCGGATCTGCGTCTGGAAATTCGCGAACGTTCTTTTTCAGGGACGTTGCACGACAGCATCGGCCCGGACGACGCGCCGACCCGAAAAGTGTTGATCCGCAGTGAAAATGGCCGATATGAAGCGCGGGACGCAGGCGATCAACACCTGCACGGCGCGGACAATCTATATGCCGCCGTGCTGCACGCATTGCCCGACACCGAGCGCGCCGCCCTGGGTTTTGAAATCCATGACGCGGCAGGCCTTGAGCAGGCGGTAAAGAAAAAGCCACTGGACCGAGCTGTGCTCGAGCCGATCCTGCGCGACAACCCCTTGCTCAAACCGTCCTACGACCCGAGCGTCATGCGCTTGCGCGGCGGTATGCCGGGTTATGCGCAACAGGTCCCGCGCGGCATGGGCTTGCGGCGACGGGCTCGCGCACTGTATCCGGGTTTTACCTCGGAGGAGGTCGAGACGCTGCTGGCGGACTTCGGTCAGGGCGAAGGTGCGGCGCATGAAGGACTGGCGGTGCTTGAGGCCGAGTTCAACCAGTTGAACCACGCCATGCAACGCTGGATGAACTCGCCGACCGAGTCCTTTCGTTTAAGCCCGGCGGGCGTGGCGCAGTGGCATGCGCGAAACAACATCTACAAAGCGCTCAGGCAATGCTGGCAGCGCACCGGGCCGGAGGGCATCGAGGCTTCCGGCATCGTGCGGCCCCAAGCGTTGAAACTGGACAACATTCCCAAGTTGAGCCAGCTGCTGGAAACCTTGCCGAGGCTGGAGGCCAAGTTCGATCATGTCACCGGCCTGAGCTTGCGCGGTGGGCAGTTGCGCTCCGGACACATGTCGTTTCTCGACTCGTTCCATCAGGTGCGCTACCTCAATCTGCAAGACAATCTGCTGACGGCCGTTCCGCAAGCGGTGGGGGACATGCGTCATCTCACCCACCTGTTTCTTGACGGCAATAAAATTGAACTGGATGCAGTGGCGGTAGATCGCCTGAAGAATCTGACGCGCATGACGTCCCTGCGCTTGAGTGGTAACCCCCTGAAGCTCATTCCGAACATCAGCCGAATGCCGCATTTACAGGTGCTTTTGTTGCGCGAAACAGGGCTGGACAGCTGGCCTGTCGGGCTGTTTTCGCAGTCGCGACCGCGCGCTATCTATCTTGATCTGAGCGCTAACCCGATCAACCGGATACCCGACGTCGCGCCCGGTTCATTTCGCGCAGAGTTGCTGGCGCGCACCGTGATCAGCCGGGATCCGCGTTGGATTTCGCCGGAAAATCTCGACATCCTGAAGTCTTACATCGAGTCGGTCGGCATGGACCCGGAGCGTCCTTATCCGCCCCTTGGCGTACTCGACAGTTCAGACTGGGCGACGGGCATGTCTGAGCGGCAATGGCAGGCAAAACAGGAAGTCTGGAACGCGGTCGAGGATGAATTCGATTCAGTGCCGTTCTTCAACGAAATCCGCAGGCTCACCCAATCCGCCGACTTCAAGGCCGGCGGCACCTATCAGGCAGAGCTTACGGCCAAGGTCTGGCGCATGCTTGAGGCCATGGCCAGCGACACTGAACTGCGCATCAAGTTGTTCAACGAAGCCGCAACCCCCACCGAATGCGTGGATGGCGGGACGCAACTGTTCAATGCCATGGGCGTGCAAGTGATGGTTCACGAGGCCTACGCCCTCGTGCGCGTGGATCTGGTCGAGACGCAATTGCTTGAGCTGGCCCTGGGTAAATCCCGGCTCGATGAACTCGGCGCCATCGCCCGTCACCGGGTGTCTGAGCGATTGGCGAAGGGAGAACAGTTCCGTCGGGCCGGTGCCGATGGCGAAGTAACCGGCACTATCGATGAAGTGGAAGTGCACTTGGCCTACATGACCGATCTGGCGCAGCGCCTGGATTTGCCGTGGCAGGCACGGGGCATGCAGTTTCGCAGCATCGCCGAGGTCAGCAAAGAGATGATCGAGGCAGCGCTCCAGCGGATCAAGGCGCTGGAGGAGGGTGATCTGCTGATCGACCGGGTCTTTGAGCAACCGCTCTGGAAGTCCTGGCTGGAATCGACTTACAGCGAGGAATTGAATGGCTTGAAACGCCGGATCGACGCCACCACCGATTTGCAGGATGCGTTGCAGCGCAGGGCCGAAGGTACGCGGCTCACCACCGAGGAAAAGGCTGCAGTGGAGTTGGAAATCAAGGGGCTGTGCAGCGAATTGGACAAACCTGAAACTGACTTTGCGGATGGTCGGCTGATGACTGAAGAGGCGTATGGTCAAGCCATGGATGACATCGACCGACAGATCACGCAGCAGCTGAAAAACCTGACCCGAGAAGCGATGACGCGGGCCAGGCTGGACCGGCTGCGGGTTGGGGCCGATCAATAATCACGGAAAAAACAAAGGCCTCGACACCCTGGGTGCGAGGCCTTTGTGTGTGGTGCAACAAACGGCTCAGAACAGGAAATAACGCTGGGCCATCGGCAAGGTTTGCGCTGGCTCACACCATAGCAACACACCGTCGGCCTTGACCTGATAGGTCTGCGAATCGACGTCGATGTTCGGCAGGTAGTCGTTGTGGATCAGGTCGGTTTTCTGCACGTCGCGACAGCCTTTGACCACCGCGATTTTCTTTTTCAAACCCAGGGCTTCGGGCAAGCCTGCATCCTGCGCCGCCTGGCTGATGAAGGTCAGGCTGGTGGCGTGCAGCGAACCTCCGTAGCTGGCGAACATCGGGCGGTAGTGCACCGGTTGTGGCGTCGGGATCGAGGCATTGGCGTCGCCCATCAGGCTGGCCGCGATGGCACCACCCTTGAGAATCAGCGTCGGTTTCACGCCAAAAAACGCCGGGCGCCAGAGCACCAGGTCTGCCCATTTACCCACTTCGACCGAGCCCACTTCATGGCTGATGCCGTGGGTGATCGCCGGGTTGATGGTGTACTTGGCGATATAGCGTTTGGCGCGGAAGTTGTCGTTGCCTGCACCATCGCCGGGTAGCGGCCCGCGTTGTTTTTTCATCTTGTCGGCAGTCTGCCAGGTGCGGGTGATGACTTCGCCGACCCGCCCCATGGCCTGGCTGTCGGAGCTGATCATCGAGAACGCGCCGAGGTCATGGAGGATGTCTTCGGCGGCAATCGTCTCGCGGCGGATTCGGCTTTCGGCGAAGGCCACGTCTTCGGCAATGCTTGGGTCGAGGTGGTGGCAGACCATCAGCATGTCCAGGTGTTCATCAATGGTGTTGCGGGTGAACGGCCGTGTCGGGTTGGTGGAGCTGGGTAGCACATTGGCAAAGCCGCAGGCCTTGATGATGTCCGGCGCGTGACCGCCACCGGCACCTTCGGTGTGATAGGTGTGAATGGTGCGGCCCTTGAAGGCGGCGAGGGTGGCTTCGACGAAACCGGACTCGTTGAGGGTGTCGGTGTGGATCGCCACCTGCACGTCGAACCGGTCGGCGACGCTCAGGCAGTTGTCGATACTCGCCGGCGTGGTGCCCCAGTCCTCATGCAACTTGAGGCCGATGGCACCGGCCTTGACCTGTTCGATTAACGGCTCGGGCAGGCTGGCGTTGCCTTTGCCGGTGAGGCCGATGTTCATCGGGAAGGCATCGGCGGCCTGGAGCATGCGCGCCAGGTGCCACGGCCCGGAGGTGCATGTGGTCGCATTGGTGCCGGTGGCCGGTCCGGTGCCGCCACCGATCATGGTGGTGACGCCGCTCATCAATGCCTCTTCGATCTGCTGCGGGCAGATGAAGTGGATGTGGGTGTCGATACCGCCGGCGGTGAGGATCATGCCTTCGCCAGCGATGACTTCGGTGCTGGCGCCAATGGCGATGGTCACGTTCGGTTGCACGTCCGGATTGCCCGCCTTGCCGATGCCGGCGACCCGTCCGTCCTTGAGGCCGACGTCAGCTTTGACGATGCCCCAGTGATCGATGATCAGTGCGTTGGTAATCACCGTGTCGACCACTTCGGCGGCGAGCAGCTGGCTTTGGCCCTGGCCGTCGCGGATGACTTTGCCGCCGCCAAATTTCACTTCTTCGCCGTAAGTGGTGAAGTCCTGTTCCACTTCGATCCACAGCTCGGTGTCGGCCAGGCGCACCTTGTCGCCGACGGTGGGACCGAACATGTCGGCGTAGGCTTGACGGGAAATCTTCATTCGTTCGCCCTGGAATTCAATTTAGTTTGAGACTGTTCGCTTCGCTCACAGATTCGCGAGCAAGCCCGCTCCCACATTCGATCGCGTTCCCCTGTGGGAGCGGGCTTGCTCGCGAAGGCGTCAGTGGGGACATCGCATTACTTAGAGGTCACCCATGATGTGCCCGGCAAACCCAAACACCCGACGATGCCCGGCCAGGTCCACCAACTCCACCTCGCGGCTCTGCCCCGGTTCGAAGCGCACGGCGGTGCCGGCGGGGATGTTCAGGCGCATGCCGCGGCTGGCGGCGCGGTCGAAGTTCAGGGCGTCATTGGTTTCGAAAAAGTGGTAATGCGAACCGACCTGGATCGGCCGGTCACCGCTGTTGGCCACCGCCAGGCTGATCGTGCGGCGGCCGACGTTAAGTTCGATGTCGCCGGACTGGATCTGGTATTCACCGGGAATCATCAATGGGCTCCTTGGAGAATCTTGTAATAGAGGGCGGTCGGCTTGTAGCGGCCGCTTGGGTCGCAGGCGTAGTCGGGGATTTCACCGGCGCGGGTATAGCCCAGCGATTGGTAGAAGTCCTCGGCGGGCGAACCGGCTTCGGTGTCGAGGTAAAGCATGCCGCGTTTTTGCTGCAGGGCAGCCGCTTCCAGAGCGCTCATCAGTTGCTGGCCCAGACCGCGACGCCGCGCATGTTCGCGCACCAGCAGCTTCTGCACTTCGGCGCGGTTCAGGCCGTTGGCTTTCTGGCACAGACTCAGTTGCACGCTGGCCTGTACCTGCTCGTCCTTGACCACCACCCACAGCAGCACACTGCCTTTGTTCAGGTTGTCCTGGACTTCATCGAACCAGGCGTGGGCCTGGGCCGCATCAAGGTCAGCCATGAAGCCGACACTGGCGCCATAGCCGACGGCATCGAGCAGCAGGTCGATCAGGCCCTGGCGATAATGCGCAAAGCTTTCGACGTTGACGCGTCGCAGTTGGGCGGCGTTCATCGGGCATTACTCCTGGTTGATGCTGGGCGGCTGCGCGCCGGGGTCGAGGGTCAATTGCATGAAAGTCAGGTCCAGCCAGCGGCCGAACTTGGTGCCGACCTGCGGCATTTGCCCGGTGGTGATAAAGCCGATGCGCTCATGCAAGCGAATGGAGGCGGCGTTACCGCTTTCGATGGCGGCGACCATCACGTGCTTGCCGCAGCCTTTGGCGCGCTCGATCAGTGCTTCCATCAGTTGCGGACCGAGGCCGTTGCCGCGCTGGTCGCTGCGCACGTAGACCGAGTGCTCGACGGTGTGACGGAAACCGTCGAAAGGTCGCCAGTCGCCGAAGGAGGCGTACCCGAGCACTGTGTCGTCGGCATCGACAATCACCAGAATCGGATAAGCCTGGGATTGCCGGGCGCTGAACCAGGCCTGGCGGTTGCCGAGGTCGACCGCCTGCTCGTTCCAGATCGCCGTGGTGTTGAGTACCGCGTCGTTGTAAATGTCACGGATGGCTGGCAGGTCGGCATGCACGGCATCGCGGATGTGGTAGGTCATGGCGCGGCCTCAGGCGATGGGTTGGTGGACGGTGACCAGTTTGGTGCCGTCGGGGAACGTGGCCTCGACCTGGATTTCCGGGATCATTTCCGGGATGCCTTCCATCACTTGTTCGCGGCTCAGCAGGGTGGTGCCCAGGTGCATCAGGTCGGCCACGGTCTGGCCATCGCGGGCGCCTTCAAGCAGCGCAGCGGAAATGTAGGCCATGGCCTCCGGATAATTGAGTTTCACGCCGCGAGCCAAACGTCGCTCGGCCACCAGGCCGGCGGTGAAGATCAGCAACTTGTCTTTTTCGCGTGGGGTCAGGTCCATCGTAGACATCCATCCGGGCAGATTAAAAAGAGTGGGATCTGCTTGCACAGAACCCTGTGGGAGCGGGCTTGCTCGCGAACGCGGACCTTCATTCAACACGTATGTCGCCTGACACACCGCTTTCGCGAGCAAGCCCGCTCCCACATTGAATCGTATTTCACGTGTTCCAAATTCGTGGTGGCGCGGCCTCGCGCCCCAATAACGCCGGTCTCAACAATCGCCATAAGTCGATAAGCCAGCCTCGCGCCAACAGCGCCTCACTGGCCAGACATCGGGCAACCAGCAACCCCGGCAACTGCGTCAGATCCCCGCGCACGTCATGGCTCAGCGAGCGGCAGCGCTCCAGCAGTTCGCTATCAATTTCACCCGTCACCAGCAATGTCGCAAACACCGATTGCCCATCGAGCCCGATGGGCGAGTCCAGCAAACCGTCAGCCCCGACAATGCGCTGGCGTTCGTGCCAGAGCAACTGGCCGTCGTGGCGGATATCCAGTTGCGCCTGGAAGTGCCCAAGGTCGAAGCGTTCGCCACTGGCCGGACGGCCCAGGGCCACGACGTCCCAGTAGAACAAACGGGCATCGCCTTCAAGGTCAATCCCGGTGCTGAGTTCAGCCTGCGCCGCACTGAAAATGATCGTCTCCTGGGGCAACCATTCCAGTGTCGCACCGGCCGCCACCTTCAACTTCAGCTGCTGATGGGCGGGGCCGGCGGCGCGATACCACTTTGCCGCGCCGGGGCTGGTGATTTGTGCCCAGGCATCACGCTCGACGCTGGCCGAAATGTCCAGTCGATCACCGCTGGCAATCCCGCCGGGCGGGTGGACGATGATGTGCTGGCAGACTTCAGGCCCTTCGGCGTAAAGGTGCTTTTGCACCCGCAACGGACCTTTGTGACGGCGCTGGACCGGGCGGGTGGTGTTGTCGAACCGGGCGTAGCCCAGTTCCAGTTCGGCATGCCAACTGGGGGTAAACAAAACGCCGGATGCAGGAAGAGTCATGGTCAGTGCTTATCGAGAGGTCCTCAGGAGGGTTGCAAAGGCTGTGCCGCAGGGCATCACTGGAAGGAGAGCACCGTTGAACGTCGCCGCGCACCAGTTGGGGGCGCGGCGTGGAAGATGGTGCGACAAAATGGTGCTTTGAGCCCGCTGTGGACAGAAGCTCAGATCGTGACCAGCCCGCGCACCCCTTCAGCTTCCATATTCTCGCCGCGACCCTGTTGCACGATTTCGCCCCGGGACATCACCAGGTATTGATCGGCCAGCTCGGCGGCGAAGTCGTAGAACTGCTCAACCAGCAGAATGGCCATGTCGCCACGGGCTGCGAGTTTCTTGATCACCGCGCCGATCTCCTTGATCACCGACGGTTGGATGCCTTCGGTGGGCTCATCGAGGATCAGCAGGCGAGGGCGGCTGACCAGTGCACGACCGATCGCCAGTTGTTGTTGCTGGCCACCGGACAAGTCGCCGCCCCGGCGCTGCTTCATTTGCAGCAGCACCGGGAACAGCTCGTAGATGAACGCCGGCACTTCCTTCGCTTCGCTGCCGGGGAAGCGCGACAGGCCCATCAGCAGGTTCTCTTCCACGGTGAGGCGGCCGAAGATCTCCCGGCCCTGTGGCACGTAGGCGATACCGGCATGCACTCGCTGGTGCGGCTTGAACGTGGTGATTGGCTTGCCTTCCCAATTGACCGCGCCTTCTTTGGCCGGCAGCAGGCCCATCAGGCATTTGAGCAGCGTGGTCTTGCCCACACCGTTGCGCCCGAGCAGGCAGGTGACTTCACCGACCTTCACGTCAAACGTCAGGCCGCGCAGGATGTGGCTCCCGCCGTAGTACTGGTGCAGCTTTTCGACTTGCAGCATTTCCAGACTCTCCTCAGATCCCTTGTGGGAGCGAGCTTGCTCGCGATGGCGTCGGCACACTCAACATTGTTGTTGACTGATACACCGCTATCGCGAGCAAGCTCGCTCCCACAGTTGGATAGGTGTTTGCAAGTTTAGCGACCGAGGTACACCTCGATCACCCGCTCGTTGTCCTGCACCTGCTCCAGCGACCCTTCGGCCAGCACGCTGCCCTGATGCAACACCGTGACGTGGTCGGCAATCGATCCGACGAAGCCCATGTCATGTTCCACCACCATCAGCGAGTGCTTGCCGGCCAGGCTCTTGAACAGCTCGGCGGTGAATTCGGTTTCGGCGTCGGTCATGCCCGCGACCGGTTCGTCGAGCAGCAGCAATTGCGGGTCCTGCATGAGCAACATGCCGATCTCCAGGAACTGCTTCTGGCCGTGGGACAGCAAGCCGGCCGGGCGATTGACCGAGCTGGTCAGGCGAATGGTCTCGAGCACTTCGGCGATGCGGTCTTTCTGCTCGCCGCTCAAGCGCGCCCGCAGGCTGGCCCACACCGACTTGTCGGTGTTCTGCGCCAGCTCAAGGTTTTCAAACACGCTCAAGGCTTCGAACACCGTCGGCTTCTGGAACTTGCGGCCGATACCGGCCTGGGCGATCTGTACTTCGCTCATCTGTGTCAGGTCCAGAGTTTCGCCGAACCAGGCCTTGCCGTGACTGGGGCGGGTCTTGCCGGTGATCACGTCCATCAGTGTGGTCTTGCCCGCGCCGTTGGGGCCGATGATGCAGCGCAGCTCACCAACGCCGATGTACAGGTTCAGATTGTTCAGCGCGCGGAAGCCGTCGAAGCTGACGCTGATGTCTTCAAGGGTCAGGATGGTGCCGTGGCGGGTGTTCAGGCCTTTGCCGGCGCGTTGGCCGAGACCGATGGCATCGCGGCTGCTGCCGGCGTCCTTGTTGGGCTCCACAGGAAAAAACGCTGGTTCGAGCATGAATTCAGCTGTCGCAGTGACTCTCATGATTCACCTCTTTTTTTCAGCAGACCGATCACACCCTTGGGCAGGTACAGGGTCACGACGATGAACAGTGCGCCGAGGAAGAACAGCCAGTACTCGGGGAACGCTACGGTGAACCAGCTTTTCATGCCGTTGACCACACCGGCTCCGAGCAACGGACCGATCAACGTGCCGCGCCCGCCAAGGGCCACCCACACCGCTGCTTCGATAGAGTTGGTCGGCGACATCTCACTCGGGTTGATGATCCCCACTTGCGGCACGTACAGCGCACCGGCC
This sequence comes from Pseudomonas sp. BF-B-30, assembly GCF_019956305.1. Classification (NCBI taxonomy): domain Bacteria; kingdom Pseudomonadati; phylum Pseudomonadota; class Gammaproteobacteria; order Pseudomonadales; family Pseudomonadaceae; genus Pseudomonas; species Pseudomonas sp. BF-B-30. The sequence goes on along the minus strand of NZ_JAHBDG010000066.1, from coordinate 64,367 downwards.
AGGCCACACAACACCGCGCTCAATACCCAGACAAACAACTTGAACCCGCGCGGATCGTAGCCGCAGAACATCAGGCGGTTTTCTGCATCGCGCAGCGCAGTCAGTACTCGTCCGAATTTGCTTTGCGCCAGGCGCCAGCCGATAAACAGGCTCGCCACCAGCAACAGCACCGTGGCGAAAAACAGCACCGCGCGGGTGCCCGGCTCGGTGATGCCGAAGCCGAGAATCGTGCGGAAGTTGGTGAAGCCGTTGTTGCCGCCGAAGCCGGTTTCGTTGCGGAAAAACAGCAGCATCCCGGCGAAGGTCAGGGCCTGGGTCATGATCGAGAAATACACACCCTTGATCCGCGAGCGGAAGGCAAAGAAGCCGAACACCAAGGCCAGCAACCCCGGCGCCAAAACCACCAGGCACAGGGTCCAGAGGAAGCTGCTGGTACCGGTCCAGAACCACGGCATTTCGGTCCACGACAGGAACGTCATGAAGGCCGGCAAGCCATCGCCCGAGGCCTGGCGCATCAGGTACATGCCCATGGCATAGCCGCCGAGGGCGAAGAACAGGCCGTGGCCGAGGGACAGCAGGCCGGCGTAACCCCACACCAGATCGAGCGCCAGTGCGACGATGGCGTAGCAAAGAATCTTGCCCACCAGCGTCAGCGTGTAAGCGGAAACGTGCAGCGTGTTGTCCGGCGATAACAGCGACAGCAGCGGTAACGCCAGCAGCAGAACGAGGATCACCGCGCCGACGGCAATCGTGATTTTCGGGCCGGCCTTTTGTGTGGCCTTGAGCATCAGGGGCTGGTTCATCAGTCGATCACCCGTCCTTTGAGTGCGAAGAGGCCTTGCGGACGTTTCTGGATGAACAGAATGATCAGCGCGAGGATGAGGATCTTGCCGAGCACGGCACCGATCTGCGGTTCGAGAATCTTGTTGGCAACCCCTAAGCCGAATGCGGCCAGCACGCTACCGGCCAACTGGCCGACACCACCGAGCACCACCACCAGAAACGAGTCGATGATGTAGCTCTGGCCGAGGTCCGGGCCGACGTTGCCGATCTGGCTCAGAGCTACGCCGCCGAGACCGGCGATGCCCGAGCCGAGGCCGAAGGCGAGCATGTCCACGCGCCCGGTGGGCACGCCGCAACAGGCGGCCATGTTGCGGTTCTGGGTGACTGCACGCACGTTGAGACCCAGGCGTGTCTTGTTCAGCAGCAGCCACGTGAGCACCACCACGAACAGCGCAAAGGCAATGATGACGATGCGGTTGTACGGCAGCACGAGATTGGGCAGCACCTGAATCCCGCCCGACAGCCACGCGGGGTTGGCGACTTCGACGTTCTGCGCGCCGAACACCAGGCGTACCAGCTGGATCAGCATGAGGCTGATGCCCCAGGTGGCGAGCAGGGTTTCCAGCGGACGGCCGTAGAGGTGGCGAATCACCGTGCGCTCCAGCGCCATGCCGATGGCCGCGGTGACGAAAAACGCCACGGGTAGCGCGATCAGCGGATAGAACTCGATGGCCTGCGGGGCGAAACGCTGGAACATCAGTTGCACCACGTAGGTCGAGTAGGCACCGAGCATCAGCATCTCGCCGTGGGCCATGTTGATCACGCCGAGCAGGCCGAAGGTGATCGCCAGACCGAGTGCGGCGAGCAGCAGTATCGAGCCCAGCGACATACCGCTGAATGCCTGGCCGAGCATCTCGCCTACCAGCAGCTTGCGTTTGACCTGGGCGAGGCTGGTCTCGGCGGCGGTGCGTACGCTGGCGTCAGTTTCGACCCCGGGATCGAGCAGGCCTTCGAGTCGGGTACGGGCCAGTGGATCACCGGTTTCGCCGAGCAGACGCACGGCGGCGAGACGCACGGCCGGATCGGCGTCGACCAGTTGCAGATTGGCCAGGGCCAGGCTGAGGGCTGCGTGGGCGCCTTCATCTTTTTCACCAGCCAGTTGCTGGTCGAGGAATTTCAGCTGCGCGGGTTTGGCGCTTTTCTGCAATTGCTGTGCGGCGGCCAGACGAATTTTGGCGTCGGCCGCGAGCAGCTGATGACTGGCCAGGGCCGTATCGATGAGACCCCGCAGGCGGTTGTTCAGGCGCAGGGTTTTCGGTTGCCCGTCGATGGTCAACTCGCCTTGTTGCAGGGCGTTGATCAATTCGATGCGGGCCGGATCGGGCTGCGCGGCCCAGGCTTCCAGCAGCCTGGCTTGCTGCACGGGATTGGCGGCGACGAAGTCTTCGGCGTCGCCGGCATGGGTGGCCATCGGCAGTAGCAGCGCGAGGGCAAGGATGTAGCGGTAGAGGGCAGTGGGCATGTCATTGGCCTTACGCGATCAATGTGGGAGCGAGCTTGCTCGCGATAGCGGTGGTTCAGTCACAGTGATGCTGAATGTGCCGCCCTCATCGCGAGCAAGCTCGCTCCCACAGGGAATTGTGTCGGCCTCAGGCACCGTGCCTGGAACCGACACCCAGTGACTCAGTTGCTCTTCACCGCATACTCCGGCTTCTTGTCGTTACCCGGGATGAACGGGCTCCACGGCTGGGCGCGGATCGGTCCTTCGGTCTGCCACACCACGTTGAACTGACCGTCAGACTGGATCTCGCCGATCATCACCGGCTTGTGCAGGTGGTGATTGGTCTTGTCCATGGTGAGCGTGTAGCCGGACGGCGCGGCAAAGGTCTGGCCGGCCAGGGCTTCGCGGACTTTGTCGACATCGGTGGACTTGGCTTTTTCCGCCGCTTGCGCCCACATGTGGATGCCGACATAAGTGGCTTCCATCGGGTCGTTGGTCACGGCCTTGTCGGCGCCTGGCAGGTTGTGTTTCTTCGCGTAGGCCTTCCAGTCATCGACGAACTTCTTGTTCACCGGATTCTCGACCGATTCGAAGTAGTTCCACGCCGCGAGGTTGCCCACCAGTGGCTTGGTGTCGATGCCGCGCAATTCTTCTTCGCCGACCGAGAACGCCACGACCGGAACGTCGGTGGCTTTCAGGCCTTGGTTCGCCAGCTCTTTGTAGAACGGCACGTTGGAATCGCCGTTGACGGTGGAGATAACGGCTGTCTTGCCACCCGCCGAGAACTTTTTGATGTTGGCGACGATGGTCTGGTAGTCGCTGTGACCGAACGGGGTGTACACCTCTTCGATGTCCTTGTCGGCCACACCTTTGGAATGCAGGAACGAACGCAGGATCTTGTTGGTGGTGCGCGGGTAGACGTAGTCGGTGCCGAGCAGGAAGTAGCGTTTGGCGCTGCCGCCTTCTTCGCTCATCAGGTATTCAACGGCGGGGATCGCTTGCTGGTTCGGCGCGGCGCCGGTGTAGAACACGTTCGGCGACATCTCTTCGCCTTCGTATTGCACCGGGTAGAACAACAGGCCGTTGAGTTCTTCGAACACCGGCAGCACCGATTTGCGCGACACCGAGGTCCAGCAACCGAACACCACGGCGACCTTGTCCTGGGTCAGCAACTGACGCCCCTTCTCGGCGAACAGTGGCCAGTTAGACGCCGGGTCGACCACCACAGGCTCAAGCATCTTGCCGTTCACGCCGCCCTTGGCGTTGATCTCGTCGATGGTCATCAAGGCCATGTCTTTCAGCGACGTTTCGGAAATCGCCATGGTCCCGGACAACGAATGCAGAATACCGACCTTGATGGTCTCGGCGGCCTGGACAGTCCAGGTTATGCCCATCGCGGCAATGGATGCCGAGAGTGTGAAAGCCTTGATCAAACTGCGACGCTTCATTGTGCGATCTCCATGAACATTGAGTTTTTATGGTTGGCAGATGCGGACGACTGAAGGGTCTTTAGCAAGGGCTGTGCCTAAGGGTGAAAACAGTCAATTCAGAGCGATCTCCGGCGGACGAACCCTGCGCGCCGCACCATGCTCGGGCGCGCAATGCCGAGCAGGGCACGGCTGTGCGCCCAAGTGGTGCCTGGCGATATACATATGTACCACCCCGGGATTTTTGCACTGGATAACCTGAGTGCTCACTTAAGTCTGTTTTCAGGTTGGAGCACTTTCATGGATGAGAACAAAACCCCGAACAATGCCGTGCCTCAGATGAGCCGCGAATTTCTCTCGGCCGATGACGCGGCTCGGTATGCACACGAACAGATCGGCCAACGACGTGACCGCAAGTTTGTCGCGATGATTTTCAAGCGCGGCGCACAGAGATTTGTCGTCACCGAACCGGTCGAGGCCGGGGACCACTTGCTGGAAACTCAGCTGTTTGCGGTGGACGGACGAGGGCGGCCGGTCTATCCGGCCAATCATCAATTAGACAGTTGGTTCTACTCGCATCAGGCGCTGTCGACCCTCGATGCGGCGCAGATACGGCGCCTGAAGTGGTCGCGCATGGACGCGACCGTGAGCTTGCAGATGTTTAGCATTCACGAGTTGTTCCACATCGTCGCGTCAGGTGTCCCGGCCTATTTGTCCGGGGCTGAAGACAGTCTGTTGTGGTTCGAGGAAGACAGTGCAGGCTGGCAGAGCCTGTTGCAACGCCTTGGCACTCCGACTAACCCGGGGGCTCTGGCGCAGGGCCTTGAGCAGGGCAGCATCCTGCCGGTCGAATTCGTTCGGGAGGTGGCGCAGGCAGGCACATTGCGGATCGTCGTCGACAACGCGCCATGGGGATACCGGGGCAAGGTGACCGGTCAGTGGAGTCCGTTACCGACGCTTGGCGAACGGCCGGTGCCGCAACAGGTGGCCTACAGCGCAATTTTTTCCTCGGCGGATGAAGCCGCGCAGGACCGTTTCTCCCGAATGAGGGGGCAGACCGACCAGGAACAGACCTGGTTCGGCTTTATCCTCAAGCAGCAGGGCAAGGAAGAGTACGTCGCGACGGAGCTTGTCGCGGTCAATGGTGTTCGCGACAAGTTGTTTTCTCGTAGCAGTCTTTTTTCCTTGACCCACGACTTCTCGGAACTGGTCGCGCCGGAATCCTTTAAGCGCCACTCCTATTTTTATTCGCGCCAGCGTGTCACCCATACCCGTCCCAATCGTGAGTGGCTGGCCAGGCACTTCATCGTGCCCAGAGATCTGTTCGTTGCGGTGTATGACTCCCGACGACCACTCGTCGTTGAAGGGCCCGGCGTGATCCCGACCTATATCGGCACGCAGGACGGTGCACTGCTCAAGTACGTCATGCGCACGAACAGCAAGCTATTCGATAACGCTACACCGAACATGGGGCTGGATGATGTTCAGTCCAACCTGGCCAGCGGAAAACTGAGCCCCAGCGATTTTGTGAAGGTGGTGGCCAACAGTGGCGCACTGAGCGTCTTGCATACCAATGCTGTGTGGGACAGGGAAGGCCTGGTCGACACCAACTGGCGTCCCGCCCAGAATCTGGAGCGATGCCGGTTGAGCGCGGCCTTCGCGACTGCCAATGATGCGGTGTTGTCCGCGCGCTCCCAAATTCCTGCTGACACCGACAGGGTCTATGGCGGTCTGGTATTGAAGCGTTCGGACGGCTTGTTTGTCGCCACTCAACCAGTGATTGCGCTCCATGAGGATTTCGCTGTGGAGTGGATCTTCCCGGACGTAAGCATCGGCGCGGGGCTTTTTCCTGCCGGTTGTTCCATGGTTGGCCGTTACCGTTCGCGCCAGAGCCGGACTGTGCCGGTGATCCTGGAAGAAAAGCAGAGGCAACTGTACCTCAACATGCTCTCGGTCAAGGTTGTATACACCGCTTTCAAGCGAGGCGGGCGGTATCTGGACGAATACCTGTTCGGGCCGGATGGTTCGGTGATCCGTTACCGTTGCGGGACCTGGAGGCAGTTCCATGCCGATCTGGCCAACGCGCTGAACGGTTTCGGCAACCTGCCCCACGACCTGGATGCGGAGTGGATCAGGAAGCGTATCCATGAAGGGGATTTGAGCCCGGTCGACTGGATTGACTCGCTGGCAAGGAATGGCTATTTGCAGGTAGTGGTCGGCAGTCCGGCCTGGGGGCGGCCACGTATGGTCGATCGGCTCGATGTCGCTCTTGTGGAGCCCGGCACACATTCGTATGCCAAGGCGAGCAGCGAGCCGCGTTACAGTCCGATGTTTGCTCAAGAGTCCGCCGCAGCCCGGTTTGCCCATGAGCAGGCGGGCGAACGTGCGGCCCCCGGTTTCGGGTTCATATTGCACAACGAGCGCCTTGGCACCTATCACAGCACTTTGCCGGTGGCGGTGCAGGACTCGGCACTGGCATATGACCGCGTCTTTCCCGAAGGGCAATTGCCATCGGGTTACATCGTTTCAAGTGTTTATCTATGCGCCGCGCGCCAGGAGAAAGACGCAGGTGATGACGAGTTCGGGAGCTTTTTCTTCTCGCCCATGGCAGTGCATCAGGTATTGGCAAGGGCGAGGATCAGCAATGATTACAGACCGATTTATTTTTCTTGTGCCGATGGTGCTCTGTTGCAATTTGAAAAAGTCTACTACACACCAGGGGTACCACCCGACGCGGCCAGTCAGTCGGCGAGTGCCCAAAGCGCTTTTGGCTCGCTTGAACAGGCGCATGCCGACCTGCGTAATATCCGCCTGCGCACCTTCACTCTGGGCGATTACATCCAGCGCATGGTCAAGGCCGGGAGACTGGAGGTTCTGGTATCCAGTGATTGCTGGGCGAAGGGGTATGTGGCGCGATACTGGCAACCGCGTCATCCGGGCATGTCCGAGCAGGAGCTCTGGAGCTGGAAACCCGAACTGCCCATGGGGCCGATATTCCATCATCCCGACGATGCTGCCAGCTACATTCAGCGGCGCGCGGGAAGTGCCTACACGCAGGTGACCACCTACGAGAGCGCCATAGTGGCCAAACCCGATACCTATTCCTATTGCGGACTGGAGCCATTGCCGCAAACGGATGACAGCCTTGCCGGCCTCGGTCGGATCTTCCGCACGCTCACGGATCCTGATACCAGCCGCAGAAATGAAGTCCCCCGCTTTGCGCCTGGCTATAAACTGATGGCGAGCCATCAGCTCTACCTGTCGGGTGTCTCTCCTCTGGCAGCCGATGAAGAGCAGGTCTACAGCAGCTTCACTTCGCCGATGCTGATGCAGCTTCATACTCATGCCTTGAAGGCTAAAGGCTTCAACATCAGTGCGTACTACTACTCGACGCCCCATGGTGCGCTGATCAAGTACGTACCCGAAAATACACAGGCAGAAAAGCAGTTGCTGCTGACCCGCCAGATCGATTTCGTCGACGGTCGGTGGGTAACGAAATTGTCGATGGCAGACTTCATTTCGAAACTGGCTGAAACCGGCGAGTTGCGGGTATTGCAGGCGGCCCATTTCTGGAATCGCACGGGGCGGTTGGGTCAAGACTGGAAGGTCGTTCGACTCCAGTCGCCACTGGCACCGGTCAGGTTTCAGCGCGACGAGTTGTAACTGCGCACAGTTCGTGCACTACGTCAGCAGCGACGCATCAGGCCGATAAAGAACAGCCCGCCAATCGCCGCGGTAGCAACGCCGATAGGCAAGTCTTCCGGGGCGATCAGCGTGCGGGCAGCGACATCGACCCACATCAGGAATACGCTGCCGAGCAACAGACAAACCGGCAGCAACCGACGATGTTCGGCCCCCACCAGTCGACGCGCAATGTGCGGCACCATCAGCCCGACAAAGCCGATGGAGCCGCTGATCGACACCAGCACTCCGGTCATCAGCGAAGCGATCACGAACACTCGCAGACGCACCGCACGGGCATTCAGGCCCAGGGTGACGGCGGTCTGTTCTCCGGCCATCAATGCGTTCAGCGGTCGTGCCATGCCGAGCAACAGGACCAGTCCGAGCAACACACTCAGTGCCGGCAGCGTGAGCAGCTCCCAGCGTGCCAGGCCGAGGCCGCCGAGCATCCAGAACATCACGGCGGAACTGGCGCGATGGTCGCCCATGAACAGAAGCAGATTGGCGATCGCCATCATCACGAACGAGACCGCCACGCCGCACAGCAGCAACCGGTCACTGTCCAGGCGCCCGTGGCGACTGGCGATCATCAGCACCACCAGCATGCTCAGCAATGCTCCGATGAACGCGGCGATCGGCAACGTCAGCAGGCCGCCGATTTCGCCGACATGCAATATCACAATCACCGCACCGAGTGTGGCGCCGGAGGTGGCGCCGAGCAGGTGCGGATCCGCCAACGGGTTGCGTGTCACTGCTTGCAGCACCGCGCCGATCAGTGCCAGGCCGGCGCCCACCAGAGCGCCGAGCAACATGCGCGGGACGCGGATCAGCCAGACGATGTGATCCTGGCCGGCGCTCCAGTCCTGCGCGCCGATGCCGAACAGCTTGTGCAGCAGGATCCGCCACACCACGTCCACCGGCACCCGGGCCGGGCCGAAGCCCAGCGACACCACGCACGACACCAGCAGCACGGCGCCCAGGGCGATCAGCAGCAGCGCAAAACGACGATTGATCATTCGCCGTGGAAACCTTTGGCGAGGGTTGCCGCTGCCAGCACATTGTCGATACCCGGCGTGGCCTGCACGTAAGGGATGACGATGAAACGCTGGTTCCTGATCGCGTCCACCGATTGCAGCGCCTTGTTATTCAGCAGGAACCGGATCTTCTGCTCTGCGGTGATTTCGCTGTAGTCGACGATCACGATCACCTGCGGATCGCGCTCGACCACGGTCTCCCAATTGACCCGGGTCCAGCTCGCGTCGACATCATCGAGAATGTTGTGCCCGCCAGCGGCATCGATCAGCGCTTGCGGCATGCCGAGGCGCCCGGACGTCATGGCGCGGTCTTCGCCGCTGTCGTAGAGAAAAACCCGCGGCTTTTCTGCCGGCAGGTTCTTGCCGATCTCTGCGATCTGATTCTGCATGTCGGCGATCAGCGCGTTGGCGCGGTCCTGCACATCGAAGATTTTGCCGAGGTTGCGCAGGTCGTTGTAAGTGTCTTCCAGGGTCGCGGCAGGGCGCTTCATCACGAAGGCGCAGGACTCGGTCAGTTCATACACATTGATGCCCAGCGGCTGCAGGGTTTGCGGCGTGAGATCGCCACCGACGCGCATGCCGTAGTCCCAACCGGCGAAGAGAAAATCGACGTTGGCATCGAGCAGGGTTTCCACCGACGGGTACTTGGCCGCCAGTTCCGGCAGGCCGTCGAGAATGGTCTGCATCTCGGGCGTCACGGCCTTCCAGCCACTGATGCCACTGTAACCGGCCATCCGTGGTTTGAGGCCGAGGGCGAGCATCATCTGGGTCATGTTGATGTCGTGGCTGAGCGCATGTTTTGGTGCCTGCTTGAAGGTCACTTCGCGGTTGCAACTTTTGATTGTCAGCGGGTAACGGGTGGCTTCGGCCAATGCCTGGGTGCTGCCCAGCAGCATCGCGAGAGAGAGGCAGGAACGCAGCAGGGAACGCAAAGTCATGGTTGGGTTATCCAGGTGATTCGTGGGTAGCCGTGCAGTGGATGTTCATCGATCAGTGCTTGGACGCCGAACACATTGCGCAGCAGCGCAGCGGTCAGGACTTCTTTCGGCGTGCCGCTGGCGACGATACGACCATGGTTGATCACGTACAGTCGATCACAAAAGGCCGCCGCCAGATTGAGGTCGTGGATGCTCGCCAGGGTGCCGATATTCAAGCGCTTGACCAACTTCAAAAGCTCAAGCTGATAACGCGGGTCGAGGTGGTTGGTCGGCTCGTCAAGGATCAGCAGTTGTGGTTGCTGGGCCAGGGCGCGGGCGAGGATGACCCGCTGTTTTTCACCACCGGAGAGAGTGGCGAACCCGTGGTCTTCGAAGCCCTTGAGGCCGACGGATTCCAGGGCCTGATTGACCAGGTCGCGGTCTTCAAGGGTGTCGCCATCGAACAAGCCTTTGTGCGGCGTGCGGCCCATGGCGACCACTTCCTCGACAGTCAGGCCGAAGGCATCAGGGAACTCCTGCAACACCACGGCGATGCGTTGCGCGCACCAGCGCGAGGAGTGCTTCCAGACGTTCTGGTGATCGAGTCTGACCTCGCCGCTTTCCGGTTGATTGAAGCGCCAGGCACACCGCAACAGGCTGGTCTTGCCACTGCCGTTGGGGCCGATCAGCCCGACGAACTCACCGGCGGCCACGTGTAGCGAGGCGTCACGCAGCTGGAATTGGTGGTGGCAATGGCCGTGACCCAGTGGGGACCAGGCAAGGTTTGTCAGATTCAGCGAGGTCATGCAGTGACTCTTGAGGTGATGCTGATGGCCCCATCGCGGGCAAGCCCGCTCCCACAGGTCTTACGCAATCCCTGTGGGAGCGAGCTTGCTCGCGAAGGGGCTGAGGTGATGCGCGGGGAGTTTACAGTGCCTTTCGCCCGGCGCATCTCGCCTGTTTCAAGATGAAGATGAAGCCGACTCAGTTTGCCGGGTAAAGCGCGACAGCAGCACGCGATCGAGCACCCACACCGCCACCAGAGAAGCACCCACCAACGGGAAGGCCACTGCCAGGGCGAACATGATCACCATCGCGGTTTTCCATTTTGGCAGGTCATGGCGCAGCGGCGGCACGCCGAGTTTTCCTTGCGGACGGCGCTTCCACCAGATCACCACGCCGCTGACCGCGCTGAGCAAAATCATCAGGCAGATCAGCAACACGACGATCTGATTGAACACACCGAACATCTTGCCCTCGTGCAGCATCACGCCGATTTCCGTGGCGCGGGCGACGGTGCCGTACTGCTCGAAGCGTACATCGGCCAGGACCTTGCCGGTGTACTGATCGATGTGCAGCGTGGCGTCATTGCGTGGGTCGTCGGCGAATACGGCGATGGTGAACACGCCGGTCGCGGTGGTCGGCAGGGTGATGCTGTAGCCCGGTTCGACTTTGCGCTCTCTGGCGATGTTTTGTACGTCCTGCAGGCGGATGGTCGGCGATGCCGGACCGGCCGCTGCGCCGTCGTGGGCCATGTGCTCGGCATGGTCGCCGGACATCGGCATCGGGGTGTTTTCCATGGCCCACGGCACGCTCTGGCGGGTGGCGGTGTTGAGGCTGCGTGCCTCGACGTCGGACTTCGGCACGTCATCCCACATGGCCGCCGGGAACACGTTCCACACTTCGGCGTATTGCTTGCCCCAGAAACCGGTCCAGGTCATGCCGCTAAGCAGCATCACCAGCAGCAGGGACGCGCCCCAGAACCCGGTGACTGCGTGCAGGTCGCGCCACAATACGCGACCTCGACTGTTCAGGCGTGGCCACAAAATGCCTGCCGCCTGACCGCGCGGCCACCACAGGAAAATGCCGGACACCACCAGCACCACGCCCCATCCGGCGGCCAGTTCGATCAGCCGATCGCCAACGGTGCCGATCATCAGCTCGCCGTGAATCGACCGGGCGATGGCTTGCAGGTTCTTCTTGGCATCTTGTTCACCGAGGATGTCACCGTGGTACGGATCAACGAAAACGTTCAGCTCCTTTTCATCGTTGAGCACGACAAACTGCGCGCTGCGCTCGGCATTGACCGGCGGCAGGTACTGGGTGACCTGACCTTGTGGGTAAGCCGTTTTCACCCGTGTCAGCAGGTCGTCGGCCGGGACGGTGTGATGACCGGCCGGGACGTTGAGCAGGCTGCTGTACATCAGCGAGTCGAGCTGCGGTTTGAACAGGTAGACGGTGCCGGTCAACGCCAGCATCACCATGAATGGCGCAACGAACAATCCGGCATAGAAATGCCATCGCCAGGCCAGGTTGTAGAAATTCACTTTGGGCTGTTTCATCACGTGTGCTCCGCTTGGCTGGATCTTTTAGTTGTTTGTTTTTGCGGTTGCTGCGCAACCGATCGCGAGCAAGCTCGCTCCTACAGGGGAGCGGGCTTGCCCGCGATGCTCTTAAAAGCTCATGTCCACCTTGGTCCAGAGCGTGCGCCCCGGTTCCTTGATGGCTTGCGGGTCATTGGCCGGGTAGCCGAAACCGGCGTTGCCGGCCAGGTTCAAGTGTTCGGCGTAAGCCTTGCCGAACAGGTTGTCGACGCCGCTGCTGACCTTCCAGTTGCTGTTGATCCGATAGGCACCGTTGAGGGAGAACACGCCGAAGCCCGGCGTCTTGTCGAAGTCCTTGCCGACCACGTTGCCCTTGTTCTGGTCGATACGGTTTTGTGCGGCGACCACTCTCCACAGTGCGCCGGCGCTCCAGTTGTCTTCGCTGTAGGTCAGGCCGAAACGCGCATCCAGCGGCGGCATTTGCGGCAGCGCAGTGCCATCGCTGCTGTTCTTGCCCCAGGCGTAGGCCAGGGTCGCGTCGGCTTTCCAGTTGTCGGTGAAGTTGTAAGCGGCGCCCAGTTCGCCGCCCATGATTCGCGCGTCGATGTTTTCGGCTTGCGAGGTCGTACCCATCATTGTCGGGGTGTAGTTGAACAGGATGTAATCGCGCACCTGCCCGACGTAAGCCGAGGCCCAGGCTTCGAGGTCTTCGGTCTTGTATTGCAGGCCGAAATCGAGCTGGGTGGTTTTTTCCGGTTTGATCGAGTCGAAGGCATTCACCGAACCGGCGGGGCCGGACTTGGGAGAGAAAAGCTCCCAGTAATCCGGGAACCGCTGGGAGTGACCGAGGCCGGCATACAGGGTGGTCGGGCTGTCGGCCAGGTCATGTTCATAGCGGATGAAACCACTCGGCAGGGTGTCGGCGCGGGTGTCGTCGGCGGTCGGGTTCGGGCGGGTCATCATGCCCGAGCCGGTGGTCTGCCGATAATCCTTGGCCGAGACGCGGTCCAGGCGTGCGCCGCTGATCAGGCGGTCACGGTCGGCGGCGTACCAGGTCAATTCGCCGAAGACTCCGTAGTTATGGAAGTCGGCATCCTTGGTGTACGGCAGGTCCTTGTAGGTGTCGACGCCCATGGCGCCGCGCTGGCGATGTTCGTTGGTCTGCGCGTCGATGCCGCTGATCAGTTGCACATCAGTCCAGCGCCAGGTGGCCTTGACCCGGGCGCCGAGGGTGCGGCGGTCGACGTTGGAGGCCATGGGGCCGGCCATCATTCCGGTGCCGGACGGCGTGCGCAGGGTGTAGTTGTCCATCACGTGATCGGCGTAGTTGTAGTAGACCTGCGCCTCGACCTTATCCAGTACCTCGCCGATGTTGGATTGCTCGAAGCGCAGGCCAAGGCTTTCGCGCAGGAACTGCGAGCCGTCCATGCCGCGCCCGGCGTAGCGGGCTTCACCATCGCCACGGCCGGCGGTCAGTTCCAGCAAGGTGTCGGTATTCGGCGTCCAGCCGACGGCCACGTCGCCGTTCCATTTGTCATAGCGCGACGCCACGGTGTCGTTGTTGCCGTCCTGGTAGTCGTCGGAGTGCGCGGTGTTGCCGATGACCCGCACATAACCCGATTGTCCACCGGCGGCAGCGTCCACCAGTTTGTCGAAGCGGCCGTTGGAGCCGGCCAGCACGCTGGCGTTGACCCGTGTGCCGAGTGCGCCGAAGTGCTCCGGCTCGCGGTCGAACAGGATAGTGCCAGCCGAGGAACCCGGTCCCCACAGTACGGTTTGCGGGCCTTTGATCACTGTGAGCTTGTCGTAGGTTTCCGGCGAGATGTAGGAGGTCGGGGCGTCCATCCGGCCCGGGCAGGCACCGAGCATCATGCTGCCGTTGGTGAGGATGTTCAGCCGCGAGCCGAACATGCCGCGCAGCACCGGGTCACCATTGGTGCCGCCATTGCGCACCATGGCAAAGCCGGGGATGGTCTTCAGGTAATCGGCGCCATCGCTGGCCGGCACCGGTTGTCGCGGGTCCTTGGGGTTGGTGACGATGGTCAGGGGCGAGCTGGGCGCAACGGCGGTAATCACCGTCGGGCTCAGTTCTTCGGTGTGACCGGCATGATCATCGGCCAGCGCAGAAGGCGCCAGCAATGCACCGCACAGGATGGCGGTGGCGTGTCTGAAACGAACACCGGATTCGTTCAGGGCATAAGAGGCTTGGGCAGGGCTCAAGCACGGGACAGCGGAAAACCTGGACATGACAATTTCCATCGAACAGTCGTAAACGACACGGCCGGCAGCCTGAGGCTGTCCCTGTGGGAGCGGGCTTGCTCGCGAAAGCGGTGTGCCAGACGACATCAACGTTGACTGACACTTCCTCTTCGCGAGCAAGCTCGCTCCCACAGGTTGCTTTGGCTGTCTTGCGGACCGTGTGAAATCAGAAGTGAGTGTTTACGCGACGACGGGCGGGGCGCGGGTACGGGCGCCGGGGAAGAAGGTTGGCCGAGCATGGCCCTGGCGCGCAGAGGGTGTGGTGAAGGTGTTGACGGGCGGGATGACGAAGTTGGCGAAAGACACGCCACCGGTCAGCGCCGGGCAATTGAACAGCAGGCTGCAATAGCCGCATTTTTCCCACAGCACATGGTGCCCCGGGGCTGGCGGGCAATGCTCGGCGGTGGCTTGCGTGCCATGGTCGGCATGCTCCATCGCCGACATGTCCATGCTCATACCCGTAGGCATGTTCATCGACATGGCGCGCGAATCCATCGGCATCGACTGAGAAATCAGCGGACCGATAAAGATCATCAGCATGGCAAACAGGCTGATCCAGCTGCCACGTGTCAGGCTCAATGCCTGATTGCGTGACCTGGATGACCTGGCGCTAAGCGGGCGCATGGGCGTATACAGCGCGGGTGGTTATTGCGCGTGCTTGTGTTCTTGCATGGCGTCCGGCGCCTGCTTCTGCACCGCGACTTCGACCGTCACGTCACCGGACTTCTCGAAGTGCAGCGTCATGGGGAAGCGCTTGCCGTCAGTGAGCAGGCTGCGGTCCTTGAGGCCCAGCAACATCACGTGATAGGCCATGGGTGCGAAAGTGACCTCGCCACCGGCGGGCACTTCCACGCTCGGTACGTGCTGCATTTTCATCATGTCGCCTTGCATCACGTGCTCATGCAATTGCGCTTCGCCCGCAATGGGGGTGTCGACGCTGAGCAGGCGGTCGGCGGTCTTGCCTTGATTGTTGATCACGAAATACGCCGCAACGGTGGGCGCATTGGGCGGCAACTCCTGGGACCACGGATGAGCGATTTCCAGTGTGCCGACCTTGTATTCGTGGGCATTGGCAAAGCAGGCAGGCAGCAGCAACGCAGCCAGAACGACGAATTTGTTCAACATGGCAATTCTCCGGAACGATTTAAAACGCAGTCAATTGCGAGAAAAAATCACACCAGAGGGGACGCGCGGGGGTTGAGACTCGGCCATTGCTGGCGCGGTGACGGGCTTTCCAGAGAGGTGGCAGGCAGGCTTCGGTTGGACTCGAAGTGCGCGAAATACAGTTGTGGCGTATGCCCCGGCAACGCCACCAATGGCGCGGAACCCGAGCAGCACCAGCAATGCTGCATGTTGGAATGATCGTCGCTTTGCGGGGCTTTCTGTTCAAGGTCGCCGATGGAAATCGCCACCATCCTGGTGCCGCTGGAGCTGCAGAAGCTGCCCCACAACAACTGTTCGGCGGATGACTTCGCCGTTTGCGCCATCGCTCCGGACATCGGCATGGCGAGCATGTTGAACAGCACTGCGAAGCAGGCTATCCAGGCAATTGCGAGCCGGTGTCGGGACATGGGACAAAATCCGTTTGGGTGGGCGATCAGGCGCGGGCTATTTAGCCTGATCAGGGCCGATAAGTAAAAAGGCGGCGTGCGGTGTGGTGTCGCAGCAAAAAGACGTCAGCTCAGTGCGCACGTACCGCATGTACTTGTATTTCTACTCCAAGCGTAGCGCGAATTACGGCGAATATTGCAGCCAGGTTGTCCATGCTTGGGTTGCCTTTGGCGGACAACATTCGATGGAGGCTTTTGCTGGGCTTTGCCGTTTCCTTTGCCAGTTCTTCAAAACCAACGGTGGCGTTGATGAGATCGCGCAGGATGATCCGGGCCATTTCGGGTTCGCCGTTAAGAAACAGAGTAGCAGCCTCATCCAACAGTGCCTGGGCGAACTCGGGATCACGTTGGGCACGCTCGGCAATGGTGTGTTTGTAACTTCGGGTGAGCGCCATGACGTTATCTCCGGTGCCGTTCAGTCTTTTTTCGGGATCGAAACTCGGCTATCAGTACTTTCGCTTGTTTGATGTCAGTTTTTTGTGTGGATTTGTCACCGCCACCAAAAAGGATGATCAGGTGTTTCCCTTCTTGAACGAGATAGATTCTATAGCCCGGGCCCCAATTTATCCGGTACTCGCCGAGCCCGTCGAACCACTTGATGTTTGATGTGTTTCCTAACTCAAGGCGCAGCAGCGCGGTGGATACCTTGAGCGCTGCCTGCGCATTCAAGTTGGAAAACCAGTGACTGAAGGGGCTGGTTTCGTTGTCCTGTACGTATTCTTCGAGTGTGATCACAGGCGGCCCTGATGGTAACAAATAGGTTACTTATCATGCAAGCCAATGATCCTGACCTAATGAACGAAGACCGACAACGCGCCAACTGTTTCCTCAGGCGTCAGGAACTCCCGATCAACCCCCGGCAACACCGGCCGCTTCAAGACAATCACCGGCACCCCACGTTCACGTGCGACTTCCAGTTTCGGTTCGGTCGCCGTGCTGCCGCTGTTCTTGCTGATCAGCACGTCGATGTTTCGCCGTTCGAACAACTCGCGTTCATCGTCGATCAGGAAGGGCCCACGTGCGCCAATCACTTCGCAGCGCTCGTTGCCCGGATACACATCCAGTGCGCGCAGGGTCCAGAATTGTTCCGCTGGAATTTCGTCCAGGTGTTGCAGGGGCTCGCGACCAAGGGTGAACAGCGGTCGACGGAAGGGCTTCAGGGCGTCGATCAGTCCCGCCCAATCGCTGACTTCCCGCCAGTCATCACCCGCCTGGGCTTGCCAGGCCGGACGCCGCAGCGCCCAGCAAGGAATGCCGCTCAAGCGCGCGGCGGTCGCGGCGTTCTGGCTGATTTGGGCGGCGTAGGGGTGAGTGGCATCGAGCAGCAGATCGATGCCTTCTTTGCGAATGAATTGCGCCAGACCCTCGGTGCCGCCGTAGCCGCCGACGCGAACCTGGCATTGCAGATCCGTTGGTATCCGACCTACGCCGGCCAGGCTGTAGATGTGCTGCGGTCCCAGCGTGCGGGCAATGGCCATGGCTTCGGTCACGCCGCCGAGCAACAGGATGCGCTTCATTGAAAGGCTCCCGCATGGCCAACGATCCCGCCCTGGCGATCGATGGCGAAGACTTCCACCTGAACCTGCGCCGGCACCACGCTGCGGGCAAATTCCAGGGCGTGCTGACAGACGGCATCGCCCAGGGCAACCCCGGCTGCGGCGGCCATGGCCAGTGCCTGCTGGCTGGTGTTGGCCTCGCGGATGTTCTGCTGCAACGTCGCATCGGCGCCGACCAGCGCCGCCCATAACGCCAGTTGCGGCAAGTCAATGCTCGAATGACGACTGTGCAAATCCATGTGCCCGGCCGCCAGTTTGCTGATCTTGCCGAAACCACCGCACAGGCTGAGTTTATCCACAGGTACTTTGCGCAGGTGCTTGAGCACGGCGCCAACGAAGTCGCCCATTTCGATCAGGGCGATTTCCGGCAGGTTGTAGACCCGGCGCATGGTGTCTTCGCTGGCGTTGCCAGTGCAGGCGGCGATGTGCAGGTAACCGTTGGTTTTCGCCACGTCGATGCCCTGGTGGATCGAGGCGATGTAGGCCGCACAGGAAAACGGCCGGACGATACCACTGGTGCCGAGGATCGACAGACCGCCAAGAATGCCCAGGCGCGGATTCATGGTTTTCAGTGCCAGTGCCTCGCCGTTCTCGACATTGACCGTGACCTCGAAACCGCCGCTGTAGCCAAGCTCGTCAGCCAGTCGGGCCAGGTGTTCGCTGATCATTTTGCGCGGCACCGGGTTGATCGCGGGCTCGCCGACTCCCAGCACCAGCCCGGGCCGGGTCACGGTGCCGACACCGCGACCGGCCTTGAAGCGCGTCCCCGGTTCGCTGCTCAGGCGCACCTGGGAGTAGAGCAGGGCACCGTGGGTCACGTCCGGATCGTCACCGGCATCCTTGAGGGTTCCCGATTCGGCGCCGTCCTCGGTGAGGCGGCAGAACTCCAGGCGCATCTGCACCTGTTTGCCCTTGGGCAACACGATTTCCACCGCATCGGCCGATGTGCCAGCCAGCAGCAGACGCGCGGCGGCGAGGCTGGTGGCCGTGGCGCAACTGCCGGTGGTCAGGCCGCTGCGCAGAGGGGCGGGGTGTTCGGCGGTTTCGTCACGCATCGAAGGGCTTCGTCACGTCCAGCAAGGTAATCGGCAAGGCCTGGCGCCAGGTGTCGAAGTCGCCCAGCGGTTGGGCCTGGGCGATATGAATTCGCGTCAGCTCCCCGCCGTGTTGCTCGCGCCAAGCCATCAGGGTCATTTCACTTTGCAGTGTGACTGCGTTGGCAATCAGCCGGCCACCGGGTTTGAGTTCGGCCCAGCAGGTATCGAGCACGCCCTCGCGGGTGACGCCGCCGCCGATGAAAATCGCATCCGGCCGCTCCAGCCCGGTCAGTGCCTGCGGCGCGCTGCCGCGAACCAGTTGCAGGCCGGGAACGCCGAGGGCATCGCGGTTGTGTTCGATCAACGCTTGTCGGCCCGCATCTGCCTCGATGGCCAGTGCGCGGCAACCGGGGTGGGCGCGCATCCATTCGATGCCGATCGAACCGCTGCCGGCGCCGACATCCCACAACAGTTCGCCGGGGATCGGGGCCAGGCGCGCGAGGGTGATGGCACGCACATCGCGCTTGGTCAGTTGGCCGTCGTGCCTGAAGGCGGAGTCCGGCAGGCCGGCCAGTCGCGACAGGCGTAGCGTGTTCGGCTCGGCGATGCACTCGATAGCGATCAGGTTCAGGTCGGCGATCACAGGATCGGTCCAGTCATTGGCGATGCCGTCGACACGTCGCTCGGCTTCACCGCCCAAATGTTCGAGCACCGTTATCCGGCTCGGGCCGAAACCACGTTCACGCAGCAGTGCGGCGATGGCGGCGGGGCTGCTACCATCGTTACTCAACACCAGCAAGCGCACACCACTGGACAATTGCGCGTTGAGTGCGGCGACGGGGCGGGCAACCACCGACAACGTGACCACTTCCTGCAAAGGCCAGCCCATTCGCGCCGCGGCGAGCGAGCAGGAAGAGGGAGCGGGCAGAACAAGCATTTCATCGCTGGATAAATGTCGGGAGAGACTGGCACCCACCCCAAAAAACATCGGATCGCCGCTGGCCAGGACGCAAACGGGCTCTCCCTGTTTCGTCAAAACCGGTTCAAGGGCGAAAGGACTGGGCCACAATTGCCGTACGCCGCAGATGCAGGCTGGCAACAAGTCCAGTTGCCGTTGACCGCCAATGATCCGCGTAGCGTTCAGCAGAGCGTGTCGGGCATTTTTGCCAAGCCCCTTGAAGCCTTCTTCTCCAATGCCTACCACTGTCAGCCAGGGGGTCATGCTGTTCCTCTTCTATCAATCGAAGCCAAATCATCACGCTGCCGGTCTGTGTCGACCTGTGCGGTGGTGCATCATAGCGCGGTGTGGATTGAGTTCGCCTGTCGCTGGTGTCTGTAAACGTGATCAGGGCTTATCCAGTTAATGGTTCTTTTTCAGGTCGAATCTCTTCATTCTGATTTCGAGCCGCTTGCGTTCGATGAGCGATCTTTTGCTTTCGAGTATGTTTTTGTCCAGTTTAAGATAAGCACGTTGCTGGATGATTTTTGCAGCGTGATCTTCCATGTTCCAGAATAGAAAACTACTTTTTTTGATCGTGGTAACTAACTCAAGATTAAAGACTGCAATTTCAAGAAACCCCTTTGAGTCGTAGCGTGTGGGTATTACTTGAAAGCGCTCTCCCAGGGAACTTTGTTGGTCCAGTGAATAAAGCGCCGGCTGGTTGGGTTTCAATGCGTCGAGTGTGTCAATCATAGCGTTCCCTTGCCTGCTGTCCGGCATGGTTTGAGCGCTTTGGACCAGAAACTCGGCAATGCTTTTCGAAACGGAGTGTTGAGTGCGGGTGAAGATGGCATCCTGAAAGACAGACCAGCCGAAAAAATTCAACGTCGCAACGTATTCATTCAGCCACGTTGTCGAGTCGGCGAAGCGACTGCCAACCCTGTCTGCGGACTGGGTGGCTATTTGTGTGCAATGGGTGAAGTCGTCGTAATCCTGCAATGAAATTTCTTCGATGCATGAAATAAGGTTGTGGGCAGTCAATATTCCAGTTGTTTTTTCATATATCATTTTTTGTTCCCTTGAAATAGCTGGTTTTTTGCCGTTGTTTTAATTCGGGTTGTGGTGAAAAGTACAAGGGTTGGTGTGTGGTTTAAATATGTCTGGTTGGTTGAATTGATTCTTGCTGTTAGCGTTTTTCACTGAGTGTTCAATCAGAACTTGCGATGGCGATTCAGTCTTGAGGCGAAAAGCCTGGGCTGGGGATCACGCGCTTTTCGTCGTCAACCTGCCAGGGCTTTTCATCAGGCCGGACAAAGCAGGCATAATGCTGTCCTTCGTCTTGTACCGGTCGTCCTGTGAAGTCACGTCAGATACCCAACCGCTTGCGCCCTTCCGCCTGTCCCGGGTTGTTGCGTGTCGTCCAGGCATTGGACGGTGGTATTTGCCGGATCAAACTCGACGGTGGCGCCATCCGTGCGCACCAGGCAATCGCTGTGGCCGATGCCTCCGAGCGATATGCCAGCGGAGCGATCGAGGCGACCAACCGGGCCAACCTGCAGATCCGCGGCATTGGCAACGAGCAAGCGGCATTGATCGACAGCCTGCTGGCCGCCGATCTGGGGCCGCGTACGGCGGCTGGCGACGATGTGCGCAACCTGATGCTCAGCCCCGGTGCCGGGATCGATCGGCGCATGCTGTTCGACACCCGCCCGCTGGCCGGGCAGATCCTCGCCACACTGCAAAACCAGGAAGCGTTCCACGACCTCAGTGCCAAGTTCGCCGTGCAGCTTGATGGCGGTGAAGACCTGACGATGCTCGAGCATCCCCATGACCTGTGGCTCTCGGCGTTTGAACAAGACGGCGAGCGACGGCTGGCGTTCGGTCTGGCGGGATGTCCGACGGACAGCCCCGCCGGTTCGGTTGCACTGGCTGACGGGCACGCGCTGGTAGTCGCGGTCCTTGAGTTGTTCCTTGAACTGGCGCGCCCCGAGCAGACGCGAATGCGCCATTTGCTGGCCGAGTACCCGATCGGGGGCATTGTGCTTCGACTGGCTGAGCGAGTGCCGCTGCAGGCCGTTATCGGTTGGCAACGGGTTTCGGGCTCCAGTGATTTGCACATGGGTGCCCATCCCCAGGCCGAGTCCGGTGTTGTCTATGTGGGAGCCGTCCCGCCGCTGGGGCGACTCGATCCGGCGATGCTGCGGGGTGTGGCACAACTGGCGCGGGAGTTCGGTGACTCCAGTCTGCGCTTCACGCCTTGGCAAAGCCTGCTGTTGCCCAATGTCCGCACGGAAAACGCCGCTGAGGTCATTCGGCAATTGCAATGTCTGGGCTTGCAGTGCGAAGCCGATCTGCCATTGTCCCGGTTGATCGCCTGCACCGGCTCAAACGGCTGCGGTAAAAGCCTGGCCGAGACCAAGGGTGATGCCTTGCAACTGGCGACATTGCTGCAACGTCACGGACAAACGCCGAGTGTCCATTTGAGCGGGTGCGCGCGCTCCTGCGCCGCCGCGCATACGGCGCCCGTCACATTACTGGCCGTCGCCCACGGTCACTACGACCTCTATTTTCGCGATGCAGCGCAGCCGGGTTTCGGCGCGCTGCACGCACGCAACCTTACTATTGAAGCGGTCGCGACCCTGCTCGACGCCCGCTCACGGAGCCCCCTTGATGCTTGATTACATCCGCGACGGTCAGGAGATCTATCGCAACTCCTTCGCGATCATTCGCGCCGAGGCCAACCTCGACCGAATCCCGGACGATCTGGAGAAACTCGCGGTCCGTGTCATTCACGCCTGCGGCATGGTCGAGGCCATCGACGGCCTGCAGTTTTCCGAAGGTGCGGGCAAGGCCGGGCGTGATGCGCTGGCGGCCGGCGCGCCGATTTTGTGCGATGCGCGGATGGTCTCCGAAGGCGTGACCCGTGCGCGGTTGCCGGCGAACAATCCGGTGATCTGCACCTTGCGCGACGAGAGTGTTCCGGAACTGGCTCGTGATTTGGGTAACACCCGCTCAGCCGCTGCGCTGGAACTGTGGCGCCCGCATCTGGAAGGCAGCGTGGTGGTCATCGGCAACGCTCCGACGGCACTGTTTTACTTGCTGGAAATGCTCGACGCCGGCGCGCCAAAACCGGCGCTGATCCTCGGTTTTCCGGTGGGCTTCGTCGGTGCCGCCGAATCCAAGGCCGCGCTGGCGGCTGACAGCCGTGGCGTGCCTTTTGTCATCATGCAGGGTCGCCTGGGCGGTAGCGCCATGGCCGCCGCCGCCGTCAATGCCCTCGCCACGGAGATCGAATGATGCAGCAACCTGGACGTTTGATCGGCCTCGGCGTCGGTCCCGGTGATCCGGAACTGATTACCGTCAAGGCCCTGCGCTTGCTGCGCGAATCCCCAGTGGTGGCGTACTTCGTGGCCAAGGGCAAGAAAGGCAACGCCTTCGGCATCATCGAGGCGCATCTGCAGGAAGCGCAGAATTTGTTGCCGCTGGTGTACCCGGTGACCACCGAAGCCTTGCCGGCACCGTTGTCCTACGAGCAAGTGATCAGCGACTTCTACGATGACGCAGCCGACGCACTGGCGACGCATCTCGATGCCGGTCGCGACGTGGCGGTGATCTGCGAGGGCGATCCGTTCTTCTACGGCTCCTACATGTACCTGCACGACCGACTCGCCGAGCGTTATCAGGCCGAAGTCGTGCCCGGTGTGTGCTCGATGCTCGGCGGGGCCTCGGTGCTCGGTGCGCCGCTGGTGTATCGCAATCAGAGTCTGTCGGTGTTGTCCGGTGTGTTGCCGCACGACGAACTCAAGCGTCGCCTGGCCGATGCCGATGCGGCGGTGATCATGAAGCTTGGGCGCAACTTTCCCAAGGTTCGCCAAGTGCTGGAAGAACTCGGCCTGGCCGAGCGCGCGTTGTACGTCGAGCGCGCGACCATGGCCAATCAGAAGATCGTGCCGCTGGATCAGGTCGAGCCGATGTCCTCGCCGTACTTCTCGTTGATCATCGTTCCTGGTGAAAGGTGGCAAGGCTGATGACCCGTCCAGTTCCGGCGATTGTCATTCTTGGCAATGGCAGCCTCGCCACCGCGCGTAGTATTCAGCAGGTGTATCCCGACGCCCTGATCCATGGCTTGGCCGAACGGGTCGAAGGCGCGGATCGGGTCTATCAGGAGTTCGGTGCGACCCTGCGCGAACTCTATCAACAGGGCACGCCGATCATTGCCCTGTGCGCGGCCGGGATCGTGATCCGCACGCTAGCGCCCTTGTTGCTGGAAAAAGGCGCCGAACCACCGGTGTTGGCGGTAGCCGAAGACGGTAGCGCAGTGGTTCCACTGCTGGGTGGTCTTGGTGGGGTAAATGTGATGGCGCGGGAGATTGCCGCCGCGCTGGAAGTCGCGGCGGCGATCACCACCAGCGGCGAGTTGCGTTTCGGCACGTGCCTGCTCAACCCGCCCAGTGGCTATGCCCTTGGTGATCTGGAGTTGGGCAAGCGTTTCGTTTCCGATTTGCTCGCTGGCGAAACGGTGCGCATTGAGGGTGAGGCTCCGTGGCTGGCGCAGGCGCAGTTGCCCGAAGATGCGCAGGCCCGACTGGCGGTGCATGTCAGTCATGCCGAACGGACACCCGCGGCCAACGAGTTGTTGATCTACCCGCGCAATGTGGTGGTCGCCGTGGACGCTGGCCTGGTGAACGTCGCGGGAGCGGTGCGCGAGGCATTGCATCAGGCAAGAATCGCCGTGCAGTCGCTGGCTTGCCTGTTGGCCGCCGATACCGAAATGGCCAGCGCGGCGTTGCGTGAGGCAGCGCTTGAATTGGGCGTGCCGTTGCGCTTTGCCCATGCAGGGAAGGTGCTTGGCGAGCGTCTGCGTACTGCCATGGGTCAGCCCGTTTCCATGCTTGGTAACGACACTGTTGCCATTGCGATAGCAGAGCAGCCGCTGGACCCGTTGCAGATCGGCCGTCCGCGTGGACGGCTGGCGGTGATCGGCCTTGGGCCGGGGGCTGCAGAACTGATGGTGCCGGCTGTGAAGGCTGAACTGGCCCGCGCCAACGATGTATTGGGCTATGAAACCTACGTGCGTATGGCCGGTCCGTTTCGCGACGATCAGGTGCTGCATTGCACCGACAACCGCGAAGAGATGCAGCGTGCCCGCCACGCTTTTGAACTGGCGGCCCAGGGGCGTTCGGTGGTGGTGGTTTCTTCAGGCGATCCCGGGGTTTTCGCCATGGCCGCGGCTGTGCTTGAGGCGCTGCACGAGTCCACCGACGTCCAGTGGCACAACGTCGATCTGGAAATTCTGCCGGGTGTTTCCGCCTCCCTGGCGACGGCTGCTCAGGCCGGTGCGCCGCTGGGTCATGATTTCTGTGTTCTGTCGCTATCGGACAACCTCAAACCCTGGTCGATCATTGAAAAACGTCTGGATCTGGCAGCGCAAGCTGATCTGGCAATGGCGTTCTACAATCCGATCTCACGTTCCCGACCTTGGCAATTGGGGCGTGCGCTGGAGATCGTCGCCCAACATCGCGCACCTGGAACGCCAGTCGTGCTAGGGCGTGATGTCGGACGCCCGGGGCAGACATTGCGCGTGACGACCCTCTCTCAATTGACTCCAGAACAGGTGGACATGCGGACCATGGTGTTGATTGGTTCATCCACGACTCGTGTGTTTCATCGTTCGCAAGGAGTGCCGTGGGTTTATACGCCGCGTAGTTATGGTGATAAATTAAGCGATATCAACTAGGTTAATATCAAGGTTCAGTGCAGTGTTGTTCGAGCCGAATGGCTCGACAATTGCTGCACGTTTGTGAAGGTTGATGGATGCTTACATATGTCGACATTTAATCGGGTTTGATGACGGAGTTGGAGTGGTTTAGATTCGTTTTGTCTCTGTTGGAGACTTAAACGAACTTAAAAGGAATTGTCCGATATGGAAGTCGTGGAAGGTTTTATTACTCACAAGCAATGCACCGAAATTGGGAAGGCGCGTCTTGCCAGGTCAAAGGCGTTGTTGAACAGTGTTCCTCGTGCAAAAGCATTAATGTCGACCACCTCGTCGAGTTCACTTAAGGCGTTGGGCGATTCAAGTCCTACCAGGGAACTGGATGCTTTGGTTTTGGGTAATACGCTCATTGGTTATGGCGACAATATTTCGCTTGAAAATATGACGATTATCGAAAATCTCATAAAGTTTTCGAAGTTGGAGGCCGATCGCGAGACTAAAGAGAGTCATAGCCCCGCCGCTTGGCACCGAGCCTTTCTCCAGTGTATGGAGGATATGGGGTGTTCTGTTCCCATCAACGCGAGCATCGAATACAAAAAGAGGTCTGGCAGCGGGACAATGAGGAATGTTGTCAGCACTATTATCCAAGCGGGCGTTGAAGCGGCAAAAGCTGCTATTCCTGGTGCAACCGTGTTAAGTGCCGTCGCAGACAGCACATTGTCGGCATTGGAAAAAGAGCCTGAGACAATCAAGGTTTTCAACTATGAAGTTACTAAGGCTAAGGGTGTGAAGCTGGCCTTGCTGCCTTGTGAACAAACGAAGAACGGATTGGTTATGGTTTCGTTTTCATCCGTTAATCATGTCGGAGATCAAGTGGGTGGTGGGGTTTTGTTTCTGGATTTGAAAATTGCAAGTCTCGATATTTACCAGGGCTCCAACTTTCTCGCCTTCAATCCTTCTGCTTACGCCGAAGTGAAAGATGATGTCGAATTTATCCTGGCGCAGAATCGGAAAGAAGTGTTGGCTAAAAGATTTGTGCGTCGCAGGCAGTGAATTCAATCAAGCCGGGTCAGAGGCTGATTGTCTCTGGTCTGTTTGAAACATGTAGGGATGTTGAGGGGGAAGGGTTACCCGGTTTGCGTCCATGGGGATTGCGAGGAGTACGAAGCAGACGCCGTACAGCGGTGAGGCACACGGCGACATCTGGATGCTTCGAGTCCTCTGGCCCCACGATTGGCCAGAATCGGAGTGCTTGATGTTCAAGGTACCAGGTAGCCCCTGACCCCAGTGAAGATGATCTGTGCCGCCAGTGCACACACGAACAACCCCATCAATCGGCTGACGATCTGTAACCCCTGGTCGCCGAGAATCCGTTCGATGCGGCTGGACAAGAACAGCACCACGCCCACGGTAAAACTGGCCAGGGCAATGCCGACAATGGCCGTGAGCTTGTCGTCCCAGTGCGGCTGGCTCACGCCCATCACCAGCAAGGCACCGATGGTGCCGGGGCCGACTGTCAGCGGGATGGTCAGTGGAACGATGGTGACATCCTGCTGCACATTGTCGGTCTGTACCGCCGATTTGCCTTGTGCCATGCCCAGCGCCGAGATGAACAGCACACTACCGGCACCGATACGAAAGGCGTCCACGGTAATGCCGAACACACTGAAAATCACTCGGCCGAACAAGTACAGCAGAACGCTGGAGACCAGGGTGGCGACCGCTACTTTCCAGGCCAGCCGACGCTGTTCCTTGCGCGAATAACCACGGGTCAGGCTGATGAAGCAGGACAACACGAAGAATGGGCTATAGAGCACCAGCATCTTCAGATAAACGCTGAACAACACATGGAGCATGGTGCCGGGCTCACTGGCGAGGGAAGTCGAGGGGGAGTCTATCAGGGGTTGCGACGTCTGTCGGCTCAGGACGTTGGGGTCGTCGTGCGTTTCTGCTGATCACGCTGGGCGACCCAGTGTTCGATCAGTTCGCGCAACTGCGACAGTTCCACCGGCTTGGCCATGTGTCCGTCCATGCCAGCCTGGCGCGCACGCTCTTTATGTTCGGCAAGGATATGGGCGGTCAACGCCACCACAGGGGTGCGAACCCGCTGGTTGCCGACTTCCCAGGCACGCAATTGCTGGGTGGCCGAGAAGCCGTCGAGGATCGGCATTTCGCAGTCCATCAGCACCAGGTCGTAACGCTGGGCTTTCATCGCCTGCAGGGCTTCTTCGCCGTTGCAGGCGGTATCCGGTTGCAGGTTGAGCTTGCTCAGCATGCCGCGGATCACCTTGGTCGAGATGCTGTTGTCTTCAGCCACCAGAATGCGGAAGTCGCAGGGGACCTTGACCGGCAGCATCGGGCCGATTGGCACGGGCTGGGTCGCGACGAGCCCTTTGTTGCGCTGAGTCAGTTCGTCGGCCAGAGTGGTCTTGAGGGTGTAGCCGGCAACCGGCTTGGCCAGGATGCGCTTGATCCCGGAGTTGCGCGCGATGATCTTGCTCGGTGCGTTGCTGATGCCGGTGAGCATGATCAGCAGGATGTCATGGTTCAGGCTCGGGTCTTCCTTGATCTTGGCCGCCAGTTGCATGCCGGTCATGCCGGGCATGTTCTGGTCCAGCAAGACTATATCGAAGTAATCGCGCAAATGAGCCTTGGTGCGCAGCAGAGCCAGCGCCTCCTTGCCGGAAGATGCGGCGCTGACGTTCAGGCCCCAGGCGCTGCATTGCTGCACCAGCACCTTGCGACAGGTGTCATTGTCATCCACCACCAATACCCGCGCACCTTGCAGCGGGCCGTCGAGGTCGGAGGTCGGGTGTTCGAGGCGATCCGGGTCCAGCGGCAGGGTCAGCCACAGGGTGCTGCCCTGGTTGTTGCCGCTCTTGATCCCGAATTCCCCCTGCATCAAGCGGATCAGCTGGCGGGCTATCACCAGCCCCAGGTTGCCGCCCAACTGGGTGGCCGAAAGAAAATGCCGGCTGTGCAGTTCGGCATGCATCAGGGCGTCGCGCTCTTCGGCGTCCATGGGCTCGCCGCTGTCCTGTACGGCGATACGCAGGCGTGGTTTGGTGTTGCGCTCGTCGAGCGCCACGACGATCAGGATTTCGCCTTCATCGGTTTTTTTCAGGGCGTTTTCAAGCAGGCTCAACAGCGTCTGGCGCAAGCGTGTCGGGTCACCGCTGATCACCCGCGGCACTTGCGGCTGGATGAAACTGATCAACTCGACGTTTTGCTGCTCGGCCTTGGCGCGGAAGATGCTCAGGCAGTCTTCGATCAGCGCGTTGAGGTCGAACTGCACGTCGTCCAGTTCAATCTGTCCGGACTCGAGTTTGGAAATGTCGAGAATTTCGTTGATCAGTGTCAGCAGTTCGTTGCCGGCGCTGTGGATCGTCTGTACGTAGTCGCGTTGCTTGACCGATAGCGGTGTGCCCAGCAGCAGTTCGGTCATGCCGAGGACGCCGTTCATCGGGGTTCGGATTTCATGGCTGATTTTCGCCAGGAACTCGGCTTTGGCGTTGATCTCGGCGTTGCTGGCCGCCAGGTCACGACTGATGCTGAAGCGGTCTTCGGTGATGCGTCGCTGGCGCTCGCTCAGTGCGATGCTCATCAACAGGCCGCTGATGCAGATGAACGCCAGCAATGTGGTGATCAGGCCATGGGGTTCGATCAGGGTCAGCCCCAACAGAGCAGGCAGGATGACCAGTGTCCCGAGGTTGAACACCACCATGGCCGCCACGAAGAGGCGAGCCGGGCGATAACCTTTTTGCCAGTGATAGGCGCTTATGAACAGCATGGTCAGGCCAGCCAGGGCGACCAGGCCGTAGGTAATGAAGTTCAGCGGCAAGGTATTGACGAACAGCAGCATCAGGCCGCAGGCGGTGATCAGCAGGACCTCGCCAAGCAGCAACCGGTTCAGCGGATGTGGCCCGAGCGGGGTGAAGAAACGATAGGCAAGCATCAGGCCGCAGGGTGCGGTCATTAATAATGCCAGGTAAGCCCCTGGCGTTTGCAGTGCATGCCAGTCCGGCAGCCAGGGGCCGGCGAGATTCAGCAACAACAGCAGACTGAGCATCAACAGCCCTTCGCATGTCGCCAACCAGAGGGCGCTGTGCGAGCGGGTGTAGGCGTAGCGGATGAGGTTGTGCAGGATCAGCATGGCGATGCAACCGAACAGCAGGCCATAAATCAGCGTCTGGTTCTGGTTGGCGGCCGAGATGATCGCTGACTGCAGGGTGATGTAGGGGCGTAACTGATGGTCGGAGGCCAGTCGCAGGTATACGTCGAGGGGGGTGTCGCTTTGCGGCAGGGCCAGCATGAAGTCGCTGCTGGGCAATGGTCGCTCGGATTGGGGGTGTTCGTTGCCCGTGCTGGATTGATCGATCAGCTTGTCGCCGTCCAGTACGTACATGTTGAACTGGCGCAGGTCAGGCGCGAACACGCGCAGCAACTGTTCATGTTTGCCCGGTGCAAGCCTGAATCGCAACCATAACGCGCCATCGGGTTCGGCGGCGGTAATGCGGTCGAGTTCGATAGGGCTGAATTGATTGGTGTAACGTGCGGAACGGATGTCGCTCAGTTGCAGGTCGCCCTGTTCGTCGAGCAATACCGCCCAGCCACTGCCTTGCGCGGCCTGGGCCGGTAGCATGCAGAGCAAGGTCAGCAAAGTGACGGTCAAGCTTATGGCAATCCTGAGCCAGCGCACGGCGAAATCCCTTCGTTAGGTTGATGCCAGAATATAACGATGCGCGGCGCCGGAATAGCCAGGCAATAAACGGTGTTCATTGCCTGGCGCGGTGTTTACCTTATTCCGGATTTTCGCCACGCTCGCGGGCAATGGCGCGGTAGCCAATGTCCTTGCGATAGAAGCAGCCTTCCCAGTCAATCGAAGCCGCGAGCTTGTAGGCCTGCTGCTGTGCAGCGTCAACGCTGGCACCCATGGCCGTTGCGCAAAGCACCCGACCGCCGGCCGTTACGACTTGACCGTCCTTGAGCGCAGTACCGGCGTGGAAGACTTTGCCTTCCAGTGCGGCGGCTGCATCCAGCCCCTTGATGGCCACGCCTTTGGCGTAGTCACCAGGATAGCCGCCAGCGGCAAGCACGATGCCGACGCTCGGGCGTGGATCCCATTGCGCTTCTACTTTGTCCAGCGCCTGGGCCAGAGCAGCCTCGACCAGCAGCACCAGGCTCGACTGCAGGCGCAGCATCACCGGTTGGGTCTCAGGGTCGCCGAAGCGGCAGTTGAATTCGATGACTTTTGGGTTACCAGCCTTGTCGATCATCAGACCGGCGTACAGGAAACCAGTGTAGACGTTGCCTTCCTCGGCCATACCGCGCACGGTCGGCCAGATCACCAGATCCATGACACGCTTGTGCACTTCGGCGGTGACCACTGGCGCCGGGGAGTAAGCACCCATGCCGCCGGTGTTTGGACCGGTGTCGCCGTCGCCGACGCGTTTGTGGTCCTGGCTGGTGGCCATCGGCAGGACGTTCTTGCCGTCGACCATGACGATGAAACTGGCTTCTTCGCCGTCCAGGAACTCTTCGATGACCACGCGCGAACCCGCATCGCCAAAGGCATTGCCCGCCAGCATGTCGCGCACGGCGTCTTCGGCTTCGGCCAGGGTCATGGCGACGATCACGCCTTTACCGGCGGCCAGGCCATCGGCCTTGATCACGATCGGAGCGCCTTTTTCACGCAGGTAAGCCAGGGCCGGCTCGATTTCGGTGAAGTTCTGGTAGTCGGCAGTCGGAATCTTGTGGCGAGCCAGGAAGTCCTTGGTGAAGGCTTTCGAGCCTTCCAGCTGCGCAGCGCCGGCGGTCGGACCGAAGCAGTCCAGGCCACGGCTGCGGAACAGGTCTACAACACCGGCAACCAGCGGCACTTCAGGGCCAACGATGGTCAGGGAAACGTTTTTCTCGGCAAAGTCTGCCAGTTGCTCAAGCGCCAGTACGTCGATGGCGACGTTCTCGCACTTGGCTTCGATGGCGGTACCGGCGTTCCCCGGAGCCACGAACACCTTCTGCACGCGCGGATCCTGAGCCACTTTCCAGGCCAGGGCGTGTTCACGGCCACCGCTGCCAATGATCAAAACATTCATTTCAAAAACCTCGGATGACGCTAATTCTGGAGGCGGCACTGGAGCCGCTTTTCTGTGGGAGCGGGCTTGCTCGCGAAAACGGTGTGTCAGTCAACATCAATGTCGCTGACAGATTGCATTCGCGAGCAAGCCCGCTCCCACAGTTGATCGTCGTACTTAGTGACGGAAGTGGCGCATGCCGGTAAAGACCATGGCGATGCCGGCTTCGTCGGCAGCTGCAATCACTTCAGCATCACGCATCGAGCCGCCTGGCTGGATCACGGCAGTCACGCCTGCCTTGGCCGCATTGTCCAGACCGTCGCGGAACGGGAAGAAGGCGTCGGAAGCCATCACCGAACCGGCTACCTGCAAACCGGCATGTTCCGCTTTGATAGCAGCAATACGCGCGGAGTTCACGCGGCTCATCTGGCCGGCGCCGACACCGATGGTCTGGCGATTCTTGGCGTAGACGATGGCGTTGGACTTCACGTACTTGGCAACTTTCCAGGCGAAGATCAGGTCATGGATTTCCTGCTCGCTCGGTGCGCGCTTGGTCACCACTTTCAGGTCGTCGGCGCCAATCATGCCGATGTCGCGGCTCTGTACCAGCAGGCCACCGTTGACGCGCTTGTAGTCCCAGGCGGCAGCGCGGTCAGCCGACCACTCGCCGCAGGCCAGCAGGCGTACGTTGGCTTTGGCAGCGACAATGGCGCGGGCCTCTTCGCTGACCGACGGAGCGATGATCACTTCGACGAACTGACGTTCGACGATGGCCTTGGCGGTCTCGGCGTCCAGTTCGCGGTTGAAGGCGATGATGCCGCCGAAGGCGGATTCGGTGTCGGTGGCGTAGGCCAGGTCGTAGGCCTTGCGGATGCCGCCTTCGGCATCAGGGCTGACAGCCACGCCGCACGGGTTGGCGTGCTTGACGATCACGCAAGCCGGCTTGACGAAGCTCTTCACGCATTCCAGCGCGGCGTCGGTGTCGGCCACGTTGTTGTACGACAGTTCCTTGCCTTGCAGCTGGGTCGCAGTGGCGATGCCAACTTCGGCAGGCTTGGCTTCAACATAGAACGCCGCGCTCTGGTGCGGGTTCTCGCCGTAGCGCATTTCCTGGGCCTTGATGAACTGGCTGTTGAAGGTGCGCGGGAACTCGCTGCGACCTTCGGTGCTCAGGGTGTCGGCCGACTGGTTCACGGTGCCCATGTAGTTGGCGATCATGCCGTCGTAGGCGGCGGTGTGCTCGAAGGCCTTGAGCATCAGGTCGAAACGCTGGGCGTAGGTCAGGCCACCGGCCTTGAGGTTTTCCAGGACGCTGGCGTAATCGCTGGCGTTGACCACGATGGCCACGTCCTTGTGGTTCTTGGCGGCGGAACGGACCATGGTCGGGCCGCCGATATCGATGTTTTCGATGGCGGTCGGCAGGTCGCAGCCTGGCTTGTTGATGGTGGCTTCGAACGGGTACAGGTTGACCGCTACCAGGTCGATCGGCTTGATGCCGTGCTCGTTCATGATGGCGTCGTCGATACCGCGACGACCAAGGATCCCGCCGTGGATTTTCGGGTGCAGGGTCTTCACCCGGCCGTCCATCATTTCCGCGAAGCCTGTGTAATCCGCGACTTCCACTGCGGCAACGCCGTTGTCCTGCAGCAGCTTGAACGTCCCGCCGGTGGAGAGGATCTCGACGCCCAGGGCTTCAAGCTCCTTGGCGAATTCGAGGATCCCGGTCTTGTCGGAAACGCTGATCAAGGCGCGGCGGATCGGCAGGCGGGTAGTCTGGTCGGTCATCTCAATTTCCATCAAAAGCAAAGGAAGTCAGCAAAAAAGGCGACCGGTTTTACGCGGGCGCCTTTCTGGTTTGATTGAATGCTTACAACAAATCGTACTGCTTGAGTTTCTTGCGCAGCGTGCCCCGGTTAAGCCCGAGCATCTCGCTGGCCTTGGTCTGGTTGCCCTTGACGTAGTTCATCACGCACTCGAGCAGGGGAGCCTCGACTTCGGAGAGCACCAGGTTGTACACATCCGTGACGGCAGCGCCCTCAAGGTGGGCGAAATAATTGTGCAGCGCCTTCTCGACACTCCCGCGAAGGGTCTGACCTTCTTCGCTTGGCGTATTGAGGTGCTGTTTCAAATTCACGTTGTCGCTCACGGGTGTTGTTCCACTCACTAAAGTCTCGGTCATCATCGTCATGCGGCCACCCACTCTCCGTCCCCTGTCAGGCTCTTGTAACGCTCGGCGAAAAACGCCCGAACGTTGGCGCATTGTGCATCCGTACCATCCAAACGATTGAAGTGGGCGCGAAACTCCCTGGCGCCCGGCAGGGTTGCGAGATACCAGCCCACATGCTTTCGAGCAATGCGTACGCCCATCACATCACCATAGAAGGCGTGCAGGGCAGCCAGATGCTCTAGCAGAATGCGTTCCACCTCGATCAGTTCCAGCGCCGGGAGTTTCTCGCCGGTACGCAGGAAATGGTCGATCTCGCGAAAAATCCATGGCCGCCCCTGGGCAGCCCGGCCAATCAACAGGCCATCGGCACCGGTCGCGTCGAGCACGTACCGGGCTTTTTCTGGCGAATCGATATCGCCATTGGCGAAGACCGGAATCGACACCGCCTGCTTGATTGCGGCAATGGTGTCGTACTCGGCTTCACCGGTGTACAGGTCGGCACGGGTGCGGCCATGCACCGCCAGCGCCGTAATGCCTGCCTGTTCGGCGATCTTCGCCACCGTCAGGCCGTTCTTGTTGTCCCGGTCCCAACCGGTCCGGATCTTCAGGGTAACCGGCACATCGACCGCAGCCACGACGGCCTGCAGGATCTCGGTTACCAGGGGTTCATCCTTCAACAGTGCGGAACCGGCAGCCTTGTTGCAGACTTTTTTTGCCGGACAGCCCATGTTGATATCAATGATCTGCGCACCCATTTCAACGTTGGCACGGGCGGCGTCCGCCAGCATCTGCGCGTCCCCACCGGCGATCTGTACCGAGCGTGGCTCGGGATCACCTTCGTGGATCATGCGCATGCGCGACTTGCGGGTGTTCCACAAACTCATGTCGCTGGTGACCATTTCCGAGACGACCAGTCCCGCGCCCAAGCGCTTGCACAGCTGACGAAAGGGCTGGTCGGTGACACCCGCCATGGGGGCGAGAATCAAGCTGTTATGTAATGTGTATGGGCCGATGCGTACCGCCGACATAGGACTTCCCTGTTGTGGGGCCGGATCATGAGAGTTCGAAAAAGGGTTGGCATGATACCCGCTCTCGATGACTGGATAAAGGCTGAATTGAACAAATTCTGAACAGTTATTCTGTTATTACCCGTGGTTTGGTTTGCCTGGAGCAGTCAGAAAGCCGGCGTTAATCCGGGAGTAATGAAGCGTTTCACTCCGGAGAGTGGAAGCTCAGACTGTAGTTCACGGCCTTGGCACCTGGGTCGAGAATGTCCAGGGCGATGTGGATCGGCGTTTGCGGAGGCATCTCCGCCATGCCTTCGAGATCGCCATTGAGGTACTCGCCAGGCTTGAAGCGACGACTGGCGATCAGATGGCCATTGAGGTCGGCGAAACGCAGTTCCAGCAGCGGGAAGGGCTGGGAGAAGGGCGCGCGGTTATAGATGATCGCATCGACCACCAGGGCGCCATTGAACTCGGGGTGGCTGCGCACCACCAGATTGCTGCTTTTGATTTTCGCGATGTCGACTTTGGAGGGCACGGTGCAGCCGATTTGCGGGCACAGTTGCTGGAACCACGGGCGATATTGATCCTGTCGCGCCAGTTCGTCGAAATGGTAGGCGATGTACTGGCCGGCGAGGGCGCCAGCGGCAATCAGCACCAGCAGCAACCACAACAGCCGTCGGCCCCAAGGTGAACGGCGTTTTTGCCAGTCCAGTTGCAGCGGGTCGTCGGTCAGGTCTTGCAGCGCTTCGGCGCGTACGCCCGGTTCGCTGCGTTCGCGTCGCTTGCGCAGCGGTTCTATCGAGGGCAGGTTGTCGTCGATTTCGCTCTCGTCGGCGGCCGACAGGCGTTCGTGGTTCAGCGGCGCATCAAGAGGGTCGTGCAATCGCAAATGGGGTGGTTGCGATTCGTCGTCGAGATCAACCGGTTCCAGGGACAGCGAAGGTTCGGTGCGTGAGGTTTTGCTCGTTTCGACCGTCGGCTCTGGTGTTTCAAGGCTGTCGAGCGGTTCGTCGACTGGCGCACGATCGGCCGCCGACGCGCTGAACAGGCTGTCGGACCACGGCTCCTCGTCGTCCTGCCCGGCGCTGTCGCGACGGGCGCTCAGCGAGTCGTCGCGATGGCGGCCGAGTTCGGTGGCCGGCTGGATTTCCCGCTGTTCGAGCCGGGCGAGTTCTTCGTCGAGGTCGAGACTGTCCAGGTCCAGTTCGGTCGCGCTCCATTGCTTTTGGCTGATGGCGCGCGGTGGCGATGGCTCAAGGGGCTCCTCAGGCTGCACAGGCGGGAGCGGCGTCGCGACCGGTGCTTCCTTGCCGGCCTGCTCAAGCAACTGCCTGGCGGCATTGAATACCTGCAAGCAGGAGCCGCAACGAACCACCCCGCGAGCCACGCTCAACTGGGCATGGCTGACGCGGAAGCTGGTTTGGCAATGCGGGCACTGGGTGACGAAGCTGTCGGTCATGCGGCGATCCGGATTATGCAGGCGATCATTCTAGCGCCGACGGCCAGTGATGCGCACCCAGCCATCGCGATTGGCGATCGGGTCCAGATCGAAGTCCCTGGCGTAGGCGGCAGCGACTTCGTCACCCTGTTCGGCGAGGATGCCCGACAGCGCCAGGCGACCGCCCGACTTGACCAGGCCCGACAGCTGCGGCGCCAGGGAAACCAGCGGGCCGGCGAGAATGTTGGCCACCAGCACATCGGCTTGAACCTGTGGCAAATCTTCCGGCAGATACAGTGGGAACAATTCATCAGCGATGTTATTGCGCCCGGCGTTGTCGCGGGACGCTTCCAGCGCCTGCACGTCGATGTCGGTACCCACGGCCTCCTTGGCGCCCAGCAGCAGGGCGGCAATCGCCAGAATCCCCGAGCCGCAGCCGAAGTCCAGCACGTTGCAGTCTTTCAGGTCCTGGCCGTCGAGCCATTCCAGGCACAGTGCGGTGGTCGGGTGGGTGCCGGTGCCGAACGCCAGGCCCGGGTCCAGCAGCAAATTCACTGCATCAGGCTCCGGCGCGGCGTGCCAGCTCGGCACGATCCACAGGCGCTGGCCGAAACGCATTGGCTGGAATCCGTCCATCCAGCTGCGTTCCCAGTCCTGGTCTTCGATCACTTCGCTGTGGTGCTCGGGAAGCGGGCTGCCGGTCAACAGCTCCAGATGGGCCAATACCGGGCCTGGCTCGGTGCCGCCTTCGAACAAGGCCAGCAGGTGCGTGTGGGACCACAGCGGCGTGGTGTTGAGTTCCGGCTCGAAGATCGGCTGATCTTCGGCATCCATGAAGGTCACCGATACGGCGCCCACTTCAAGGAAAGCGTCTTCATAGGTTTCGGCTTGTTCTGGGCTGATGGCGAGACGGACTTGCAGCCAAGGCATGGCGGGCACCTTTGAAAAATATTGATTGCAGCCTAGCGGGCTGCGAGAAGCGCGCAAGTTTACGCGAGCGCGGGGCTTTTGTGGGAGTCCACTGTGCCTGTGGGAGCGGGCTTGCTCGCGAAAGCGGTATGCCAGTCAATAAATGTTTGCCTGACACACCCTCTTCGCGAGCAAGCCCGCTCCCACAGGGGGGGGTGAAACCTTTAGAAACAACAAAGCCGCCCGAAGGCGGCTTTGTTGATCGGGTCGAAGCTTAGTGCTTCTCGCCAGCCAGCTTGTGCTCGAGGTAGTGAATGTTCACGCCCCCTTTGCAGAAGCCTTCATCGCGGGTCAGGTCGCGGTGCAGCGGGATGTTGGTCTTGATCCCGTCGACCACGATTTCGTCCAGCGCATTGCGCATGCGCGCCATGGCTTCGTCGCGGGTTGCGCCGTAGGTGATCAGCTTGCCGATCAACGAATCGTAGTTCGGCGGAACCGCATAGCCACTGTACAGGTGCGAGTCGACGCGAACGCCGTTGCCGCCTGGAGCGTGGAAATGCTTGACCGTGCCCGGGCTCGGCATGAAGGTTTTCGGGTCTTCGGCGTTGATCCGGCATTCCAGCGCGTGACCGCGGATGACCACGTCATCCTGGGTGAACGACAGCTTGTTGCCGGCGGCGATGCTGAGCATCTCCTTGACGATGTCGATGCCGGTGACCATTTCCGAAACCGGGTGCTCTACCTGGACACGAGTGTTCATCTCGATGAAGTAGAAGCGGCCGTTTTCGTACAGGAACTCGAAAGTGCCTGCGCCACGGTAGCCGATATCGATGCAAGCCCTGACGCAGCGTGCGAGTACTTCCTCACGTGCGTTTTCGTCGATACCCGGTGCCGGCGCTTCTTCAAGAACCTTCTGGTGACGACGTTGCAGCGAGCAGTCGCGGTCGCCCAGATGGATGGCCTGGCCCTGGCCATCGGAAAGGACCTGGACTTCCACGTGACGTGGGTTGGTCAGGAATTTTTCCAGATAGACCATCGGGTTGCCGAACGCCGCGCCTGCTTCGGAGCGGGTCAGTTTCGCCGAGGCAATCAGGTCTTCTTCCTTGTGCACAACGCGCATGCCGCGACCACCGCCGCCGCCAGCGGCCTTGATGATCACCGGGTAACCGACTTCGCGACCAATGCGCAGAGCGGTTTCTTCGTCTTCCGGCAGCGGGCCGTCAGAACCCGGAACAGTCGGTACGCCGGCAGCGATCATGGCGTGCTTGGCCGATACCTTGTCGCCCATCAGGCGAATGGTTTCGGCTTTCGGGCCAATGAACGCAAAGCCGGATTTCTCGACCTGCTCGGCGAAGTCGGCGTTTTCCGCAAGGAAGCCGTAGCCCGGGTGAATGGCGGTGGCGCCAGTCACTTCGGCCGCGGCAATGATTGCCGGAATGTGCAGGTAGGAGTGGGCGGCCGATGCCGGACCGATGCAGACGGATTCGTCTGCCAGGCCCAGGTGCATCAGTTCCTTGTCAGCCTTGGAGTAAACGGCGACGGTCTTGATGCCCATCTCTTTGCAGGCGCGCAGGATCCGCAGGGCGATCTCACCGCGGTTGGCGATCAGAACTTTTTCCAACTTCGCAGTCATCAAAGGCTCTCCGCGGTTCAAACGATGGTGAACAGCGGTTGGTCGTACTCAACCGGCTGGCCGTCTTCGACGAGGATGGATTCGATCACACCGCTGGTTTCAGCTTCGATGTGGTTCATCATCTTCATGGCTTCAACGATGCACAGGGTGTCGCCTTTCTTCACGGTCTGGCCGACTTCTACGAAGGACGGCGAGGTTGGCGAAGACTTGCGATAGAACGTACCGACCATCGGCGAACGGGCAACGGTGCCGTTCAGTGCTGGCGCGGCGGCGGCAGCAGGTGCGGCAGCGGCAACCGGAGCGGCGGCAGCGACAGGCGCGGCAGCCGGAGCATGCATTGGAGCTGGCGCGTAGTACTGCTGAGCCGGGGTCTTGCTATGACGGCTGATGCGTACGGACTCTTCGCCTTCCTTGATCTCGAGCTCGTCGATGCCGGACTCTTCCAGCAATTCGATCAGTTTCTTAACTTTACGGATATCCATGAATCATCAACTCCCAAGGGTCGGTCAGGGGCGGTTAACTTGTTGTTCAAGCTGTTCCAGGGCGGCCTCCAGGGCCAGTCGATAACCGCTGGCGCCAAGGCCGCAGATCACTCCCACCGCTACGTCGGAGAAGTAAGAGTGATGGCGGAAAGGTTCGCGTTTGTGCACGTTAGACAAATGCACTTCGATGAATGGGATGCTCACCGCCAGCAGCGCGTCACGTAATGCGACACTTGTATGTGTAAAAGCTGCTGGGTTGATCAGAATGAAGTCCACGCCTTCACTGCGGGCAGCGTGGATGCGGTCGATCAATTCGTACTCGGCGTTGCTTTGCAGGTGCAGCAAATGGTGACCGGCTTCGCGGGCACGGCGTTCCAGGTCCTGGTTGATCTGCGCCAGCGTCGTGGCGCCGTAGGTGCCCGGTTCGCGAGTGCCGAGCAGGTTCAGGTTGGGTCCGTGCAGAACGAGTAACGTCGCCATCGGCGGTTCCTATGTTATCTGTGAGCAATTGTCAGAACCCGGCGACTATGCCGCAAAGCCTTTGTGACTGTCCAGTTCTCTGCAATAGCCAGCACGATGACCGATGTTTGCGCGAAATATATGACTGCTTGATTAAAATTGGTCATTCGCCCTGGTTACACGTTCGGCGAAGTCCCTGGCGTTGATCTCGCCGATCACCCGCACATCGGCGCGTTCGACACCGTCCTTGCCGAAAAACATCAGGGCCGGGGGGCCGAACAACTGGTAGCGATCGAGCAGGGCGCGTTGCTCGGCGTTGCTGGCGGTGATGTCGAAGCGGATCAGCCGGTAACCCTTGAGGCGTTCGATGACGACAGGGTCATCCAGTACCTCGCGCTCGATGACCTTGCAGCTGATGCACCAGTCGGCGTACCAGTCGAGCAGCAGCGGTGTGCCGGACGACCGGGCCTCAGCGAGCACGCGGTCCAGATCGGCGGAAGTGCTGACGGTTTGCCAGGTGCTGGTGTTTTGCGCGGGTCCGTTGTTGTCAGCGATACGGGGCTGGCCGATCGGGTTGAACGGATCGGTCTGGCCGCTGAAGGCGCCATACCAGCAGGCCAGTGCGTAAAACAGCAGGAACATGCCGAACAATTGCCCCAGGCGTTTGCGTGGTGGTTTATAGACGAACTCCAGCGCACCCATGAACAAGCCGACACCGCCGGCCAGCAAGCCGATCAGCAGCAAGGTGACCTGGCCCGGCAAGACGCGGCCGAGCAGGCCAACGGCCAACCCGAGCAACAACACACCAATCGCGTTTTTCACGTAGACCAGCCACGGACCGCTCTTCGGCAGCCAGGCTGCGCCACCGGTGGCCACCAGCAACAGCGGCGCGCCCATGCCGAGGCCGAGCACGAACAGTTTCAAGCCGCCGCCCAGCGCATCGCCACTGGCGCTGATGTACAGCAGCGCCCCGGCCAATGGCGCCGAAACGCAGGGTGAAACCAGCAAGCTGGAGACCACGCCCAACACCGCGGCGCCCCACAGTGACCCGCCTTCGGTGCGGCCGGCGATGCGGTCCAGGCGACTGCTGATGGCATGCGGCAGCTTGAGTTCGAAGACGCCGAACATCGCCAAGGCAAACACTGCAAAAAACATCGCGAACGGCACCAGCACCCAGGCCGATTGCAGCCGCGCCTGTAGATTGAGCTGGGCGCCGAACAGGCCCATCAGGGCGCCGAGCAGGGCAAAACAGGCGGCCATCGGCAGCACATAGGCCAGTGAAAGATTGAAACCGCGCCAGCCACCGACCTGACCGCGCAGCACCACCCCGGAAAGGATCGGCAGCATGGGCAGCACGCATGGCGTGAACGTCAGGCCCAGGCCGGCGAGGAAAAACAAGGCCAGTTCGCGCCAGCTCCATTGATAAGCCGTCGCCGGAGCGCCGCTGCCGTCGATGCTCAGGCGCTCGGTTTCCGGCGGATAGCACAGGCCTTTGTCAGCGCATCCCTGATAGGTCACGACCAGGGTGAAGGCGCGTTGGTCGGTGCGCGGCAATTCGATGTCGAGAATGCCGTGGTAGACCTCGACATCGCCGAAGTATTCATCGTGCTTTTTCTGGCCGTTGGGCAGTTTCGCCGCGCCGAGGAGGATATCGGCCGGATCGGCGCGAAATTGAAAGCGGTGGCGGTAGAGGTAATAACCTTCGGCGGCGACGAAACGCAACTTGATCGATTGCGGCGTGCTGTCAACCAGACTCAGCTGGAAAGCTTCGCGCACCGGCAGGAAGTCGGCGCTGTTGTTGATCGAGCCCAGGCTTGAGCTGGGTCGGTTCTCCAGCAAACCAGTGGCGCTGGCCGGCAGGACGAACACTAAAAACAACAGGCAGAGCAAGCGGCGCATGACGATCTCGCGTATCGGAATTGGGGGGATGATAGCGGACAGTTGCAGGGTGTGCAGCGGGGGAGCTTTGTGGTGAATGTTCTGATGCCTTCGCGAGCAAGCCCGCTCCCACATTTGATCTCTGGTGTTCACAAATGATGTGCACACAACAGAACCAATGTGGGAGCGGGCTTGCTCGCGAAAGCAATCTATCAGACGCGGAAGGCCTGCACGGCTGTATGCAATCGACCACCCAACACCAGAAGATTTTCTCCCTGTTCACGGCCTTCGCCGATACGCAGCAGGTTATCCCCTCCCAACTGATGAATACGCTCACTGTGGTCACGGATTTCGCTGACAGCACCGCTTTGCTGGGCGGTGACATCGGCGATGCGTACCGCTGTGTCGGAAATGGTCTGGATCGCCCCGACGATTTTATCCAGCGCGCCATCAGCGGCCTGGGCCTGGCTGGCCGTGGCTTCGGCGTGTTCGACCTGGGCTCGCATGCCCTCCACCGATTGCCGCGCGGCGGTTTGCAGCCCTGCGATCAGCGTCTGGATTTCTGCGGTGGCCCCGGCGGTACGTTGCGCCAGTGAGCGCACCTCTTCGGCCACCACCGCAAAGCCTCGACCCATTTCCCCGGCCCGGGCCGCCTCAATGGCGGCGTTCAAGGCCAGCAGGTTGGTCTGGTCGGCAATCGAGCGGATCACCGTCAACACGCCGCCGATGGTGGCCGACTCTTCGGCCAGGTGTTCGATCATTTGCGCATTGCCTTGCACTTCATCCACCAGCGCATGCAGGCCGGTGAGGCTCAGACCGATGACTTTCTGTCCGTGCTCCACGGCCAGGCCGGCGTGGCGGCTGGCTTCGGCGGCCTGGCTGGCGTCGCCGGCGACTTGTTGAATGGTCGCTTCCAGTTCGCTGAGGGAGTCGCGGATCAGTGCCGTATCACCGGCCTGATGCTCGGCACCTTCATGCAGGTCGTTGCTCAGGTCGGCCAGGGTGCGGCTGCTGCCGGCCACCTGTTCGGCATTGCGGCGAATGGTCCCCACCAGGTCCACCAGATAAGCGCGCAAGCGGTTGAGGGAGGCTTCAATGTCATGCAATTCGCGGTTGGTGTTGCCCAGTTGAATGTCGCGGCTGAAGTCACCTTCGGCCCAGGTCGAGAGGGCCGGGGCGAGGTTGGTCAGGGTCCGGGCGAGTTTGCGTTGCAGGGTGTCGATCAGCAATGCGATCAACAGAATCAAGCCGATCATCACGCCTTGCATCAGCCGTACTTCACCCTGGATCTGCCCGTGCTGGGCGCGCACCACCGGTTCCATCCCGGCAATGGCCTGTTGCACGTCGGCGATTTTCAGGTGGGTCGCCGCGCTGAGGTCGGCGCGCTTGCGGATTTGATCGCGAGTGCGCGAGAGCTCGGCCGGATAGCGGATGAGCAGGCTGTTGAGCTCGCGCTTCAGGCCGACGCCGGCATCTTCGGTGACGGTTTTTTCCGTGTTCTCAAGGCCCATCATCGAGGCGAAATCATCGGTGTTCGACTCGCTGCTGGTGGTCACGCCCAGCAATGGCAGGGCGTCGAGTTTCTCTGCCTGGATACGGATGTTGGCCACTTCGCGTTCGACATCGGCGGCCAGCTCGCTGCGGCCGCTGCTGACCAGTTTGTCCCGGGTCAGGGACAATTTTCCCAAGTGTTGCGATGCGGTGAGCAGCGGCGTGAGGTAGGCCGCATTGCCACTGGCGTACTGGCTGAGCTGATCGAGACTGGCACCCAGTTCCCGCTCGGCCTGCAGCAGCAAGGCCTGCGGATCACCTGCCAGTTTGCCGGCGGCCAGCAGGTCGGTCTTGCTGAATTCTTCAAGGGTCGACAGGCTGGGGCGCAACGCCTCGGCCAAGGCCGGTGGCAATTCGCCGAGTTCTTTTTGCAGGCTGTCGATGCCTTGGGCGGCACTGCTCAGGCGCAGCGCATCGCCGCTGCCCAGGTAATCCTCAATGCTGCGGGCGACGTCATTCTGAAATTGCTGCGACAGGCCCAGGTAGCGCTCCATTAATAGATATGGACGCTCCAGGGCTTTCTGCGACCACCACAGCGTAGCGCCGAGGGCCACGCACACGGCCACCAGAAGGAGGGTATTGAGATTGGTCAGCAGCTTCAGGCGCATTACGGACTACCAACGGCAGAAATGGTAAGTGCCTGAAGTTATTGCGTTTCTGTTACAGGGTTATGACCGTATCGGTCGATTCCGATAAAAAAGTGGCACTTTGCTTTGATGTGCGTGCGCCCTGTACGCGATTGCGTCCGCCGTGTTTGGCGCGATACAGCGCTTCGTCCGCCTGGTTGGCCATCATCAGGCTGTCGGAGCTTTCGCAAAGCTCAACCACTCCGGCACTGAAGGTGCACCACAGATCCTCGGGTTGCGCGGGGTAGTGAATCTCGGCAAAGCGCTGACGGATTTCATCGAGCACGTTGTAGGCCGCTTCGATATCGGTATCCGGCATGACGATGGCGAACTCTTCGCCACCGTAGCGGCCGATGAAGTCGGTTTTGCGCAGGCGTTGCTTGAGAAACAGCGCCAGGCTCTTGATGACCCGGTCACCCATGGGGTGGCCGTGGCTGTCATTGACCCGTTTGAAGTGGTCAATGTCGAGCATGGCAAAGCTCAGCGGCTTGCTTTCGCGGCGGGCGCGGAACGAGCAGTCTTCGAGCAATTGCAGGATATGCGTGTGGTTGTATAACCCGGTGAGACTGTCGCGGACCATCCGTGCCTTGAGGTTGCGTGCCCGGGCCGCGCGGTTGCGCACGGTGGTGATCAGGTGCCGGGGCTTGATCGGTTTGGTCAGGAAGTCGTCGCCGCCCTCGCTCATGGCGTCGAGCTGCTTGTCCAGGTCGTCTTCGGCCGACAGGTAAATGATCGGCACGCTGACGTAACGATCGTTATGGCGGATCACCTTGGCCAGTTCCGTACCGGTGCAGGCCGGCATGTACATGTCGAGGATGATCAGGTCCGGCTGGAAGTCCGCCAGTTCGGCCATGGCCTGGATCGGCTCGATGAGCGTGCGGGTGACGATCCCGGCGCTGTTGAGCAGGCGCTCGGTGTGCAAGGCCTGGGCGCGGGAGTCGTCGATGATCAGCACTTTATAAGGCTCGTACTGGGCAACGCAGGTCAGGACTTCGATCTTCTCCAGCAGGCTCGACGCTTCGAGGGTGCCGGTAAGGAATTCCTGGCCGCCGGCACGCACGGCGGCCAGGCGGGTCGGGGTGTCGGTTTCGTGCAGGCTGAAGAACAGCAGCGGCAGCTGATGATCGAGGCCTTCCTGGGCTTCGGCGGCCAGTTTCAGGCCGACACCGGTGCCACTAAAGTCCACGTCCATGACAATCGCCGCCGGCATGCGCTCGACCATCGATGAGCGAAACGCGTCTACGCTGTCCAGGGACTGGGCGCTGAGGCCGAAGAATTCCAGTTGTTTGGCCAGGCGCTCGGC
Source organism: Pseudomonas sp. BF-B-30 (assembly GCF_019956305.1). Taxonomy (NCBI): domain Bacteria; kingdom Pseudomonadati; phylum Pseudomonadota; class Gammaproteobacteria; order Pseudomonadales; family Pseudomonadaceae; genus Pseudomonas; species Pseudomonas sp. BF-B-30. Next base: position 20,055 of record NZ_JAHBDG010000066.1, on the reverse strand, counting down.
GCGGTCGTGATCCTGCAACATCACGTAGATGGGCTTGCGCAGCGGCGGCAGGAAGGTTTGATCGAGTTGGTCGCCATGGCGCAGGCCGGTGCGTGACAGGCGCTGCATCAAGCGGTTGAGATCGGTGATCAGGCCACTGCTCAGGCGTCCGCGATTGGCGTCGACCGCTTCCAGTGACTGACCGATGTGGCGTGCCAGTTGCGAGTGTTCCGGTTGTTCGAAACGCTCGGCGAAACGCAGCAGGCGCAGATTGGCCTCGCTCAGTTCCGAAAGGTCGGCGGTGGACCACTCACTGCGTTGCAGGCGCTGCCATATCTCAAGAATCTGACGAGCCTGATGAATTACCCGCTGGGCAAAGTGGTGCTTGAGGCGCTCGCGGCTGGGATCTTCTGGCTCGGTCATATCCTGACTACTAGTTAGGGTGCACACTGAGGTCGAGTGGTGGCTCTATGCTAGCACCACTTTTCCATTACATGAGTGCTGTACGTCAATAATCTGCAATGTGTCTTTATTCAGTTTGTGACTGGCCGGTCTTGTTCTAGCCTTTCAAGTCGCGGTTTTAAGGGGCGAAGTGCCTGAATCAGGGCACTTGGCGGGCGCGGGGTGGAAGTGGACGAGTGACGGAACGCCGGCCATTCATGATTTTTTTGCCAGTGCTGATCGGCCCGTTTTTTTGGGCTTTAGAGGGTCGGGGATTCCCTTAGGGTGGCAATCCAAACCATTAGGGGGGATTTTGAGGGTCGCAGCGTCGTCGGGTGCACAGACGTTCTTTTGATCCGCAAGCCCGGTAATTTTCCACATCGGTGCGATGGCGGGTGCCGGGCCAAGGCACGTTGTTGTATGGTTGTGGTCGAACCGTTGAACTCAAGAGCTTGAAAGGATATCGCCATGCTGGACTGGAAGAACCGCACAGACAGTGCGCCTGAACGTACCGCTGAACCGAAGTCGGAGACCCGCAGTTATCTGGGTGGTCTGTTGTTCAGCCGGGCGCTGGCCACTCTGCTGGGCATCTACCTGTTGGTGGCGAGTGTCCTGGGCTGGTACTGGAGCCAGGAGCCGGCGCTGTTCCCGGTCCAGCAAACCGCTCAACTGGCGGCCGAGAAAGAAGGCAAGCAGATGGTCGTCGGCTACACCACGGTGGAAACCCTCAAGACCGTAGCCGGCACCTTGCTGACCAAGCCGGGCGGCTATATTTCCAACGACCGATTCCCGCCAGGCCTGTGGATGGACAACATGCCGAGCTGGGAATATGGCGTGCTGGTGCAGGTCCGCGACCTGAGCCGGGCACTGCGTAAAGACTTCGCCCGTTCGCAGTCGCAGTCTGCCGAAGACGCCGACCTGGCAAAGGCCGAGCCGCGTTTCAACTTCGACAACAAGAGCTGGGTGCTGCCGTCCAGTGAGTCCGAGTACCAGGAAGGCATCAATTCCCTGAGCCGCTATCAGGCGCGACTGTCCGATCCTAACCAGAAGAGCGCGTTGTTCTATGCCCGTGCCGACAACCTGAACAACTGGCTGGGTGACGTCGGCACCCGTCTGGGTTCGCTGTCGCAACGACTGTCGGCCAGTGTGGGCCGGGTCAAGCTCAACACTGCGCTGAAGACCGAGGTGGTGACGCCGGGTGTGGCGCCGCAAGTCGATGAGGAAATCGTCGAAACCCCATGGCTGCAGATCGACAACGTGTTCTACGAAGCTCGCGGCCAGGCCTGGGCTCTCTCGCATTTGCTGCGCGCCATTGAAGTCGACTTCGCCGATGTGCTGGCCAAGAAGAACGCCACGGTCAGCGTGCGCCAGATCATTCGTGAACTGGAAGCGTCGCAGGAGCCGGTGTGGAGTCCGATGATCCTCAACGGCAGTGGCTTCGGCGTACTGGCCAACCACTCGCTGGTCATGGCCAACTATATTTCCCGGGCCAACGCGGCGGTGATCGATTTGCGTCAACTGCTCAATCAGGGCTGAGTCATGGTCGATAATGCCAGGGAGGCCGCGCACCGTGCGGCTTCCGATGCCGAACAGATCGCCTGGGTTGACGAGCAGGACAACCTGCTCGGCGCCCTGGTCCGTTCCGATTTGCGCGAGCGCGGGCTGATCGGGCGCGGCACCTACATTATGTTGTTCAACTCCGCTGGCGAGCTGTGCGTGCATCGCCGCACCCTGAGCAAGGCAATCTATCCCGGTTTCTGGGACGTGGCGGCGGGGGGCATGGTGCTCGCCAGTGAAACCTATGCCGAGTCGGCGGCAAGGGAGCTGGAGGAAGAACTGGGCGTGAGTGGCGTGGAACTGACCGCCCATGACCACTTTTACTTTGAGGACACCGGCAATCGCCTGTGGTGTTCGGCGTTCTCGGCGGTGTGGGACGGCCCGTTGATCCTGCAACCGGAAGAGGTGCTCGAAGCGCGCTTTATCCCTATCGATCAGGTCATGCTGGAAATCGAGCAAAAGCCTTATTGCCCGGACTCTCTGGCCGCATTGAAGCGCTATTTGCGCTCACGCCGGATCGACGTCGCAAAACAGCTATAAATTGGCGCCGATTGGCTCTTAGCAATCGGCGTTTTTGCCGTTACACTGCGCGACCTTTTTAAACTGAACCGGTATGGCTTCCTGTAGGAGCGAGCCTGCTCGCGAAAAACGCAAGAACGACACGGGCTGTCTGACGTCCCGCGTCATCGTTGACGTCCATCGCGAGCTCGCTCCTACAGTGAAATGAATGTCGTACCGTTTCAGTAGCGCTGCCCCTGCCTGAGTGGGGCTTCGCGGTCGATAGCCTTCCCAAGTGCTGCGACCAGTCTTTGTCCTCCGAAGAGGATTGCCGGTGGCCAAAAAAGCCGCATCCTTCGCCGCCTTGGGCGGCCTGGTATTTTCCACCGACGCAGGTCGTCATTGCCCGGAATGCAGTAAACCGGTGGACGCCTGCATCTGCAGACAGACCGTTATCCCGGCCGGCGACGGCATCGCTCGCGTGCGTCGCGAAAGCAAGGGCCGTGGCGGCAAGACGGTGACCACCATCACCGGCGTGCCGTTGGCTGAAGACGCGCTCAAGGACCTGGCCACGACGTTGAAGAAACGTTGTGGTACCGGTGGGGCGCTGAAAGACGGTGTCATCGAAATCCAGGGCGATCATGTCGAGCTACTCTTGGCAGAACTGATCAAGCTCGGTTTCAAAGCGAAGAAGTCCGGCGGCTAGCAGCCTCTGTGAAAACCACCCTCGGCTTGATCCGGTCCTGATGACATTCAGGTCCGGCATCGTCTACATGGTTTTCACAGAGCCTGTTCATGACCGGTATCTAAACTCACTGCGGTCGGCGGGGTCTATTGCCTCGTTGACGAACCGTCATTTTCATTCTTTAGACTGCGCCGGCCTGAACCCAGGCGACGCACTATGACTTCTTTATAGGGGACTTCGATGTCCGTACGACGCACACGCAAAGACGATGGCAGCCAATGGACAGTTGCGGACAGCCGCAGTGTTTACGGGATTCGCCATTGGGGGGCCGGGTATTTCGCGATCAATGACGCCGGTCGCGTCGAAGTTCGTCCGAACGGTCCGAGCAGCTCGCCTATCGACCTGTACGAGCAAGTCGACCAGCTGCGCAAAAGCGGCCTGTCCTTGCCATTGCTGGTCCGTTTCCCGGACATCCTGCAAGACCGCGTGCGTCAGCTGACCGGCGCATTCGACGCCAACATCGAGCGTCTGGAATACCAGAGCAAGTACACCGCGCTGTACCCGATCAAGGTGAACCAGCAGGAAGCGGTGATCGAAAACATCATCGCCACCCAGAACGTTTCCATCGGCCTGGAAGCCGGCTCCAAGCCTGAACTGCTGGCGGTGCTGGCACTGGCGCCGAAGGGCGGCACCATCGTCTGCAACGGCTACAAGGACCGCGAGTTCATTCGCCTGGCGCTGATGGGCCAGAAGCTCGGCCACAACGTGTTCATCGTGATCGAGAAAGAATCCGAAGTCGGCCTGGTGATCGAAGAAGCGGCTTCGCTCAAGGTCAAGCCTCAGGTCGGCCTGCGCGTGCGCCTGTCGTCCCTGGCCTCGAGCAAGTGGGCGGACACCGGCGGTGAAAAATCCAAGTTCGGCCTGTCGGCGGCGCAACTGCTGTCGGTGGTCGAGCGTTTCCGCGCGGCGGGCCTGGACCAGGGCATTCGCCTGCTGCACTTCCACATGGGCTCGCAGATCGCCAACCTGGCGGACTACCAGCACGGTTTCAAGGAAGCGATCCGTTACTACGGCGAACTGCGCAACCTCGGCCTTCCGGTGGATCACATCGACGTCGGCGGTGGCCTGGGCGTGGACTACGACGGCACGCACTCGCGTAATGCCAGTTCGATCAACTACGACATGGACGACTACGCTGGTGTCGTGGTCGGGATGCTCAAGGAATTCTGCGATGCGCAGAGCCTGCCGCACCCGAACATCTTCTCCGAAAGCGGCCGTTCCCTGACCGCGCACCACGCGATGCTGGTGATCCAGGTGACCGACGTCGAGAAACACAACGACGACGTGCCGCAGATCGAGAACAAGGAAGCGCTGCCGGAAACCGTGCAGTGGCTGGTGGACCTGCTGGGTCCGACCGACATCGAAATGGTCACCGAAACCTACTGGCGCGCCACGCACTACATGAGTGATGTTGCCTCCCAGTACGCCGACGGCAAGCTGACCCTGGCCGAGAAAGCCCTGGCCGAGCAGTGCTACTTCGCCGTGTGCCGTCGCCTGCACAACTCGTTGAAGGCACGCCAGCGTTCCCACCGTCAGGTGCTGGACGAACTCAACGACAAGCTGGCCGACAAGTACATCTGCAACTTCTCGGTGTTCCAGAGCCTGCCGGACACCTGGGCCATCGACCAGGTCCTGCCGATCATCCCGCTGCACCGTCTCGATGAAGAGCCGCTGCGTCGTGCGGTACTGCAAGACCTGACCTGTGACTCCGACGGCAAGATCAACCAGTACGTCGACGAGCAGAGCATCGAGACCAGCTTGCCGGTGCACGCGTTGAAAGAAGGTGAGGACTACTTGCTGGGTGTGTTCCTGGTCGGTGCCTACCAGGAAATTCTTGGCGACATGCACAACCTGTTCGGTGACACGGATTCGGTGAACATCTACCAGAACGCCGATGGCAGCGTGTACCACGCCGGTATCGAAACCCACGACACCATCGAAGACATGCTGCGTTACGTGCACTTGTCGCCGGAAGAACTGATGACCCACTACCGCGACAAGTGCGCCAGTGCCCGCATCAGCGCAACCGAGCGCACGCAGTTCCTCGATGCCTTGCGTCTGGGGCTGACCCGTTCGTCTTACCTGTCTTCCTGAGGTAAGCGTCACGCTCATCAGGTCGTCTGAAAATTTACCGTTCGCTGCGGAAATTTCAGATGACCTGGTGCGGCAATTCTCCTGTTCCAGGCGAAATTTCCAGCATCTTCGACGACCCAACGCATTTGGTCTTCTTTTCGCGTAGGTTATTTCCTAATTTGTATTTCGGCACTCTACTCGGCCATGTCTCTCAGCGAGAATCCCCGGCCGCCCCTCCTGTAGAGAAACGCCGATGTTCAATCCAGTCAGCGAACCGTCATTTCGTCTGGATGTAGCAGGTCTGCCCGATTCCTTAGAGGTCCTGGTCTTTACCGGCAGAGAAGCCATCAGCGAGCCGTTCGTGTTCGACCTGGAACTGCTGATCGAAGACCCGGTGCTTGACCTTGCCAGTTTGCTGTATCGCCCTGCCTCGTTGCATTTCGGACCAGCCGGAAGCTACGTGCATGGACAATTGCATGAGCTCGTCCAGCGTGACCACGCCAGAGGACCCCGACTCTGCCAGGTGCGCCTGGGGCCAAAACTGGCTTGCCTGGCCCAGCGCTTCAGCCAGCGAATCTTCAGTGCCCGATCAGTGCCGCAAATCCTTGACCAGATCCTCAAGGAGCACGGCATTACCGGCAAGGATCGACGTCTGGAGCTAAGTGGCCAATACCCGCCCCGGGATTTTTGCACACAATATCGAGAGTCAGACCTGCAATTTCTCCAGCGACTGTGCGCCCAGGAGGGGCTTCACTACCACTTCGAACACCGGGCCCGCGGGCACTGTGTGGTGTTTGGTGATGACCGGCAGCATTTTCCAACCGGCGAACCTGTGGTATTGCGCAGCGAGGGCGATCGACCGGTGGTGCGGCAGTTCGAACGTCGGCGTAGCGGTGGGACGGCCGTGCAGTGCGCCGAATGCCGGACGGACCTGGCAACCTTGCGCAGCGGTCGACTGATGCCGCTGTCCGGTCATCCGGTTGCCGATTGCAATCGGCTCTGGCTGCTGACCAGCGTTGAGCATTGGGGCAGCCAGGATACGACGACGCCTTACCACAACCAGGCCCGTGCCCTGCACTGGCCGGCACCCATCAAACCGCCCTGTGCGACGATCGAACCAAGGATGCATGGCCCGCAACGGGCGTGGGTCGTCGAGGTCGATGAGCCAAGCCCTGACCCGCAAAGGCCGGTACCGGTGCAATTCGACTGGCTTTATCAGGGCGAAGGGGCGACGCCCAGTCATTGCTGGCTGCCCCTGGCCAGGCAGTTGCAGGGTTCGACGTTCACGCCGATACGGGAAGGGACTGAGCTGGTCGTGGGTTTTGTCGAGGGCGATCCCGATCAACCGCAGATAACCGGGGTGCTGCATGCGCCGGCAACGGTCGAGGTGACGGACGCCGACACCCCCCAGCCCGGCTGCACCCATGATGAGGGCCTGGAGCAATGGTTGCGCTCGGGGGAGCCATTGCTGATGTTGTGTCTGCTACCCGGTGGCGGCAGCTTCAACCATTGCGCACAGGCTTTGTGCACCTGTCGTCTGGCGACGCAGCTTGGCCAGAGCTCTGGAGCATGATTGCCACACGTACGCCCGAGGCACCCCCGCAGTGGCTGTTGCTGGATGTGCCGGGCACGCCGCAGGCGGGTGTCACACTTCGGCAAATGTTTGCCCAGGCCCGATGGTTCGGGTTGTTCGAAGGCACGGAGTGGCATGCACTGCATGAACAGGGGCCGGTCCTGGTCGATCTGCGCACCTGCCCGGCACTGGCCGATTTATGCATCGTCGACGGAAAACGCTGGCCCGGACTGCTGGTGGTCAGCGAGGCGGGCGCTTCGTCGTTGCTGGCGCATTTGCGGCGCATGCTCACGGTCACGCTTGGCCTGCACCGGGCCCTTTTGAGTTACTACAACCCAACCACGGCCAGTTATTTTTTCGATGCCTGCGATGCGGTTGAACTGAGTCGATGGCTAGGACCTATCCACCAGTTACGCTGGTTCGGCGGTAGTTGTGCCGACCGCGCGATGGGGTGTGAGGGCTGGCAGCGCTTGTCCAACCCGGGGTTGTCGGTCAGCCCGTTGGCAGTCGAGGAAAGCCTCAGCGTTGGGCAGCAGGGAAAATTGCAAACCTGCCTGCTCGAGCAGCATGCCTGGCGCTGGAGCCGATCCACCGGTGTCGATTTTCCCCGCCTGTGGGCTCATGTGCAGGAGGGGATCGCGCTGGGGTTCAGCGAGCGCCCGGTGCTTGATGGCTGGATATGGCTACGCCTGCAGTATCCCGACGCGGTGCCCGTGCAGCCGTTGCCGGGCGGAACTCAACAGGAACGCCTCGATCACCTGCGAAACCGGTGGCAGAACGATCCACCCTGGCCATGAGGTCGAAATTAATTGTCGGGGCCACGCCCGATCAGTGAATACCGCCGGCGAACCAGCCATCGTTACGGCGCAGGCGCCAGGCGATCATGCCAAGGGTCAGGCTGCGCAGCAGCATGAACAACAGAAAGGTTATCCACAGGCCATGGTTGCCCCCGCCTTGCAGTGCCCAGCCGAAAGGCAGCACCAGCGCCACGGTCAGCAGCATGCCGTTGCGCATCTCCCGGGCGCGGGTGGCGCCGATGAACAGGCCGTCGAGCAGGTAACTCCAGACGGCAATCAGCGGCAGTACGGCGAGGTAGGGCAGGTAGATGAACGCGGTGTCGCGCACACTTTGAATGTCGGTCTGCATCTCGATGAACAGATGCCCGGCGAACAGAAACAGCGCGGCAAAGCCCAGGCTTGCGAGCAACGACCAGCCACCGGCCACCACCAATGAACGGCGCAGGGCATCGCGGTTACGGGCGCCAAGAGCATGTCCGCACAGGGCTTCGACAGCGTGGGCCAGGCCATCGAGGGCGTGGGCGGTCAGCAGCAGGCCATTGAGCAAGAGAGCGTTGGCCGCGACCGTGGCGTCGCCCAGCCGTGCGCCTTGCACAGTGATCAGGAAGAACACCGATTGCAGTGCCAGGCTGCGGATAAAGATATCGCGGTTGACCGCCAGCAATGGCCGCCAACTCTGCCACAGCGCCAATGCCGCCCAGACGATATGCCCGGGGTAGGCGCGCAGGGCTTTGCGGGTCATCAGCAAACCGATCAGTGCGCCGGTCCATTCGGCAATCACCGAGGCCCGGGCAGCACCGACCACGCCCCATTCCAGGCCGAGGACGAACCACAGGTTCAGGGCAATGTTGACCAGGTTGGTGCTCAGCAAAATCGCCAGGGGTGCCCGGGCATTCTGGGTGCCGAGGAACCAGCCGACCAGGGCATAACTGGCGAGCGCCGCCGGCAGGCCGAACAGGCGGGTATGGAAGAACTCGCGGGTCAGCTGATCGAGCTCAGCCGACGGTTGCATGAAATGCAACGCGACCCCGCTCAAAGGCACGCCCACCGCACCCAGGACCACGGCCAGGCCGATGGCGAGCAGCAGGCCTTGCAACAGAATCTGCCGCAAGGCGGCACCATCCCCACGCCCCGCTGCCTGGGCGGCGAACCCGGTGGAGCCCATGCGCAGAAAGCCCATGGCCCAGGCAAGGAAGGTGTACAGACTGGCCCCGACCGCGACGGCACCGAGTTGATGGGCGTGGGGCAGGTGACCGATGACGGTGCTGTCGACCAATGCCACCAGCGGTACGGAAATGTTCGAGAGAATCATCGGCGCGGCGAGTGCCCAGACCCGGCGATGGGTAGGGCGGTCGCGCCAGTCGGCGGTCAGGTTGGACATGCAGGCTCCTTGGAGGAGCGGGCATTGTAGCGGCACATCGAGGGCGAGCCGCGATCAATTGTGGGAGCGGGCTTGCTCGCGAAAGCGGTCGTCCAGTCAATAATGACTCGACTGACCTGCCGTCTTCGCGAGCAAGCCCGCTCCCACAGTGATTTGTGTGGTGTCAGTGGATGATCCAGCTGAGCAACCACAGCCCCAGCAGCAACCAGATGAAACCCATGATGAACGACGCATTGAGAAAGGCGCGGATCGCTGACCACAGCAGGATCAGGCCGAGGATCAAGGTCACGATGCTGATGACCGAGGTATCCATGCCCAGCGCCTGGGACAGGCCTTCGATGAAATTGCTGCTGGCGTTGCTCAACAGATTGAACAGACCACTGAGGCCATCAACGATGAAGCGGATGATCGAGCCGAGTACCTGGCCGAGCCATTCGGAAAAACCTTCTACCTGCATGAAGTGAACGTCCTGTTTAAAGAGAATTGAGTCTTGGGCTGTCGATCATGCTGCCGAGTTTCCACAAGCATAGAGGGTTGCACAATACCTGTGGGAGCGGGCTTGCTCGCGAAGGTGTCATGACATTCAACATCAATGTTGACTATCAGTCAGCTTTCGCGAGCAAGCCCGCTCCCACAAAAAAACAATGCCAACCGCTCCAACTTTGTCACTTGCCTTCACCTGTGATCCCCCCGAAGCTATACGTCTTCAGGAGAGCCCGATGAACCTTGTTGAACTGACCGAACGCCTGCACGCCATCCGTGACCGCAATGACTGGCGGCAATTTCACAGCCCGAAAAACCTGGCCATGGCCGCGAGCGTGGAAATGTCCGAGCTGGTGGAAATTTTCCAGTGGCTGACCGAAGACCAGTCACGCCAGTTGCCGGCGGACAAACTCGCCCACGCCGGGCAGGAAGTCGGTGACATCGTGCTTTATCTATTGCTGCTGTGCAGCGAACTGGGCCTGGACATGGACGCCGTGGTGCGCAGCAAGCTGGCGGACAGCGAACGGAGGTTCAGCTGATGAGCGACCGTCATTTCGATCAACTGGCGACCCGTTTCGCCGAAAAAATCTACGGCGGTGCCAAAGGAGCGATCCGTCTGGCGGTGTTGCAGGCCGATCTGGCCGAAATCTTGCCCGACCGGCCGCTGCGCGTGCTCGATATCGGCGCCGGGCTTGGCCACATGTCGTTGTGGCTGGCCGAGCGCGGCCATCAGGTGACCCTCGCCGAGCCTGCCGAGCCGATGCTCGAAGGCGCCCGCCAGCGTTTTGCCGAAGCAGGGCAGAGCGCCACGTTCATTCAGGCACCCTGGCAGGAGCTGCTCGGGCAACTCACCGAACCCTACGACCTGGTGTTGTGCCACGCCGTGCTGGAATGGCTGGCCGAACCCCACGCCATCCTGCCGGTGCTGCATCAGCTGACCAAGGCTGACGGCTGGCTGTCCCTGGCGTTCTACAACCGTGACGCGCTGATATATCGCAACTTGCTCAAGGGGCATTTCCGCAAGATGCGCAAGAACGACATGGCCGGCGAAAAGCAGAGCCTGACCCCGCAACAGCCCCTTGATCCGCGCGAGCTGGCGGCGCAACTTGAAGGTCTGTGGCAGGTCGAAACCATGAGTGGCGTGCGGGTTTTCCACGATTACATGCCGGTGGAATTCCAGGCCCGCGCCGAGCTGGCGGATCTGCTGGAAATGGAACTGGCCCACCGTCGTCATCCGAGCTTTGCCGGGCTTGGACGTTACTTGCACTGGATCTGTCGGCCTGTCTGATCGGAGCACGCAATGAAAAGTCATTCAGGTGTACTGGTGTTCTGCCTGGGGCTGGCTGCCTGTCAGGGCAGCAACCCCTATGTCGCCACGTCCAACCCATTGCCACCGGCGCCGCCCCAGGCCGCCAACACCTTTGACCGCAGCGCTTACCCGGCAGCCCCCCGTGACTATGGGCGCTACCGCAGTTGGGCCTGGCTCGACGGGCATCTGCCACCGGGCACCGCCTGGGCCGACTCGGCACAGATCGCCGAAGCGGTCAGCAATGCGCTGGATCAACGCGGCTTGCGCCCGTTGCACGACAATCGCCCGGCCGACCTGTTTGTCAGCGCCGACCTGCGCCTGGAAACCCGTTTGCGCCAGGTACAGGACGACTATTACGGCGGCGGTTATGGTGGCTACAACGGCTACGGCCCTGGATATGGCGGGTACGCCACCGTACCTGTCGTTCGTACCTATCAGGAGCAAGTCGTGGTGGTTCAGGTGGATATGTTTGACGCCAGGAGCGGCCAGCCGGTGTGGAGCTCCAGCGCTGAAACCGGCAACCGGGGCAGCGAAAGCGAGCGGGCCGATGCCATACGGGAGGCTGTGAAAAAGGCAATGTCGGCGTATCCTCCTAGTTAGCTTCTTGTAGATAAGAAGCATTCCGCAGGATCATGCCTTCAACCGGAGACTCATCATGTTCCGCCGTTTTGTTTTACTGGCAGTGGCCGCGCTGCTCAGTGCCTGCGCCGCCAACCAGGTCAATCATGACTTCGACGCCAGCCGCGACTTTGCTGCCTATCGCAGCTGGACCTGGAAAGAACCCGCCCTGCAATACCGTCCCGACGATCCACGGATCAAGAGCGACCTGACCGAGCAGCGCATCCGTCAGGCGGTTGCCGATCAACTGGATCAGCGCGGTCTGCGCCCGGCCGCCGCAGGCGCCAAGGGCGATTTGAATGTGCAGACCTACCTGATTGTCGAAGAGCGGCAACAACAGGTGACCACCAATTACGGTGGCGGCTGGGGTAACCCGTGGTATGGCTACTACGGCGCCCCCATGTATAACGAAACCCGCAACGTCAGCTACAAAGTGGCGACCATCCAGATCGACCTGCTCGATGGCAAGGACGGCAAACTGGTGTGGCGTGGCAGTGACGAACAGATACTCAGCCGCACGCCGAACCCGACGGATCGTCGCGATGCCATCTGGGAAACGGTCACGCGGATATTGGCCAACTACCCGCCGCACGCATCCTAGAGTCAGCCAGTCTCTCAACCCCTGTGCCCTACAGGGGTTTTTATGCCTGGCACTGGCGAGCCTGGGGATCGACCTGAACAAAGTCGAGGTGGGTGCCAACCTCCGTTGTCACTCGGGACGCCCATCCCCGGCGATCTGATCCGGCAGCACAATCGGCAGTTCTATGCAGAAACGCGCACCCTCGGTGGAGTTCCTGACGCTCAGCTTGCCGCCCATGTTCTCGACAATGTCATAGCTCACCGAGAGCCCCAGACCGGTGCCGAAGCCCACCGGTTTGGTGGTGAAGAACGGCTCGAAAATCCGCTCCAGCAAACGCGGGTCGATACCGCCGCCGTTGTCCTCGACCCACAGGCGTACCGAGTGTGTATCCCGTTCGGTGTACAGCGAAATCCACGGCTTGAACCCGGGCAGGGTTTCGCGCTTGCCGAGCAGCGCGTCCCGGGCGTTGACCATCAGGTTGATCAGTACCTGTTCAAGCTGATCGACATAGCCGCGCACCTGCACTTCAAAACCGGTTTCGCTGATGCGCAGGTCGACGCCTTTGTCGCGCAGGTCCTCGGACAACAGTGAGAGCGTGCCTTCGATGGCCTGGACCGGGTTGAACGGTTGCTGCTCGGTTTCCGAGCGGCGGCCGAACACCCGCATGTGGTCCACCACCCGCGCGGCGCGCTGCACTTGCGTGTCGATGCGCGTGAGCTTGTCGATCAGGTAATCGACCTGTACATCGCCGTTGTTCAGGCGCTTGAGTACGTTGACGATAGCCATGCGCATCACGTTCAGCGGCTGGTTGATCTCATGGGCCAGGCCGGTGGCCATTTCTCCGAGGGTGGCCATTTTCGCGCTTTGTGTGAGCTGCTGCTGCGCGCGCCTCACCTCGGTGTTGTCGCGCCCCACGGCCTGGACCTCGAGCAACCGGCCGTGTTCATCGAACACCCCACGATCGGACCAGACCCACCAGGCGTGTTCGCAGCCGGGCAGTTGCAGGTTGATCTCGGCGGTGCTGACCGGAAACTCGGGGCTCAGTCGGTTCAGCCGCTGGATGAATGCAGTGCGCTGTTCCCCGGACATCCAGTCGCCCAGATTCACCCCCGGCAATTGTTCGGGCGCCAACTCCAGACAGGTGGCCAGCGGGCGGTTGCCGAAGGTCAGGGTCAGGTCCGGCTGGTAGCGGCAGATCATCGCCGGCGAGTCTTCCACCAACATCCGGTAGCGTTCTTCACTCTGCCTGACCTGTTCGGTGGCCAGGGTCGCTTCGGTGATGTCCAGCCACAGACCCACGGCTTCCACCGGCAGGCCGAGGTCGTTGCGCAACAACTTCGCTTCATCCAGCAGCCAGTGATAGTCGCCGTGACTGTCACGCAACCGATAGCGGGCGCGCACCGAGCCTTCACGCAGCAACAGCCGCGTGCGCTCGAAATACTGCGGTCGGTCGTCGGGATGCACCCGCTCCACGAGCGCCCCGGGTGCGCAGTCGGCGAGGGTCCAGCCGAGCAGTGGCAACAGGCTGTCGCTGAAAAACACCGGGTGCAACGCACCGTCGACATAGCGCTGTACGTAAATCACCGCCGGAGAGCTGGCGATCAGATTGTCCAGGCGTGCATGGGCGGCGATGGCGCTCTGTTCCTGGTTCTTGATGTCGCTGATGTCGAGCATGAACCCCACCAGACGACGGTTTTTCCCCGCGCCAAGAGCCTGGCCTTGCAGGCGATACCAGGCGGGTGCGGGCGCACCGTAGGGGCGATACAGGCGCACGCACAGCAGCAGGGGAGTGCCAGTCTCCTGCAAGTCTTGCAGGCAGATGCGCAGCTCTTCGCGGTCGGCGGGATACACCTGATCGAGCCAGTCCTGCATGGATAAACGCGACATTCCAAGGTTCAGGGTAGTGGCCAGCGAAGGTGCCAACTGAACCTCGTCGCTGTCGCTGAAAACTTCCCACCAGCCTGTTCCCAGCAAGGCTTGCAGCGATTCCAGGCGTTCCAGTTGCAGGTGATGCCGGTGCTCGCGCAGGCGCCCGAGCAAGGGACTGGCGAGCGCGGCGGTGATTTGTAGCCAGTCGCGTTCCGTGACATCGGGGGCGCGTTTTTGCGCCGTGAAGAAACCGCACAGCAACCAGGCGACCACCCCTTGCGCATCATGATAGGGCACGGCGAAGCCATCGGTATTGCCGAACGCACCTTGCAGGCGCGGGTGTTCGCGCGGGGTCAGGTGCTGCGGTGCCGAGCCGCTCAAACTGTCCAGCCCCGTGCCCAGGCGTTGACCGTTTTGCCACAGTTGCGGTGCATCCAGGGCTGCGTAGTGCTGGTGAATCTGCCAACCATGTTCCTGCTCATCGAGCAAGGCGAGAGCAATGCAGGGGATCTGAAAACGCTGGGCCAGGCTTTGCAGTTGCTCGGTCAGCACCTCGGGCAGGCGCGTCAGGCTGCACAGGCGCAACTGTTCGGCGATTTGCTGCGCCAGCACCTGGCATTGTTCGCGGTTGCGCGATTGCAGGCGCTCAAGCAGCAAGTCGCCGATGTCCAGCATCTGCAACAACCAGGTATCGGCCAAGGGCTGCGCCCAGCCGCGCAAATGCAGCGGGGGGCCGTTGAGGCTGTAGAAGTCCAGGTCCAGGGTTTGCCCCTGCCAGTCCGCCGGCGAGCCTTCGATGACGAGGCTGCTGTGGGGCAACAGGAAGTCGAACAGATGCGGTGCCTGCTCGCTGGGGGGGTGCTGGGCCAGCAAGTGCCGCAGCGGACCGCTCAGTTGAACGACACGCCCCTCGGCATTGAGCTGCATCTGCAATCCGAAACTGTGCACCCGCGGTGCCTCTTGCGGCTCCGGCGGGGGCGGCGGATGGCGATGGAGCAGGCGCCCGAAGAGTTTGTCCCCGGCACTCAAAATTGCAGGCTCGCACTGGTCGTGAGGGTCGCCGGCAGATTCGGATGAATGGCGGCGGTCAGCAATCCCAGGGCGAACTCATTCGCGGCGGCACTTTTTTGTTTGTGGGGGAGGCTGGCTTTCATGAGTGCGTCTACCTTGACCATCACTGAGTAATGTCAGCATAGAATCATTCCGCCAAAATGGAGGTTTGGGTTGTGTACATATCCATTGCTGCGGTAACGGCGGCTGGCGGTTTCGCCCTTACGGCGAGTCCCTTTTGGCAAACGCCCCAAAAGGAACCAAAAGGTCTCGCCCCTTACGTACGGCCCCTCGCTTAGGCTCGGGGTTCCTTCGCTGCGGTATTCATCCGGGGGCATTGCCCTCCGGTCGGCTTCGCTTCGACCTACATGCAATGAGTTCGACTGCGTCGAACGGCGCTGCGCGCCTGTCCCCGGATGAACACCTCCACTCAGCCTTCCGAGGGGGCGGGTGGATCAAGATCAAGAGCTGCAGGCGAGCTAACGCTCGGCCTGATGAGTGGTGAGAAGCAGCGGGTGTACGCCGACTTATTGTGGGAGCGGGCTTGCTCGCGAAGGCGGCCTGACAGCCGAACTGAATTTGGCGGATGTACCTCGACCCTGTGGGAGCGGGCTTGCCCGCGAAGACGGCCTGCCAGCCGATCTATTTCTTTCAGATGTACCCAGCCCAACTGTAGGAGCCTGCTCGCGATGACGTCCTTTCAGCCAACACATTCCTGTGTAGTTTTCCTCAGATCCCGAGGAAATCTCCGACATGTTTCTCAGGTTGTCCGTCGGAAGCGCGATCTCTAGCCTTTGTCGGTCGCTGCAAAATCAGTGATCGGGTTTGGTCGCCCGGGTTTAGAATGGCGCACAGTGCCGCGTGAGCGGCATTTTTGTGCTTGCTTAATGGCGAGCTGTGCGTGGGAGGGCTTAGGCCCTGCCGGGTTTCCATTCCCTGGTCGACCAACCTGCGTACGGTTCGCCACCCTTCTGCTTGGTCGCAGTGATGGCGAACTCCAAATCCAAGAATGGAGCTTCACCATGTTCAAACCCACCCCAAATCCCCCCGAATCCGACGACGTTTCTCCCTACCAATCCCCTCACTCAAATAAATTCCACGAAGCCGCCGACCGCGCCCTCGATCACTACCTCAATCCGCCCAAGCCACCTGCCGTTCACAAACCCAGCACTATGTTCGTCATCGCCCCGGACATCGATACCGAGACCCTGCTGGCCCACGCCTGTGAGTCGCTGGCGTCGGCGAGTGTGATGGCGAGTGATTTCGCAGGTTTTCTGGAGGGCTCGCAGCGCAACACCCTGCTGGGGATTGCGCAGGTGATCATGCTGGGTGAGCTGGCGGTGAACCGGGCGTTGGATAATCTCGATCCGCAAAACTAACCGCGGAGCTTTTGTGGCGAGGAGCCAGCGCCCTCGCCACGTCGAGGTATCAGCTTTATCAGGCAACCGGCCGCCAATGCCCGACCATATGCTCCAGCTCCCCGACACCCACCAACTGAAAATCCCCGCTCGGCCCTGGCGCACTGGCCAGTAACGTCACCTCGCTGGGCAACCGTACCGGTTTCTTGAACTGCACCGCGATCTCGACATTCGCTACAGGCAGATGCCCGGCCAGTGCAGCCAGCGTGCGCGCCTTGTTCCACAGGCCATGGGCGATGGCGGTCGGGAAGCCGAAGAGTCGGGCGCTGGCCGCGCTGAGGTGGATGGGGTTGTAGTCGCCGGACACCTTGGCGTATTGCCGGCCGATGTCCGAAGGCGCTTTCCAGTGCTCGACTTCGCTCAGGGCCAGGCTGGATACCAGGCTCTCTTCGAGCGGTTCACCCTCGAGTTTGACGCCGCGACAGAGCATCCGGCTTTCTGCTTCCCACAACGGCCCCAACTGATCGTCGAGGGTGGTCAGCAGATCGAACGTCGCGCCTTTGGCGTGGGGTTGCAGGTTCTGCACTTGCACGCTGACGCGCACCCGATTCACTCCACCCATGGGACGCAGTACACGAACGCGATTGCTCAGGTGAATCAGGCCCAGTAGCGGGAACGGGAAGTCCCTGGTCGTGAGCAGTTGCATCTGCAAGGCAAACCCGAGGATGTGCGGGTAGGTCGGTGGCAGCAGGCCGTTGTCGGCGAAACCACAGACCTTGCGATAAGCCGCCAGGCGCTTGGGATCGACTTCGACCCAGCAACTCAAACCCGAATCGGGTAGGGTGGTGCCCGTGATTTTTCGCCGTGTCGCCGCTCGTGCGTACAATCCCGGCAGGCCGGGTTCGCGGTTGAGTGTGTGCCAGTCGGTGATCATCCTTAAGCCCCCAGAACGCTTTGCCCGCATACACGCAACGCTTGCCCGGTAAACGCGCCGGTGCCCGGTTGCGCGAGCCAGGCCACGGCCTCGGCGACGTCCTGCGGCAGGCCGCCCTGGCCAAGCGAACTCATGCGGCGTCCGGCTTCGCGCAGGCCGAAGGGAATGTGCGCGGTCATCTGTGTTTCGATGAAGCCCGGTGCCACGGCGTTGATGCTGATGCTGCGCTCGTGGAGTAGCGGCGCCCAGGCTTGCGCCAATCCGATCAGCCCGGCCTTGCTCGCCGCGTAATTGGTTTGCCCGCGATTGCCGGCGATGCCGCTGATGGACGCCAGCAGGATCACCCGGCCGTTGTCGTGCAGGGCGCCGCTGTCGAGCAGGGCTTTGGTCAGCACTTGCGGCGCATTGAGGTTGACCGCCAGCACCGCGTCCCAGAATTCCGGGGTCATGTTGGCCAGGGTTTTATCCCGGGTGATGCCGGCGTTGTGCACCACGATGTCGAGCCCGTCGGGCAGTTGTTCAATCAACTGCGCGGCGGCGTCTTCGGCGCAGATGTCGAGGGTGATGGTGCGCCCGCCGAGGCGCGAGGCGAGGGCTTCGAGATCGTTTTTGGCCGGCGGCACGTCGAGCAGGATGACGTCGGCACCATCGCGGGCCAGGGTTTCTGCAATGGCGGCACCGATACCGCGCGCCGCACCGGTGACCAGTGCCTTGCGCCCGGCGAGCGGGCGTGTCCAGTCGGTGACGGGCGTCAAACACGGACTCAAGCGAATGACCTGCCCGGACACGAAGGCGCTTTTCGGTGAGAGGAAAAACCGCAGTGGGCCTTCCAGTTGCCCCTCGGCACCTTCACCGACGTAGATCAATTGCAGGGTGCCACCGCTGCGTAACTCCTTGGCCAGTGAACGGCTGAAACCTTCCAGGGCACGCTGGGCACTGGCGGCGAACGGGTCGCGCAAGGTTTGCGGATCGCGCCCGAGAATCACCAGGTGCGCACAGTGGTCGAGGTTTTTCATCAGCGGCTGGAAAAACTCGCGAAGTTGCTTGAGCTGATCGGTGTGCAGCAGGTCACTGGCGTCGAACACCACGGCCTTGAGTTTCGGTCCGTGGCCGGGAATCCAGGCCGTGGCCATCGAAGGCTCGGCGCCGTAGCTGTAGATTGCGTCGGTCAGACGGTTGGCGAAAGCGCTGACGTGTTCGGCCAACGGCCCGCCTCCAATCAGCAGGGCGCCTTCTACAGGTCGCAACCGGCCGGCTTGCCAGCGCTCCAGTCTGGTCGGTGTCGGCAACCCCAGGGCGCCGACCAGGCGATGGCCGATGGACGAATTGGCGAAGTCGATATAGCGGTCAGACATGGAACACGCTCCGAAAGCTGGGGATCAAAGTGTGGACCATGAATGGCGATCAGTCGTTCGATCCACGAGATAAGGCCTACGCTTGGTTACATTGTAGGAGCGAGCTTGCTCGCGATGGCGGTGTATCAGCCAACAACGATGTTGAGTGTGCCGGCCCTTTCGCGAGCAAGCCCGCTCCCACAGGGGGCTGTGTTCGGTTCAGATCATTCATCAGGAGCTTTTCATGACCCAACTGCACCGCGTCGCGATCATCGGCGGTAACCGGATTCCCTTCGCCCGCTCCAACGGCCCCTATGCCACGGCCAGTAACCAGGTGATGCTCACCGCCGCCCTCGAAGGCCTGATCGAACGTTACAATCTGCACGGCCAGCGCATTGGTGAAGTGGTCGCCGGGGCGGTGCTCAAGTTGTCGCGAGACATGAACCTCACGCGCGAGTGCGTACTGGGTTCGCGACTGTCGCCTGCCACCCCGGCCTATGACATCCAGCAGGCGTGCGGTACCGGGCTGGAGGCGGCGTTGCTGGTGGCGAACAAGATTGCCCTGGGCCAGATCGACTGCGGCATCGCCGGTGGCGTGGACACCACCTCGGATGCGCCAATCAGCGTCAGCGAGGGGCTGCGCAAAATCCTCCTGCAAGCCAACCGCGCGAAAACCACCGGCGACAAACTGAAAACCTTCCTGCAATTGCGTCCCAAACATCTGATCCCCGAATTCCCGCGCAACGGCGAGCCGCGTACCGGGTTGTCCATGGGCCAGCATTGCGAGCTGATGGCCCAGACCTGGAACATCCCTCGCCAGGCACAGGATCAATTGGCGCTTGAGAGCCATCAGAAACTGGCGGCGTCCTACGCCGAGGGCTGGCACAACGACCTGATGACACCGTTCCTGGGCCTGACCCGCGACAACAACCTGCGCCCGGACTCCACGCTGGAAAAGCTCGCCGCGCTCAAGCCGGCCTATGAGAAAAGCGCCAAGGGCACCCTGACCGCCGGCAACTCCACGCCACTGACCGATGGCGCGTCACTGGTGCTGCTGGGCAGCGAGGAGTGGGCCAACGCACGCGGGTTACCGATTCTGGCCTACTGGCGTGACGGTGAGGCGGCGGCGGTGGATTTCGTCAACGGTGCCGAAGGGTTGTTGATGGCGCCGGTCTACGCCGTACCGCGCTTGCTCGCGCGCAATGGTCTGTCCTTGCAGGACTTCGACTACTACGAAATCCACGAAGCCTTCGCCGCGCAAGTGCTGTGCACCTTGAAGGCCTGGGAAGATCCGGAGTACTGCAAAACCCGTCTCGGGCTCGATACGGCGCTGGGCTCGATCGACCGCAGCAAGCTCAACGTCAAGGGCAGCTCACTGGCGGCGGGGCATCCGTTTGCCGCCACGGGCGGGCGCATCGTCGCCAACCTGGCGAAGTTGCTGGATGCGGCGGGCAAGGGGCGGGGGCTGATTTCGAT